>NZ_SSBQ01000002.1:3092500-3420000 GCF_004795255.1 Streptomyces sp. RKND-216 | reverse complement strand
CACGGGCGAACCCGACCCCGAACGGACCGACGCCACCACCCCAGGCCACACCCCGGGCACGGCGGGCACCGCCGCAGCGGGAGCCGCCGCCGGGACCGCAACAGGAGCCGCAGGCATGGCCGCCGCCCGACGCGACACCCCCGACACCACGCGGGAAGCCCCCTCCGCGCAGGGCACACCGGCCGGGGTGACGGGCGCAGAGCGGGGGTCGGACGCCGCCGCCCCCCGTGCGGAGGAAGAGGCCCCTGCAGGGGCGACCGCACCCGGCATGCCTGCACGGGCCGACGCTCTCGACGCCAGGGGCACATCCGGTCCCGCTCCCGGCGGGACGGGCGGGATGGCCGCCGCACAGCAGGAGGAGGCCGACATCAGCGGGGACGAGACCGCGCCGGACCAACCCTCGGAGGTACGGGGCGAGGTCGACACCGCTCGTCAGGACGGCCGGACGATGGCAGGGGGCGCGGCGTGGTCCGACGCGGCGCGCCGGTCCGAGGAATCCGGCGAGGCCACGGAGGGTCCGCAGGAGCGCACCCGCCCGATGCCGCACACCGCTGGTACGGCCGCCGCGCCTGCGGCGAGCACGGAACCCGGCGCCGAGGGGCCGGCGACCGAACAACCGGCGACCGAACAGCCCGTCGCCGGGGCACCCGCGCGGAGCGAGGGCGCGGGGATGGGTACCTTCCCCCGCGACGAACGGGCGGACTGGAGCGGTACGGGTACCGCCACCCGCTCCCCCGGCCCCGCCCCGGCGGAGCCGGCCCAGCCCCGCTCCGAGTCCCGGCCGCTGGCCGGGGCGGGCGCGGGCGGCCCGACGCGCAGCGGCGACCTGCGCGCGGAGAAGGGGCCCGACGCGATGCGCCCGGAGGAGGCCCCCAAGGGCACCGCCCCGGAGGCGGAGCGCGCACATGGGGAGCAGGGCAAGGAGCACGGCAGGGAACCGTTCCCGCAGCGGCTGCTGCACCGGCTGCAGAACGCCGGGCACCGCGGTCACCACGGCCCGCGCGGCGGCGGCGACCACCGCGACGTGGCCTGACCGGGAGCCGGCCGGCAGACCCCGAAAGGAGACGACACCGCGTCCGGGAACGCCGACGCGGCCGCCGCAGCGGCCGCCGTGCGCGACGACATCCGCGCCATCCCGCCCGAGCACCGGCCGCTGGTCGACCGGCTGCACCGGCTGCACCTCGACGAACACCCCGACGCGGCGGTGCCGCTCTCCTACCAGATCCCGTCCTACAAGGTCGGGCGCAGACGGCTCTGTCTGGGCGCCTGGAAGCACGGCCTGTCCGTGTACGGGTGGCAGGAGGGCCGCGACGGCGGCTTCACGGCGCGGCACCCCGACCTGGTGACGGGCAAGGGCACGATCCGGCTGCGGCCGGGGGACGCCGAGCGGGTCGACAACGACGAACTGCGCACCCTCTTCCGGGCGGCGCTCGCGGCGTGACCCCCGGTGCGTCGTCCGGCCGGTTCGGGTCGTGGCGAAGAGCCGGGCCGGTCAGGCCGGTGGCCGGGACTGCCCGGTGCCCTTCGCCGCGTCGAGCGCGTACACACAGCGGTCCTTGCTGCACGCGTACACCACGCCGCCGACGACCACCGGCGAGCCGGTGATCTCCCCCTGGGTGGCGAGCTTCCACCGCAGTTGACCGCCGACCGCGTCCAGCGTGTAGATGCAGCAGTCCGCCGAGCCGAAGTGCACGCGTCCGGCCGACACGACCGGCGCTCCGACGACGTCGCCCCCGGCGGCGAACCGCCAGCGGGGGGTGCCGCTGACCGCGTCGAGCGTGTAGAGCGCACCGCCGCTGCCGAGGTGGACCAGACCGTCGGCCACCACCACCGGTTCCGTGGAGTGCCGGGCCTCGGTGGCGATGCGCCAGCGGTCGTGCCCGTTCGCGGCGTCGATCGCGTACACCGTGCCGAGGTAGTCGGCGAGGTAGACGCCCCCGCCGGTGACGGCGGGTCCGGCCACGAACGCGGGCGGGCACAGGAACGCCGCCGGCGCGTCGAACCGCCACCGCTCCCGGCCGGAGGCGGCGTCGAGCGCGAAGACGCGGGAACCGGCGCAGACGTAGACCGTGCCGTCCTCGGCCGGGGTGAGCCGCACCGGCACGCCCCCGGTCGCCGAGGCGTCGCCGACCGGGTACGACCAGCGTTCCCCGCCGCTGCGCGCGTCCAGTGCGTAGAGCCGGCCGTCGCCCCAGGTGAAGACGGTGCCCCCGTGCACGAGGGGACCGGCCTCGCGGGTCTCGAAATCGGCCTGGGCGCCGGTGAGGTCCCAGAGCTTCTCGCCGGTGGCGGCCTCCCATGCCTGCACGCCGCCGCCACGTGTGCCGGTCACCACCGTGCCGCGGTCGACGGAGAGGGAGTACACCCAGCCGTCGGTCGCCAGCCGCCACCGCTCGGAGCCGTCCCGGGCATCGAGCGCGTAGAGGCTGGGGCCGTCCGAGGCGTGCACGCGGCCGGCGGAGACCGTCATGGACCAGGCGACCTCGCGGGTCTTGAACTGGCGGCGCCCGGTGGCGACGTCCAGGGCGTGCACCTCGAAGGAGGTGACGTACAGCAGGTCGTCGGCGACCGCGGGAGTGCCCCACAGGTCGTTGGACATGCGGAAGCGCCAGGGACGCCAGCCCTGCTGGCCGGGTGCGGCACCGTCCGGCGACCCCTGCGGAACGGGCGGCGCCTGCGGCGGCGGGGGCGGGGCCCCGGTTCCGGCCGCGGCCGAGGCCGTCCCGCCGGGCGGGCGCACCCAGCCGGTGCCGGGCATACCGGAGTCCGCGACCTGCGGCTGGTCGTCGCGCCGGGGACCGGGGCCGATGGGGACCTGGGCCCCGGGCAGTCGTACGGGTGAGCCGTCGCCGGGTGGCGAGGAGACGACGGGGGGCGAGGCGACGGACGCCGCGTACGCGGCGTCGGGGCCGGCCGCGGAGGGCCCGCCGGGGCCCGCGGGCACCGCCCCGGTGCCGTAGGCACCGGGGTGCGGCCGGTGTCCGCCATCGGCCTGCTGGTAGGCGTCGGGCGCCGCGTGCGAGGGCATGGGCGGCACGGCGGCCAGGTCGGGTCCGCCGGCCGGTGCGGCACCGGGGCCGTGCGCCCCGTTCGGACCGTGCCCGCCCGCTCCGTGCCCGCCGGGCCTGCCGGGTCCGCCGCCGAGGGCCTGCGCGGCGACCCGGGCGGCCCGGGCGCCCCGCTTGCGTTCGATGAGGGCGACGGCCCCGGCGGGCAGCCAGGCCGAGGCGGTACCGCTGTCGTCACTGCCCGAGGAGAAGAGGTGCGGCGCGAGCTGGGCCTGGAGGTCGGCCGGGCTGGGCCGCTCCTCGGCTGCCATCCGCATGCAGGAGTCGATCAGCGGACGCAGTTCGTCCGGCATGCCGTCCAGGTCGGGGCCCTCACGCAGCAGCATGAAGACGGTCTCCACCGGGTTCGCGCCGTGGAAGGGGGCGTGGCCGGTGGCGGCGAAGACCAGGGTGGAGGCGAGGGAAAAAATGTCGCTGGCGCCGGTGACGCTGCGGGAGTCGCGGGCCTGTTCGGGTGACATGTACGCCGGGGTGCCGACGGCGACGTTGGTCATCGTCAGCCGCGTGTTGGACACCCCGGAGGCGATACCGAAGTCGATCACCCGGGGGCCGTCCTCGACCACCAGCACGTTGGAGGGCTTCAGGTCGCGGTGGACCAGCCCGGCGCCGTGGATGGACTGCAGCGCCTCGGCGATGCCCGCGGCCAGCCAGCGCACGGCCTGAGCGGGCAGCGGGCCGCACTCGTTGACGATCTCCTCGAGCGAGGGCGCGGGCACGAAGGCCGTGGCCAGCCACGGCACGGCGGCGCGCGGGTCGGCGTCGACGACCGCCGCGGTGTAGAAGCCGCTGACGGCACGGGCCGCCTCCACCTCACGGGTGAAACGCACCCGGAAGAGCTGGTCCTCGGCGAGCTCCGTGCGCACCGTCTTGATCGCCACCCGGCGGCCGGAGGCGGAGCGGGCGAGATACACCAGCCCCATCCCCCCGGAGCCGAGACGGCCGAGCACCTCGAACGGCCCGATCCGTCGCGGATCGTGCTGCGTCAGCTGCTCCACCACGTGCCTGCCACCTCCCCGTTGGGGCGTTTCGCTTCGTCACCGCCCCCGTGCAGCATCTCACCGCCCCACAGGACGAAAGTGTCCGTCGGTGCCGATTGTTCCTGGCGCGGCCTGCGGTTGCGAACCCGGGGGCGGCCCGGCCGTGTCGTTACTCCCCGGTCAGCTCTCTCTCAATGCCCCCCTTCCGGGGCGATCACGGCGAAATAGGCACCCTGGTCGTCCACGAGCACCGCGTACCGGCCGAAGGGGGTGGTGGCCGGCTCCCGCACCGTGCGCCCGCCGAGGCGGTTGGTCGTCCGGACGGCCTCGTCGCAGTCACCCACCGCGAAGTAGAGGAGGAAGTGCGCCGGCAGGTGCTCCGGGGCATCGGCGGCGATCAGGGCACGGCCCCCCACCGCGTGCTCCGGGTCGGCCGGCTCGCCGCGCGGCGCCCACATGACGAAGTCCTCCCCCAGCGTCTCGCTGAGGTCGCCGGTCTCGAAGCCGAAGACGGCTGCGTAGAAGGCGTCGACGGCCTCCTTGTCGGCGGCTCTGGCGTACACCTCCGCCCAGGCGTATGCACCCGGCTCCCCGGGGGCCTCGAAGCCGGTCATCGTGCCCGGCTGCCAGAGCTGGAAGACGGCGCCGCCCGGGTCTGCCGCAACTGCCGTGTACCCCGCACCGCCCAGCGGGAACGGCTCCATGATGACCTGCCCGCCCGCCTCCCGGACCCTCCCGGCGGCGGCCGCGATGTCCGGGGTGTTCAGATGCACGTTCCAGTCGGTGGGCATCCGGCCGTCGGGCTTGGCGACCAGACCGGCGACGGCCTTCCCACCCAGCGTCGCCGTGGTGTACGCCTCCCGCTCGCGGTCCGGCTCCCCGAAGGACCAGCCCAGCAGCTCACCGTAGAACCTTCTGCCCGCCGCGACGTCGGGCAGCATGGCGACCGCCCAGCAGGGCGCGCCCTCCGCGAATCCGGCCATCGTCGCTCCACCTCCCAGCAGGCCCGCACCACCGTGCGTGCGCGGCCGTGCACCTCGTGTGTACGACAGAAACGCTAGCGGGCGGCACCGACACTCGCAGTTCGTGCGGCCCCACCGCGCCCCGGCACTGAAAACGGGCCCCAGACCCGTTTGCACCGCCCGAATCGCGCGCTCTTCACCCGTCGGTAAGCTGACGGCATGACAGGACAGGTACGAACCGTCGACGGCAGGGTCGCCGGCCGGAGGGGCCAGGCGACGCGGCAGAAGCTGCTCGACCGCCTCGGCGAGATGCTGAACTCGTCGCCGTACCGCGACGTCAAGGTGATCGACGTCGCGCGGAAGGCGGGCACCTCCCCCGCGACCTTCTACCAGTACTTCCCGGACGTCGAAGGCGCCGTTCTGGAGCTCGCGGACGCGGTGGCCAAGGAGGGAGCGAACCTCGGCGAGATCGTCGAGGGCCGTTCCTGGGCCGGGAAGTCCGGGCGTGGAACGGCGGAGGAGCTGGTCGACGGCTTCCTCGCCTTCTGGCGCCGCAACGACGCGCTGCTGCGTGTCGTCGATCTCGGCGCAGCCGAGGGGGACAAACGTTTCTCCCGCATCCGCACACGGCTTCTCAACGGCGTCACCGCCTCCCTGACGGACGCCATCAAGGATCTCCAGGCGCGCGGCCGGGTCGACGAGGAAGTGGTGCCGGCAGCCATGGCCGGCGCACTGGTCACCCTCCTCGCCTCGGTGGCGGGTCACCAGAAGGTGTTCCAGACCTGGAGTGTGAGGCAGGCCGACGTCCGGCCCACACTCGTGGAGCTGGTGCACCTCGGTGTGACCGGACGCAAGCCCGCCAGGTAGCCGCCGCCGGCACCGTCGGCCCCACGGCCGCGCCCGGCCCGGGGCGGCGGGCGCGGGCGGCCGGGCGCCGGACGCGTGCGGCGGTTCCTGTCCCCGCCGCATCCTCACGCGGCACCCGCGACGACGCCTCCCCGCGGACCGTCGTCACGCGCGGCCCGGCCCCACCCCGGCCGCGGCGCAACAGCACGGATACGGCCCGGGTCCCCTCGTTCTCCGAGGGGACCCGGGCCGTGTGCGTGTCTTCGGCGGGGCGGGCGCGCCCGCCCCACCGCTCCGGTCGTCAGAACCGGGTGTACAGCAGACGGTTCGGCGAGCCGCTGCCCGCGTCCGTGACGCGGCCCTCCGTCGAACCGTCCAGCAGCGCCTCGGTGACCTCGGCGGGCGTGGCCGACGGGTGCTCGGCGAGGTAGAGCGCGGCGGCGCCGGTCACGTGCGGCGCGGCCATCGAGGTGCCGCTCCACACCGCCGTACCGTCCGGGTCGTCGTAGTCGGCGGACTCGATGAGGTGGCCGGGGGCGAAGAGGTCCACGCAGTCGCCGTAGTTCGAGTTCCCCCACCGCGCGTCGGCGGCGGTCGTCGCCGCCACCGTGATCACGTCCGGCTCCCGCGCCGGGGACTGCAGGCAGGCCTCGCGGTCGTCGTTGCCGGCCGAGACCGCGACGGTCACACCCGCCTCGACCATGCCGCGGACCGCGTCGTCCTTGGTGTCGCTGGCGCTGCCACCGATGCTCACGTTGGCGACCGCGGGGAGCTGCGCGTTGGCGGCGACCCAGTCGTAGCCGGCCAGCACGTCGGCGGTGGTGCCGCGGTTCTCGCAGTTCAGCACCCGCACCGCGACGATCTTCACTTCCTTGGCCACTCCGTACACCGCGCCGCCGACGGTGCCCGCGACGTGCGTCCCGTGGCCGTGGCAGTCCTGCGCGACGGCGTCGTCCTCGACGAAGTCCCAGCCGTTCGAGGCCCGTCCGGTGAAGGCCGGGTAGCTCACGCTGACGCCCGAGTCGACGACGTACGCCCGCACGTTCCCCCCACCGGTGATGTGGGCGTACTGGTCGTTCAGCGGCAGGTCCCGCTGGTCGACACGGTCCAGACCCCAGGTCGCGTTGATCTGCGTCATGTCGTCGCCGCGCTCGACACCGTTCTGCTCGACGTAGGCGACGGACGGGAGAGCCGCGAGACGACGCGCCTCCGTCTCGTCCGCCCGCACCGAGAAGCCCTTGAACGCGGTGCTGTAGGTGCGCTCGACCGTCGCGCCCAGCGCCTCGGTCTCTTCCAGCAGGCTCTCCGCGAGGCCGCGCACCGACTCGGTGGACCTCAGCAGCGAGGCGTCCGGAGCAGCCTTGCCGGACTCCTTCATCACCACGATGTACTCGCCCTCGATGGCGCCGGGGGCGTCGGCCCCGCGCACCTGGCCGAGCCCGTCGCCGGGCGGCCCGTCCGTCGGCTCCAGTGCGCCCGCGAGGGCGCCCGTGCCGCCGAGCAGCATCAGCGCGGCTGCTCCGACGAGGACTATCCGAGACTTCCTGTTGGTTCTCTTCTTGTGCTGCAACGGAGCGAGCCCTTTCGGTCGGGCGTGCGGTGACTGCTCCGTTCTAGCCGTACACATGTGGGACTAACGGTACATGTCCGCTATGGAACGCGGACAGCGCCCCGAAGTTACGCGATCGTTACCATTGTCCGAGCTTCACGCCCTCCCCACGTCGACCCCGAACCCTCCCCTCCTGTGACGGCGCTGATCACCCGTCACATGTCCCTGACCAGCGACTTTCGCCAGGCGTCGTGGAGGACGGGAGGCCGTCCGGGGTGGCCTCGGCGGCACACTACGCTCATCGACATGCACATGTCCGGACAAGCCCACCCCGTCCACGTCGTCGGCGCAGGGCCCGGCGGCCTGGCGACCGCCGCGGCGCTCCAGCGGCGCGGCATACGCACCGTCGTGCTGGAGAAGTCCCCCTCGGTGGGCGCCTCCTGGCGCTCCCACTACGACCGGCTGCGCCTGCACACCACGCGCCGCTGGTCCGCGCTGCCCGGACTGCCCATCCCCCGCTCGTACGGCCGCTGGGTCGCCCGCGACGACCTTGTGCGGTACCTCGAGTCGTACGCCGACCACCACCGGATCGAGCTCGCGGCCGGCGTCGAGGTCGACCGCATCGACCACGACGGCGGCGGTGACGGCGCCACCTGGACGCTGCACGCCAACGGCGGGCGCAAGCTCTCCGCCGCCGCCGTCGTCGTGGCCACCGGCTACAACCACACGGCCCGGCTCCCCGAGTGGCCCGGCCGCCAGTCCTTCACCGGCGAACTCCTGCACGCCTCCCGCTACCGCAACGCCACGCCGTACGCGGGGCAGGACGTGCTGGTCGTGGGCGTCGGCAACACCGGCGCCGAGATAGCCGTCGACCTCGTCGAGGGCGGCGCGGCCCGGGTACGCCTCGCCGTGCGCACCCCGCCGCACATCGTGCGGCGTTCCACACTGGGCTGGCCCGCCCAGGCGAACGGTGTCCTCTGCCGCCGTCTCCCGACCGGCATGGTCGACGCGATGGCCGCCCGCATGGCGCGCCTCGCCATCCCCGACCTCGAGCCGTACGGTCTGCCCCGCCCCGAGGCCGGCCTCTACACCCGCGCCCGGGAGGGCGCGATCCCCGTCCAGGACGTCGGTCTCATCAAGGCGATACGCAAACGGCGCGTCGAAGTCGTCGCCGCCGTGGAGTCGTTCGACGCCGGCAAGGTCACCCTGGCCGACGGCGCCTCGCTCACGCCCGACGTCGTCATCGCCGCCACCGGCTACACCCGCGGCCTCACCCCGCTGGTCGGCCACCTCGGCGTACTCGACGCCACCGGCCGCCCCCTCGCTCACGGCGCCCGCACCCACCCCGACGCCCCCGGCCTCTTCTTCACCGGCTACACCAACCCGCTCAGCGGCATGCTCCGCGAACTCTCCCGCGACGCCGACCGCATCGCCCGCACCATCGCCCGCCGAGCGACCTGACCGGCGGCCGGGCCGGACCCCGGCCGCCCGCCCCTCCCTCAGGCCCTGCGGCGGCCGCCACCTCCGTGCCCCGGAAGCACGGGTCGAGGACCAGTGCCTCAGTGCCTCACGTCGCGGTCAGCGGATTCGCGAGGAGGGAGACGTCAGTGGCGGGAGTTCTTGGTCCCGGCTGTTCGCAGGCCGTAGATGACGGCCCCGAGGATGAGGACTGCGGCGCCGGAGATGACGGCGCTGAGGGGCAGGGCGAAAGCAAGGGTTGCGCAGCCGGTGAGGCCGATGAGGGGAATGAGGCGGCGGGGGCTGCCTTCCTCGGGGGTGAGGGTCCAGGCGGAGGCGTTGGCCACGGCGTAGTAGGCCAGGACTCCGAAGGAGGAGAAGCCGATGGCGCCGCGTACGTCGGTCGTCGCGACGAGCAGGGCGACGAGGGCACCGACGGCGATTTCGGCGTGGTGGGGAATGCCGAAGCGGGGGTGGACGGCGGACAACGTGTGGGGCAGGTGCCCGTCACGGGACATGGCCAGAGTGGTCCGGGACACGCCGAGGATCAGCGCGAGCAGGGAGCCGAGCGCGGCGACAGCGGCACCTGCACGGACGACGGGCACGAGCCAGTCGGCGCCGGCCGCCTGGGCGGCGTCGGACAGCGGGGCGGTGGCGCCTGCCAGTCCGGCCGGGCCGAGCACCGCGAGGGTGGCGGTGGCGACGAGGGCATAGACGGCGAGGGTGATGCCGAGCGCGAGCGGGATGGCGCGCGGGATGGTGCGGGCAGGGTCGCGGACTTCTTCGCCGAGAGTGGCGATACGCGCGTATCCGGCGAAGGCGAAGAACAGCAGTCCCGCGGCCTGGAGCACCCCGCCGACGCCGGCGTGGGCGCCGATGTCCAGCCGTGTGGTGTCCGCGGGGCTGGAGGTCAGGGCGGTGACGACTGCGGTGACGAGCACGGCCAGGACGAGCGAGACGATGATGCGGGCAAGGAGGGCGGACTTCTGCACGCCGACGTAGTTCACCGCGGTCAGTGCCACCACGGCGACCACGCCCACCGCATGGGCATGGTCGGGCCAGAGGTAGGCGCCGATGGTGAGGGCCATCGCCGCGCAGGAGGCGGTCTTGCCGACGACGAACGCCCAGCCGGCCAGATAGCCCCAGAATTCACCCAGGCGCATCCGGCCGTAGACGTAGGTACCACCGGACTGCGGGTAGAGGGCGGCCAGCCGTGCGGAGGAGAGCGCATTGCAGTACGCCACGATGGCGGCGAGAGCCAAGGCGAGCAGGAGGCCGGAGCCGGCGGCGTCGGCCGCCGGGCCGAGGGCCGCGAAGATCCCGGCCCCGATCATG
Source organism: Streptomyces sp. RKND-216 (assembly GCF_004795255.1). Lineage (NCBI taxonomy): Bacteria > Bacillati > Actinomycetota > Actinomycetes > Kitasatosporales > Streptomycetaceae > Streptomyces > Streptomyces sp. RKND-216. The sequence continues at coordinate 3,409,805 of NZ_SSBQ01000002.1, read as the reverse complement.
GAGCCCAAGCCGATCACCACGGCGTCGAGAACTCCCAGGCGGCGCTTCAGCCCGCCCGCGCCCGCAGCGGCCCCCACCGTGTTCATCGCTCGCTCCCTCTCCTACAGCTCTTCGACCCGGCGCACGGTAGCCGAGGAAGATGACGGGCCAGGTGCCCCGGCATGCCGACGTTGGCCCCTGGGCGACTGGGGGCGGCCAGGTCGGGCCCGGCTTGTGTCAGCCCACTTGCCGTTCGGCGGCCGCCGTCACCACGCGATGTTCCAGGGCGGCTCGGCGCGCCTTCGTGGCTTGCGCTTGACGTTGCGGAAAGCCATAGCGTCGGTGACGTCGGACGGAACGGCGCAAGCCGGAACGAACCGGCGTGTACACACCTGGACGGACGGAGGCAGGGGCATGGAGTGGCCCATTCAGGAGGTGGCGCGGTCGGCGGGGATCACCAGCCGGGCACTGCGCCACTACGACGACATCGGCCTGCTCAAGCCCACCCGCGTCGGGCACGGCGGTCAGCGCCACTACGACGGCGAGGCGCTCGTACGGCTTCAGCGCATCCTGCTCCTGCGAGAGCTTGGGCTGAGCCTGACGGCGATTGCCGACGTGCTGGCGGGGCAGCGCGACACCGAGGGCGCGCTGCGCACGCACCTGCGCCTGCTGGAGCAGGAACGGGAACGGCTGGACCGCCAGATCCGGTCCGTCCGCACGACGCTCACCAAGACACAGGGAGGCGAATCACTCATGCCGGACGAGGTTCTGGACGGGTTCGACCACACGCAGTACAAGGACGAGGTCACCGAGCGCTGGGGCAAGGAGGCGTACGAGCAGGGCGACCGCTGGTGGCGCGGGCTCTCGGACGAGGAGAAGCGCGACTTCAAGCAGCGGCAGTTCGACATCGCTCGCGACTACGCCCGTGCGCACGCCGAGGGCCTCGCGCCCGACGGGGAGGAGGCCCAGGCCATCACCCGGCGCCACTACGACTGGGTGGCGGGGGGCTGGCAGGGACGGTGGCCGACGGCCGAGCAGTTCACCGGTCTCGGCCGGATGTACGTCGCCGACCCGCGCTTCACCGCGAACTACGACGTGCACGGAGAGGGCACTGCGCAGTTCATCTGCGAGGCGATGGAGGTCTTCGCCGAGCGGAACCTGTAATCCCCGGCCCGGCCGCCCCCGCTCACGCGCGCGGCGGCACGACATGCGCTCCGAGCCCGACGCGGCCCGGGGCGCGGTCGGCGTGCAGGACCAGGTCGGCGTCGTAGTCCGTGCCCGCCTCGTGCCGGTAGGCGAGGGGCTGCTCGCCGGGCAGGCCGCGGAGGCGGTCCGCCAGTGCCGCGGCGTGGGCGTCCGCCTCTGCGGGCGTCGCACGGTCCGCGCTGTGCACGACGTACGGGCGCAGCGGGGCCATGCCGGTGTACCAGAGGGTGCCGTGCAGCACCGGCCACAGCACCTCGTCGAGCGCGCCGTGGATGCCGCGCGGACCGAAGCTCGATGCGCGGGCGCCCACGGAGGTGACGACCAGTGCCCGCCGGCCCGCCAGGCCGCCGTCACCGTAGCGGCGGGTACGGCCTTCCGCGTCCCGGACGCCGAACGCGAAGCCCTGCACCAGCACCCGGTCGAACCAGCCCTTCAGGATCGCCGGCGGCCCGAACCACCACAGCGGGAACTGGAGGACCAGCGTGTCCGCCCAGGCGAGCTTGTCCTGTTCCGCCCGGATGTCGTCGGCGAGCTTGCCGGTGCGGTACGCGCGCTCCTGCTCGGCGCCGACGAACAACCGCTCGCACGACGCGCGGTGAAAATCGGCCGCCTCGACGACCGGCTTGAAGTCCATCGCGTACAGGTCGGATTCCCGTACCGCGTGGCCGTCGGCCGCCAGGGCGCGGAGTCCTTCGGCGCGCAGGGCGCCGTTCAGCGAGCGCTGCTCGGGATGGGCGTAGATCCACAGCACGTTCATGGGGGTCACGGCTGCGGGGGTCGTGTGCGTCGGGGTCATGCGTACGAGCCTGCTCGGGTCCCGGCGACAGTACGAGTGGCTGGAATGCCATGGTGTGAAAGAATACGGCCATGACGGTCTTCACCCACGACGGCAGGCACCGCGTCGCGGTGTTGGTGCGGCACGGGGTGCTGCCGTTGGAGCTGGGCCTGGTGCACCAGCTGTTCGGCGCCGCACGCGACCCGCGCTCCGGTGACCGCCTGTACGAGGTGCTGACCTGCGCCGTCGCACCCGGACTGGTGCGCACGGACGCCGACTTCCCGGTGCTGGTGGAGCACGGAACGCAGATCCTGACCGAGGCGGACACCGTCGTCGTCCCCGCCTCGCACGAGGAGGACGGCGTCTCGGGGGTGCTGAGCGAGCCGCTGCGTGCGGCGCTGTCGCGGATCGGGCCGGGCACTCGGCTGGCGTCGGTGTGCACCGGCGCCTTCGTCCTGGCCGCCGCAGGGCGGCTCGACGGCCGGCCCGCGGCGACGCACTGGAAGTCGGTGGACCGCTTCCGGGAGCTGCACCCGCGGGTGCGGCTCGATCCCGACGTGCTCTACACCGACGACGGCGACGTGCTCACCTCCGCCGGGGAGGCGGCGGGCATCGACCTGTGCCTGCACATCATCCGCCGCGACCACGGTGCGGCGGTGGCCGCCGATGTCGCGCGGACCACGGTGGTGCCGCCGCACCGGGAGGGCGGGCAGGCGCAGTACGTGCCCCGTCCCGTGGCCGACCCCGGACGGCGCGCCGCCACCGGCGCGGCCCGGGCCTGGGCGCTGGCCCGCCTGGACCGGCCGCTCGCGCTGCGCGAGCTGGCGGAGCAGGAAGGGATGAGCGTCCGGACGTTCAGCCGCCGCTTCCGTGAGGAGGTCGGCGTGACTCCGGGGCGGTGGCTCACGCAGCGCCGCGTGGAGCGCGCACGGCAACTCCTGGAGGAGACGGACCTGCCCGTCGACCGGGTCGCCGCCGACGCGGGTTTCGGCACGGGCGCGAACCTGCGGCAGCACTTCCAGGCCGCGGTCGGCGTGCCTCCGAGCGCGTACCGCGTCACCTTCCGCGGCACGGCAGGCACGGGGCCGGCGGCCTCGGGCACGGCCACGGTGTCCGAGGCCGGGTGACCGGCACCGTCCGGCCCGAGGGTCCGCCTCGCGCGGGACGGACGCGCCCGGGACGGACCCGCGCAGCGCGTAGTAGACGGCGAGCAGGGAGGCGGCGGCTGGGACGGCCATCTCATGATCGTGCGCCGCCGGCACGAAGTGGGTGCCGAACAGGCCGTTCGTCGAGGGGTCGCCCGGAGGTGCTGGTCGACCCGGACGTGCTCTACGTGGCGGAGGGTCGGGTGCTCACCTCGGCAGGCGTCGCCTCGGGTATCGACCTCTGCCTGCGCATGGTGCGCGAGGACTTCGGCTCGGAGGTCGCGAACTCGGCGCACCATCGTCCCGCCGTACCGGGACGGCCGGGTAGGCGCAGTACATCGAACGGCCGCTGCCGGAGCCGGAGCGGCGCGCGACGACCGCGACGGCAAGGGCGTTCGCCCTGCAACATCTGCACCGGCCGCTGTCCCTGCGCGAGTTGGCGGCGACGGAGGCGACGAGCGTGCGGACCTTCACCCGGCGGTTCCGAAAGGAGGCCGGCGTGAGCCCGCAGCAGTGGCTGACCGCGCAACGGGCGCGGCGGTTGCTGGAGAGCAGGGCCTGCCGGTGGACAGGGTGGCGGCCGAGGCCGGCTTCGGCTCGGCGTCCGCACTGCGGATGCATCTCCAGGCGTCACTGGGCGTTTCACCCTGCGCCTACCGGCGCACCTTCCGTGCGGGGGCGCCCGCCTGACGGACCGCGCGGCCGGGGCGGCACGGGCGCGTCCGCCGTCCGACCACAGCCGTACGCTCGCGCGTCGGCATGTTCGGCCGGGGCGGGGCCCGGGACGCGGTCGAACTCGCACCAGACGCGCTTCCCGCCCCCCTCGAGTCGCCAGCCCCAGCGGTCGGCAAGGCCGGAGACGAGCTCCAGCCCCCGGCCGCCGGTGTCCTCGCCCTCGGCGTGACGGGGCAGCGGGGCCGTGCGGCTGCCGTCGCAGACCTCGACCCGCAGCGCGCCCCCGGACCCACTGCCGTGCGGGCCGCCTGCGGCGTCCGGCTCGGGGCCGCCGTCGGTGAGGGACATGCTCAGCTCGGCCGGGCGGCCGGTGTGCACCACGGCATTGGTGACCAGCTCGGAGACCAGCAGCACGACCGTTTCCGCGAGCTGCTCGTCGTCTCCCGCGAGCCCGCAGCCCGCGAGCCCGCAGCCGGCCAGCCGCTCACGGGCCCACCTGCGGGCACGCCCGACCTCGGCCGGATCCGCCCCGATCTCCAATCGGACCTGCATCACACGCACGCTCACACCACCCGAACCGGCGGACGAATCACTCTGTGTTCCGTCCCCGCCACGTTATGTGACGCGGACGCTCGACAGCTTGCTTCCCCGACCGCGGGCGGAACAAGCGCTTCAGGCATATTCCGTCGCAAAGGAGTAGGCACGACGCATACCGCGCCTGTCGTCACCGGATGCGTGGTAGGCCGCGAGAGCGACTGTTGCGCCGCCTGGTCGCTGCGGCACGCCGGACACCCGGAGCACACCGGGCGCGCCGGAAGGGAGCGCGTCGGCGCCGCGCGGGAGATCAGGCGGACAGCGGGCGGTCCGCGGCTGCCGTACGGCCGGTGGCGGCCGCGAGGTCGGGGTAGCAGTCGAAGAGGCGGCGCACACCCAGCGCGGCCAGCACACGGTTGACGTGTGAGCCGTCCTCGGCGCCCTGCGCCGGCAGGATCAGCCGCAGCCGGCCCGCGCAGGAGCGCATCAGCCGACGCGAGGCGATGAGCACACCCACGCCGCTGGAGTCGCAGAAGAGGACGTCGGAGAGGTCGAGGACCAGACTGTGCCGCCCGTCGGCCACCGCGTCGTGGACGTGCTGCCGCACGGCGGGTGAGGTCACCAGGTCCATCTCGCCGGAGACGCGCAGGACGGTCCACTCACCTCGCTTCTCCTCCACCACCTTCAACGACACGTGTCCGCTTCCCTTTCGTCGCCGAGCGTTCTCCCCCGCGCCTTCCCACTGGATACTCCTCAGCTTCCGGCTGCCCGGGGGACGGCCGTCAAAACCGTCTGCCTGCTGCGACCCTAAGCCCTGACCCGCTCCGCGCTCTGCCGACTTCCGGTCAGAACCGCAAGACTCACGGGCATATGCGGGCGCTCCAGACCGACTTCGATCACGGAATCCTGCGGATTGTGAGGCTGTCGGCACCTTCCGCAGTCCCGTCCCGGCGCACATTGCCGTAAAGGGGCGTACGTTGTCAGCGCCTCCCACTACATTCGTTCACAGCGAGCGGGGATCTTTCGAGCGGGGGCAGGGGACGGGCGGCGGCACGGGAGCGGAACCGATGGCACAGGACACACCACCGCGCTGGGACCGGAAGATGCAGCAACGGCTGGCGCGGGGCGAGGCGGCGGCCCTCGGCGAGCTGTACGACCGTTTCGCCGCCATGGTGCACGGGCTGGCGCACCGCGTGCTGGACGACGAGCCGGCCGCCGACCGCACCACCCGCGAAGTGTTCCTGAACCTGTGGGAAAACCCCGGCGAGTGGAACCCGCAGGAAGGTTCGCTGCGCTCCTGGATCGCCACCGTCACCCAGCGGCTGGCCGCGGACATGCTCCGCGAGCGGCAGCGGGACGGCACACCCGAACAGATCGAGGAGAAGGTGCGGACCGCCTCCGCGGCCGCCCGTGCCGACTACATCGTGAACTGCATGCCCGCCTCGCTGCGCGCCGCACTCGAATTCGCCTACTTCCAGCGGCGGGACTACCGGCAGACCGCCGAGCGCCTCGGCGTCACGGAGGACGAGGCACGCCGCCGGCTCCGGCTCGGTCTTCAACTGCTCTCGTCGGCGGCCGCGCGGTCTCTCCCGGCCAGGCCCGGCGGGCCACCGGGCGCCGCACCGGACCTCGGGCGGGCCGGATGAACGGCCCCGACGCGCCGAACGGCCAGGATCCGCAGGAGCCGGACGGCTCCTCCGGTCTGCCGCGGGTGCCCCCGCCGCGCACCGCCGCCGAGGACGGCGCCTGGCCCCCGGACCCCGCGGCCCTGCCGCCACCCCGTCCGGAGAATCCGGGACCTGCGGCGCCTCGGAGCGGAGGGCCGGTGCCCCCCGACGCCGCGCCGCCCCGCCTCGCGCCGCTCAACGCGGGCCCGGTGCCGCACGGTTACAGCCACGGCCTGCTCAAGTCGCTTCTCGGCGCGTGGGCGCTCGCCGCCTGCTCGGCGGAGGAGACCGCGGCCGTCGAGGCACACCTGACCGACTGCACGGGCTGCGCGGACGAGGCGCTGCGGCTGCGCGACGCCGTGGGCCTGCTGCACCCCGAGGACGGACTGGACCTCGACCCGATGCTGCGCTCGGAGGTGCTGGAGGGCTGCCTGAGCCGCCGCCCCGCCCGGATACCCGTGCCCGAGTGGGCCACCCCGTACGACGCGGAGACCGCGCGGCTGGACGCGCTGCTGCACGACCTGGCCGAGGTGGAATGGCGCGCCCCGGTGCGGCTGCGCTGGTTCGACGGCCTCCGGCACGCCGAACGCACCACGACCGTCGGCGGCGTGCTCGGACACCTGAGCGTGGTCGACGGCACGGTGGCGGCCACGCTCGGGCTGCCCGACCCGCTGCACCCGGAAGCGTTGCGCGCCGACGCCCGGCCGTCCGCGCGTACCGACCCCACCGCGCGCACGGAGGCCTCCTGGCGCACGGAACCGGCGGCCCGGCGGGCCCGCGGGCAGTGGCGCGACCAGCGCCACGCATTGATCCGCACCGTGTCCTTCGGCGGCGACCGCACCCCCGGACTGCCGGTGCCCTACGGGGACTTCTCGCTGCCGATGCGGGACGCCTTCCTCGACCGCGCCTTCGAGTGCTGGGTACACGCGGGCGACATCGCAGACGCCATCGACTATCCGTACGGACCTCCGGCCGCGCCACACCTGTGGCGGATGCTCGATCTCGCCGCGCGGCTGCTCCCCGTCTCGCTGGCCGCCCGCCGCCGGGCCGGACTCGCCTCCCCCGCCCGCACGCTCGGCGCGGCCGGCGCGCCCGGCCGCTCCCTGCACCTGGAGGTGGAGGGCCCGGGCGGCGGCGACTGGTACGTGCCGCTGGACTCGCCGGGAGCAACCGGCTCGCCCGAGCACGCGGTGGCCCACGTCGCGCTGGACGGGCTGGAGTTCTGCCAGCTCGCGGCGGGCCACGTGGCGCCCGAGGAGGCCGCTGCGGGCCACGACGGCGACCGGGAGGCCGTCCGTGACGTCCTGTTCGCCGCGGCCTCCCTGTCCCGCATGTGACGGCCTCGGGCGACCGGGGCGTTCACCGGGTGGGAGGGGCGTGCGCTACGCGAAGACGACCGTGCGGTGGCCGTTGAGCAGGACCCGGTGCTCGCTGTGCCACTTCACGGCGCGGGCGAGCGCCTGGCACTCGACGTCCCGGCCGACGGCGACCAGTTGGTCCGGGGAGACCTCGTGGCCCACCCGTTCCACCTCCTGCTCGATGATCGGCCCCTCGTCGAGGTCGGCGGTCACGTAGTGCGCGGTCGCGCCGATCAGCTTGACCCCGCGCGCGTGCGCCTGGTGGTACGGCTTCGCGCCCTTGAAGCTCGGCAGGAAGGAGTGGTGGATGTTGATGATCCGGCCCGAAAGCGCCTTGCAGAGGTCGTCGGACAGCACCTGCATGTAGCGGGCCAGCACGACGAGCTCGACGCCCTCCTGCTCGACCAGCCGCAGCAGCTCCGCCTCGGCCTGCTGCTTCGTCTCCGGCGTGACGGGGAGGTGGTGGAAGGGCACGTCGTGCGAGGCCGCCAGCTCGGCGAAGTCGGTGTGGTTGGAGACGACCGCCGCGATCTCGACCGGCAGCGCACCGCTGCGGGCCCGGAACAGCAGGTCGTTGAGGCAGTGGCCGAAACGGCTGACCATCAGCACCACCCGCATCCGCTGCTCGGCCAGGTGCAGTTGCCAGTCCATACGAAAGGAGTCGCCGACGGCGGCGAAGCTGGCCCGTAGCTTCTCCAGCGTCACCGGCGGCTCGGCGGAGAAGTGCACGCGCATGAAGAAGAGCCCGGTGTCGTGGTCCCCGAACTGCTGGCTGTCCTCGATGTTGCAGCCGGTCATGAAGAGATAGCTGGACACCGCGTGCACGATGCCCATCCTGTCCGGACACGACAGCGTCAGGACGAACTGTTCGGGTGCGGGCTCGCTCATGAGCACAGCGTGGCACACCGGCCACGCTCCGGGCGGGGGTGTCCGCCCCTCGGGCGGGCCACGCCGGGGGCCCGGCCTCGCCGGTCCGGCCGGTCGTGCCGGTCCCGCAGTCGCCCGGTCATACCGCGCGCAGCGACAGCGCCAGGGCGTCCAGCGACTGCGGCGGCACCTCCGGGTCCTCCCCGTCGTTCACCGCGAGCCGCTGATGCGCGTCGCGCGCGGCCCGCACGGCCTCGGGCCAGGCGTGGTGCTCCAGGTACGCGGCGACGGGCGCGTCCGCGCCGACCTGGTGCATGATCCGCAGCACCCGCAGGACCGCGGTGTCCACGAGCGCGGCCTCCTGCGAGTCGCGGAATATCGTCCCGACGTATTTCTCGGCCGACCAGTTGTCCAGCCAGGTGTCCTCGACGAGGCGGTACACAGCGTCGGTGACGTCGCCGTAGCCGGGGCGCCCCGTCGCCCAGCACTCCTGCTGGAAGGCGGGGTCGGAGAGCATGTGCAGCGCGGAGCGGACGTTGCTGCGCCAGCGCCACCAGGGCATGTCGTGTACGGGCATGCCGCCCATGGTGGGGGAACGACGTCCGCGGCGGGAAGACTTCTCCGGAGCTTGGTGCGCGTGCTGCATGGCACCCGAGCCTATGTGCGCCCATCGCCGCCACCGTTCCGCCCCCCGGAATTCACCAACCGGTCACCGTCCGTCGACCGAAGGCCATCGTCGCGTTACGGACGCGGGGCATCGTGACCCGACATGACCGCTCGGAGACGTTTCCGCCGCTTCCATCCCCGACGTCCGTGCAGCGCCGCTCCCCGCTCTCCGCGCCACCCGCTCCGCGTCCGCCTCCGCCGGTACACCGCCCTCGCCGCCACTGCCGCCCTGAGCGGACCGCTGCTCACCGGCTGCGGGCTCCTTCCCGGCGAGGCCCGCGCCGACGACGAGACGGTGAAGGTGATGACCTGGGCCCCGCAGCACACCCACGCCGCCGCCATGGCCGGCATGACGGCCATGGCCCAGGCGTACGCCCGCTGGATCAACACCTCCGGCGGTGTCGCCGGGCGCCGCCTGGAGGTGCTGACCTGCGACGAGCGCAACGACCGCCTGGCGGCCGCGCGGTGCGCCGACCGGGCGGCCGACGAGGACGTGGTCGCCGTCGTCGGCTCGTACAGCAGGCACGGGCACACCTTCATGCCGCCACTGGAGGGTGCCGGCATCCCCTACCTCGGCGGCTTCGGGGTCGCCGACGACGAGTTCGAAAGCCCGCTCTCCTACCCCGTCAACGGCGGCCTGCCGGTCCTGGCCGCCGGCAACGGGCGGCAGCTCGCCGCGGGCGGCTGCACCGACGTCACCCTGGTCCGCCCCGACACCGTCGGCGGGGACCAGCTCGTCCCGCTGCTCGACGCCGGCCTGCGGGACGGCGGCGCCGACGCGGCCGCGCCGGTCCGGGACGTCGCCGCGCCGGAGGACGCGACGTCCTACCTGCCCTCCGCCCGGCGCGCCCTGGACGGCGCGGAGGCGGCCACCGCCTCCGGTGCCGGAACGCCGTGTGTCACGGCCGTCCTGGGCGGCCGTACGGACACGTTCTTCGACTCCTTCCGGCGGCTCGCGCCCGAGGACGCGGGCGTCACCACCGCCTCGGTACTGGGCAGCATCCGGCAGAACCTCGTGGACAGCACGGGCGGCGCCGCCAGTTCACTGGAGGGGACCTACGCCACCGGCTGGTACCCGACCGCCGACGACCCCCGCTGGGACCCGATGCGGCGGGTGGTGCGCGGACACGCCTTCGGCGACGACCGGATCGACCCCGACGACCCCGGCGTCCGCACGACATGGATCGCCTACACCGTGCTGCGGGCCGCGCTGGAGGAGATCGGTCCGGACACCCCGGTCACCGCCCGCTCACTGCGCACGGCCCTCGACGAGGGCCCGGCCTTCTCCACCGGCGGACTGACACCGAAGCTGCGCTGGCAGTACGACGACCTGCTGTCGGCCGCCGAGTTCCCGCGGATCGTCAACACCTCGGTGACCTACCAGCGCGTGCGGGACGGGCGGCTGGTCTCCGTGCACGACGGATTCGTGGACGTGGAGAAGTCCCTCCAGGCAGACGACGACCTGGGATGACGCCCACCGCTCCGTCCTGCCCCGTCCTGGACGGGGCAGAGCTCGACAGGGCGCGCGCATCGGCTAGAGCTGCGTGTACTGCCGTTCCGGGAGGCCGTACTCCAGGGCGGTCGGATTCCACAGCCCCGCCGCCTTCTTCTTCGCCGCCGTGGCCTCGCCGCTGGCCCGGTTGCCGAGGGCCGTCTTCTGGGTGGTGCGGGCCTTGCCCTTCTGGCAGCCCTTGTGGCCCGCGACCTGGTCGGCCCACGCGGCGTAGGCGTCGTCGGCCTTCGCCGAGGCCTTCCACGCCTCGGTGAGCGCCGCGTTGAGCTGCCGGCTCTGCGGGAGTGCGCCGGTCTCGATCTCGGAGAGGCGGGTCACCAGGCCGTTGCGCTGGTCGGCGGCGGCCCGCAGGTCCGCCGCGGCCTGCCCGAGCTTCTGGCACGTCTTGATGTTCTGCACCGCCCGGATGACGGAGTTGCGGCTGTTGTTGCTCTTCTCCAGCAGCTTGTCCAGCGTCTCGGCCTGCTTCTCGGCGGGGTCGCCCGGTTCCTGGGACTGCTCGCCCGCGGGCTCCGTCGGGCCGCCCGGCCCGGCCTTCGGGTCCTCCTCGCCACCGCCGCCGGTGAGCGCGCCGACGCCGAGTCCGAGTGCCAGCACCACCGCCAGGCCGATCCCCGCCAGCACCGGAGGCGACAGTCTGCGGCGGCCGGGCTCCCGGTCCTCCGCGGCGGCGGTCCGTCGTCCCGGAGGACCGCCGTACGCGCCACCCGGTGCGGTGTCCGGTGCGCCCGCGCCGGCCGGCGGGTACGGCCCGGGTGCGGACGGCGTGGTCGAGGCGCTGCGGAAGAGGCTGTCGAACTCGGACGGCGGCTGCCGTTCGCCGGGCGCGCCCGGATGCATGCCGTACGGCGCACCGCCCGGCGGCGGCCCCGGGTCCACGGGGGTGTGCTGTCCTCCGTACGCCCCCTCGGGCGGCAGCGCGCCGGGGTGACCCTGCGGCGGCAGCATCTGGGTTGCGTCCGCGTCTCCGTGACCGCCCTGGAGCGGGAGCATCTGCGTGGCGTCCGCGTCACCCGGGGCGGGCGGCGGCCAGGGCGCACCCGGACCGCCGGGTGCGGGCGGTTCCGCGGCCTGCTGGAGCGGGAGCATCTGCGTGGCGTCCGCGTCACCCGGGGCGGGCGGCGGCCAGGACTCGCCGATGTCACCGTATGGACCCTGCTGACCGGCCTGCGTCGGCTGGTGCTGAGGTGGCTGCTGCTGAGGTGGCTGCAGGGGCGGGAGCATCTGCGTGGCGTCCGCTTCGCCGTGACCGCCGTAGCCGCCGTAGCCGCCGTAGCCGCCCGAACCCCCGTAGCCCGTGTGGCCCGCCTGACCCTGGCCGTAGGGATCGGCCGGCGGGGCGGCGGGCGGCGGTGGCGCCCAGGGCGCCCCGGGCCGTCCGTGGCCACCAGCGGTGTAGTCCGCATTCTCCGGGTACGGCGAGGCGGCGGGGTACGGGCCGTCCGCGGGCGGGAGCGCTGCGGCACCGGTCTGGTGGGGCAGCGCCTCCCGGTACTCGGGGGCGGGCGGGGCCGCGGGCGGCGACGGGACGTCGGGCCCCCAGGGCTCGCCCCAGGGACGACCCTCGGCGGGCTGCGGCGAACGGCCCGCCGCGTCGGCCTCGCGCTGCTGTTCGGGCGTCCACGGCTCACCGTTCGCCGGCAGCACGACGCCCTCGTAAGGGAGGTCGCCACCCTGTCCGCCTCCGCTGTGCGCTGTCACCGGAACTCCTCGTACGCCGTCTGACTGCCGAAGTCGACGACTCACGCTACCCGTTCGCTCGAACTTTCGACCACGCTCGCGAACGGGGGCGGTGCCGCACCCCCTCCTCCACCCGGCCACAACGGGAGAAAAGGGAATCTCTCATGACGAATCACCGTGTCAGTTTCCGATCATGCACTCCGCATGCGCCACGAACTCCCGCGCGACCGGCTCGTTCGCGAACGGCTCCAGCCGCCGACGGAAGCCCTCCAGGTATTCCGCTCCGCGCTCCGACCGCAGACCGTAGAGAATTTCCACCGCTTTCGTCCCGTTATGACAGGCGTGTTCGACCTCACGCGACTGGAGATGGCCCTCAGCGAGCAGGAGCAGTCCGATCGCCCGCCGCCGCGTCCGCCGCTCCGGGTGTCCGGACAGCGACTCCTCGGCATACCGGACGGTCACGCGCGCGCGTCCCAGGTCCCGGTGGCAGTGCGCCAGCTCGTCCGCGAGGTAGGCGCCGTCGAAGTGCCTGATCCACACGGGGTCGTCCCCCCGGTCGCGCTCCGCCTCGGCCCGCTCCATAGCCTCCACGGCACGGCCCGCGACGGCCTCGCAGGTACGGGAGTCGCCGAGCTGGGCGTGCCCGCGCGCCTCGGCGGCGAGGAACAGGGCCTGCGCCCGCGGCGTGGCCCATCCGCGCGCACCCTCCTGCGCCGCGCGGGCCAGCTGGGCGATCTCGCGGGCGTTCCCGAGCGAGGCCGCGAGATGGCTCATCCCCGCGGCGAGCACGTAGCCGCCGTACGCCCGGTCCCCGGCCGCCTGAGCGAGCCGCAGCGCCTGGATGTAATAGCGCTGCGCCAGGCCGGGCTGACCGGTGTCGACGGCCATGTACCCGGCGAGCTCGGTCAACCGGGCGGTGGCGGCGAACAGTTCTCGTCCCACCTCCTCGCGGTAGCAGCCGTCGAGCAGGTTCGAGACCACGCTGTTGAGGTAGTGGACGACGACCGCGCGCACGTGTCCGCTGCCGTAGCGGTGGTCCAGGTCGGACAGCGCGGCCGTGGTGGCCCGCACCGCCTCGACGTCCGCCGGGCCGACGCGCGCCCCGTTGGCCCGGGCCACCTGGGCGTCGGGCGGCGTGATCAGCCAGTCGCGGCTGGGCTCCACGAGCGCGGCGGCGACCGGCGATCCGTCCGCCAGCAGGTCGCGCCGGCCCACGTCGCTGCGCCACAGTTCGCCCGCCTGCTCGACCGCGGTCGTGACCGTGGGCGCGAACTGGAGGCCCACACCGGCGGCCAGATGCCTCCCGTTCGCCATGCCGATCTCGTCGAGCGTCACCGTGCGGCCCAGCTTGCGGCCCAGTGCCTGCGCGATGACCGCCGGCGCCCTCCCCCGCGGCTGCTGACCACGCAGCCAGCGGGCGACGGACGTCTTGTCGTACCGGAAGTCGCACCCCTGCTCGCCACCGCACACGTTGACGCGGCGGGCGAGACCGGCATGGGAACAACCGGCTTCCTGGATGAGTGCCTGCAGCCTGTCATTGGGCTGCCGTGCGACCAGTGGCCTGGCGGCCATCGTGCCCCCTCAGCGGAAACGGATCCACGGGCCCGCCCGGGCGGCGGGTTCCGGATGATCACGATCACTGCCCAGTACATATGCCGGAAAATCGACTGTTCCGGACGTAATCGCCGTGAACACCCTTACCCACGCACAACCCTTCACCCCGTCGCGCGCCCCCGGTCGTGCACCCGTGCGCCCTGCGCGGCCGGACGTGCTCCGGCGGACTCCGGACGGACTCGCGGCGGAGGAACGCTGCGGCGGGGCAGGCGTCGCGGGGCCCGTAACCGTTGCCCACCGGGGCAGTTGTGACAGGCGTGGAAGAGACCATCGCAGTCACCTCAGCCGCCGCCCGCCCGGCCACCGCGCAGTCCGTACATTTCGCGCCGTCCACGCACCGCGAGGGCGCCGGGCGCGGCGTACCGGACCCGCGGGTACCGCACCGGCCCGGCGCACCGCAGCCGGCGCCGACGGCCGAGTACGCGGCGCGGTACGCGGAGGAACGCCACTGGGACGTCTTCCCCGGCACCTGGCTGGAACGGGTCGACGGCTCCCCCGTGCCGCGGTGCAGCTGCGGCGACACGCGCTGCGAGGCGCCCGGCGCCCACCCGCTGGACGGGCGCTGGTCCGGCGACGCGACGGGCAGCGCCACGGCCGCCCGCCGGATGTGGGCCAAGGTGCCGCACGCGTCCGTGCTGCTGCCCACCGGCCGCACCTTCGACGCCGTCGACGTCCCGGAGACGGCGGGTTGCCTGGCGCTGGCCCGCATGGAACGGCTCGCGCTCCCCCTGGGGCCGGTCGCCTCCACCCCGGACGGGCGGATGCTGTTCCTCGTGCTGCCGGGGGCGGCGAAGAAGGTCCCCGCCCTGGTGCGCGGCCTGGGCTGGTCGCCGGGCGCGCTGGACCTCGCAACGCGCGGCGAGGGCGGCTGGATCGCGGCTCCGCCGACCCGCATGGGCACGAAGGGGTCGGTGCAGTGGGCGTGCGCGCCGACGGCGGCGAACCGCTGGCTGCCCGACGTCGAGGAGATCGTCGCGCCCCTCGCCTACGCCGCCGGCCGCGAGGCGGCCACCGCCCGCGCCTCCTGACCCGGCCGGGGCACGCGTCGGGACACCCGCCGCCTCCCGCCGCCTGCGAGGGCGGGCCGGCGCACCCCGCGGCCGGCCGTCGACGGCATCGGCTCACCACCACCGCGCGCCGCGCCCCGACCGCCGGGCGCGGCGCGCGGTGGCCACGGAGGAGGGCGAACGCTCCTGCTGCGCGGCGCCTCGTGGCGGGCGGCAGGGCCCGGGCGGGGCCTCCCGCCCGAGGGAACCGGGACGTATGGTGGGCGCCGCGACGGGCGCACGAACAGCCCGTTCGGCGTGCATCCGGTACGCGGCGCACGCACGGGGACGAAGGGTGACCAGAACATGGCCGGCGACCACCAGAACCGAGACGGCGGCCCCGCCGCCCGCCCGCCCCAGGGCGTGCAGGGCAAGGACGGCGCCGTGCCGACCTTCGGCGGACCGGTGCAGGGACCCCGGCGGGATCAGCCGCGCGGCACCGGCCCCGACCCGATGGCCCCGCAGCCCGGCGTCCGGCTGGAGGACCGCCCGGAGAATCGTTCCGCCGGTGCCGTCGCCGCCATGGCCCCCGACGCGCCCGCGGCAGCCGTCCGCGTCCGCGCGCTGCGCAAGGCCTTCGGCGGCCAGGCGGCCGTCGACGGCATCGACCTCGACGTGCCCGCGGGCCGGTTCGTGGGACTGGTCGGCCCGAACGGCGCGGGCAAGACGACCACCCTGTCCATGGTCACCGGGCTGCTACGGCCGGACTCCGGGGCGGTCGAGATCGTCGGGCACGACGTGTGGCGCGACCCCGTCGCCGTGAAGGCCCGGATCGGCGTGCTGCCCGAAGGGCTCCGCCTCTTCGAACGACTCTCCGGTCGCGAACTCCTCTGCTATATCGGCGCGCTGCGCGGCATCCCCACCGCCGAGGCCGAACGCCGCGCCGCTCAGCTCCTCGACGTACTCGACCTGGCAGGCGCGCAGAACAAACTGGTCGTGGACTACTCCACGGGCATGCGGAAGAAGATCGGCCTCGCCGCCGCCCTGCTGCACAACCCCGAAGTGCTGTTCCTCGACGAGCCCTTCGAGGGCGTCGACCCGGTGTCCGCGCAGACCATCCGCGGCGTGCTGGAGCGCTACACCGATTCCGGGGCCACCGTGGTCTTCTCCAGCCACGTGATGGAGCTGGTGGAGTCGCTGTGCGACTGGGTCGCGGTCATGGCCACCGGCCGCATCCGTGCGCACGGGCCGCTGGCCGAGGTCCGCGGCGACGCTCCGACACTGCACGAGGCGTTCCTCGAGCTGGTGGGCGCCGGCGAACGGGCGGCCGCCGGGGACAGCCTGGACTGGCTCGGCGGCGGCGCGGCCACGAGCACAGACACCGGAACGGGCACGGGCGCCGAAAGCGGCGCGGACTCCACCCCGCGGAAGGACGGCGGCCGGTGACCGC
Organism: Streptomyces sp. RKND-216; assembly: GCF_004795255.1. Lineage (NCBI taxonomy): Bacteria > Bacillati > Actinomycetota > Actinomycetes > Kitasatosporales > Streptomycetaceae > Streptomyces > Streptomyces sp. RKND-216. Next base: position 3,393,690 of record NZ_SSBQ01000002.1, on the reverse strand, counting down.
CACGACGCCGACGTCCGCCGCACCCGCCGCGACGGCGTCCGCCCCCTCCGTCACCCCGACGTTCCTGCGCCTGAAGCTGTCCCTGCTGCGGAACGGCCTGCGCCAGTCGACGGGCCGCACGGTCGCGTTCGTCACCTCGATCGTCCTGGCGCTGCTCCTCGCCGCCTTCCAGCTGCTCGGCCTGATCGTGCTGCGCGGCAACGCCCACGCCGACGCGGTCGTCGTGCCGCTCACCGCGCTGGTCGCCCTGGGCTGGGCGGTGATGCCGCTGTTGTTCCCCGGCGGCGACGAGACGCTGGACCCCAGCAGGCTCGTCATGCTCCCGCTGCGGCCCGAGCGGCTGGTGACCGCGCTGCTGGGTGCCTCGCTGATCGGCATCGGCCCGGTGTTCACGCTCACCCTGGTGCTCGGCGCGGCGCTCGCGGTGACGCACGGCGGCCCCGCAACGGTCGCGGCCGTTCTCGCCGTTCCGCTGACCCTGCTGACCTGCGTCGCGCTGGCCCGCGCCGTGGCGGCGGCGAACGTGCGGCTGCTGACCAGCCGCAAGGGCCGCGACCTCGCGCTGCTGAGCGGCATCGTGCTGGCGATCGGCGCCCAGTTCCTCAACCTCGGCGTGCAGAAGCTGTCACAGCCGGGCGGGCTGTCCGCACTGGAGCCGGCCGCCGCCGTCCTGGGCTGGCTTCCGCCCGCTTCCGCCGTCGCGGCGGTCCAGTCCGCGTCCGACGGTGCCTACGCGGCCGCCGCCGTGCAGCTAACGCTCACGGCCGCCGGCCTGGCCGCGCTGCTCCGCTGGTGGCGTCGCAGCCTGACCCATCTGATGACCTCCCCCGACTCCTCCACCCTCCAGGCCGCCGCCACGGACTCCGCCGACCGCACCGGCGGCCGTTCGGCGGGGCTCGCCGCCTGGCTCCCCGAAGGCCGCCCGGGCGCGGTGATGCTCCGCACCCTGCTGTACGCCTGGCGGGACCCCAAGGCCAAGGTCGCCTGGGCCTCCTCGCTGGGCATCGGCATCCTGCTGCCGATCGTGTTCCTCGTGCAGGGCAACGGGAACGTGTACAACGCCTGCTTCGCGGCCGGCCTGCTGGGCCTGCAGATGTACAACCAGTTCGGCCAGGACTACTCCGCCTTCTGGCTGGTCGCCGCCACCACCGCGTCCGCGCACGACGCGCGCGTCGAGCTGCGGGCGCGGATGTCGGCCATCGCGCTCGTCGGCGTCCCGTACGTCGCCCTGGTGTGCATCGGCTCGGCCGCCCTCCTGGACGACTGGGCCGCGCTCGCCGAAGTGCTCGGGCTGGCCCTGGCCCTGCTGGGCGCGCTCCTGGCGACGGGCGTGTGGTCCTCGACGTACTTCCCCTACTCGATCCCGCAGGACAGCGCCAAGAACGTCGCACCCGGCCAGGGGTCGCTGGCCTACCTGAGCATCCTCGGCGGCATGCTGGTCGGCGCGGTGCTGTGCATGCCGCTGCTCGCCCTCACGATCTGGCTGCACCTCGCCGCCCTGCACGGCTTCCTCTGGCTGCTCCTCCCTCTCGGCGTCGCCTACGGTCTGGCCCTCTGTGCCCTCTCCCTCCGCCTGACGGCTCCCCGGGCCGCCGCCCGCCTGCCGGAGATCCTCGGCGCCGTGTCCCGCTGACGCCGCTGCGGCGGGCCCGCCCGGGCGGGCTCAGGAGTGGTCGGCGAGTGCGGCCTGGAGGAAGGGCTCGACGACGCGGCGCCAGCCTGCGGGCTGGTCGTAGTGGACGAGGTGACCGGCGTCGGGGACCTCGGCGTAGATGCCGCGCGGCAGCACCCGCACCATCTCCTGCGCCTCCGCCCGCCCGAGTTCGCCGTCCAGCCCGCGCACCACCAGCGTGGGGCACTGCACCTGGGCCAGCTCCTCCCAGTGCGCGTCGTGCACCCAGGTCTCGCGGACTCGGAGCATCTGCTCTCGGCGGAACACTGGACGCCAGCCGTCCGGGCTCTCCGCCATCACCTCGGCGAAGAAGTCCCCCCGCGAGGCCCGAGGACGCTCCAGCGTCGGGTCGTCCTCCCCGAACCACTTCCTCACGTCCGCCAGGGTCGCGAACGGCACCGGCCAGGACGCGTACCACTCCTCCCACTCGCGCTGCGAGCGCTCGCCGAGGGCGGAGGCCCGCATGTCGCAGATGACCAGGGCGCGCACCAGGTCGGGGCGGCGCGCGGCCAGCTGCCACGCCGTCAGGGCGCCCATCGCGTGGCCCACCAGGGCCACGGGCGCCAGACCCAGCTGCTCGACGGCCGCCTCGGCGTCCGCGACGAACTCCTCGCGGCCGAAGGCGTCCTCCTGCGGCCCCTCGCTCCGCCCGTGACCGCGCTGGTCGAGTCCGACCGCGCGGTACCGCGCGGACAGCCAGCGAGCGGTGTCCGCCCAGTGGCCCGCGCGGCCCATCAGGCCGTGCAGGAGCAGCACGCCGTACGGAGGCGGAGCCGGATCGGGACCCTCCGGCCCGCCGGAGCGCTGCGTCTCCTTCAGCGGATCCGCGAACTCCCAGGCCGCGAGCCGGACCCCCTCCGCTCCCGTCACGTCGATACGTCTCACCATGCGCTTCGGCACCCCCACTCCGTCTGGACGCGCTGACGACTCGGACGACTCCCACACGCTATCGAACTTCTATTCGAACATGGGACCCTGCGCGACAAGACCCCTCGTTCGAGTGACATCCGGCCGCGGTTGATCGCCACGGCCCCGGGGAGACAGTGAGCGGGAGGGAGAACGACCTTGGGGGCTCGGGGCTCCGGGTCGTGGTCGGGGGGGCATGGGGGAGGACGGGCCCCGGCCGCCGTCGTCGGCGCCGGGGCCCGCCTTGCCCACATCGCCTTTCGGCTCCTCACATCCCGGAAGGGCGCACCGAACGCCGTATCGGCGCATCGCCCGGCCTCCCTCCGACCGCCCGTCTCCGCCACGTGGCGGAATCCGCGTAGCGACAGGGTGACACGCCGCGACCGGGTACGGGCGGTTTCCGCCAACTTGCGCACGAAAAAGCGGCCGGGTGGGGCGCGCGGCAGCTCCGCCGCGCGCCCCACCCCGCCGGAAGGACCGACGTCCGGCCTGGCCTGCGCCGGAGCGGGTCAGCGCTTGGCGACGAACACGTGCGAGGCGATGCTGCTCTCCAGCTCCGCCGACTCGCCGCTGCTGGCGACGTGCACCCCGCCGCCCGGCCCCGCGGTCACGCTGACCACGGCGCCCGGCTGCACACCGGCGCGGCGCAGGGTGTGCATCAGCTGCGCGTCCATCTGGATCGGCTCCCCGATGCGCCGCACGACCACCGTCTTCGCGTCCGTGCCCGGCCGCAGGTCGGAGAGGCTGACCATGCCGTCGTCCAGGAAGGACTCCGCCTCGGCGTCCTCGCCCAGCTCCTCCAGGCCCGGGATCGGATTGCCGTAGGGCGACTCGGTGGGGTGCCGCAGCAGCTCCAGCACCCGGCGCTCCACCGCCTCGCTCATCACGTGCTCCCAGCGGCACGCCTCCGCGTGCACCTGCTCCCACTCCAGGCCGATCACGTCGACCAGCAGACACTCGGCGAGCCGGTGCTTGCGCATCACGCGGGTGGCGAGCCGCCGGCCCTCCTCGGTCAGCTCCAGATGCCGGTCGCCCGCGACCTGGACCAGGCCGTCCCGTTCCATGCGCGCCACCGTCTGGCTGACCGTGGGGCCGCTCTGGTCGAGCCGCTCCGCGATCCGGGCACGCATGGGGACGACGCCTTCTTCTTCAAGCTCCAGGATCGTGCGGAGATACATCTCCGTGGTGTCGATCAGTCCGGACATCCGTGCCCCTCGTCAACTCGTGCGGTGGCCCTGGCCTCAATTCTGACGCATCCGCGGGCCGGCCGTGCCCGCGCGGGGGGTCACGCTCCGTCCGCCGTGATGCGGCGGTGTTGACAGGGCAGTGGTCCAGACCTCACCGTGATCTTCCCGCCGGGACGGGCGGCACTCGAGGACGGAGCGGGCTGTGGGGACGGGCGAGGGTACGGCGACCGCGGATTTCTTCGCGGCGGCGATCGGACTGCTGCGCGAGGTGGCGGAGACCGAGGCGGGGAACGTCGCGGCGGCGGGCGAACTGCTGGCGGACACCGTCGCGGGGGGCGGACGACTCTTCGCCTTCGGCGCCGGCCACTCGTCGCTGGCCGCACAGGACGTGGTCTACCGGGCGGGCGGGCTCGCGGTCGTGAACCTCCTGGCCGTCCCCGGGGTCGTCGGCGTCGACGTGCACCCCGCGACGCTCGGCAGCGCGCTGGAACGCGTGTCCGGGCTGGCCGGCACGGTCCTCGACGCCTCGCCGCTGCGGGAGGGGGACACGCTGATCGTGGTCTCCCTCAGCGGGCGCAACGCGCTGCCGGTGGAGATGGCGCGGGACGCGCGGGCCCGCGGCGTGCGGGTCGTCGGGGTGACCTCCGTGGAGTACGCGACGCGGACGACGTCGCGCCACGCGTCCGGCACCTTCCTCAAGGACCACTGCGACGTGGTCGTCGACAGCCGGGTGCCGGTCGGCGACGCGACGCTCACCGCGCCGGGGGTGCCCGCACCGTTCGCGCCCGCGTCGACGGTGGTGACCAGCGCGCTGATGCAGGCCGTCGTGGCGACGGCGGCACGGTCGCTGGCGGCGCGCGGCATCGAGCCGCCGCTCCTGCGGTCCGGCAACGTCGACGGCGGGCACGAGTGGAACGCCCGCGTGCTCGCCGAATACGGCGACCGCATCTTCCACTCCTGAGCACCGCGCCGGTGCACCGCGCCGTCGCGCACGGCGCACATGGAGGCTGAACCTCGCCGCACCGCCGACCGCTGCCGGGGACCCGGACGGCGCGCGGCGGAAAGGGCGGAGCGCGTCCGAGTGCCCTCGGCGGCGAGCCTCCGGCGCCCGGCCGCGGTCAGCCGCGGGTGGTGCGGGCGAGGTCGACCGCGGAGGCGAGGCGGACGGCGATGTCCTCGGCGTAGGAGGCGTCCGCGCGGTCGAAGCCCCGGCGGCTGGAGCCGCGCAGGAAGGTGACGACCCCCAGCGTGCGGCCGCGGCTGCGGAGCACCGCGCAGAGGCCGTGCACCGTGCCGTCGGGCCATTTGCGCCCCTGCGCCCAGCCGGGCACGGCCGCGCCGCCGACGCTGGTGCGCACGGTCGTGCCGCGGTCGTAGGCCTGGACCGCCGGGTGGGTGGGCCCGTAGCCGACGGGGATGCCACTGGCCAGCCCCGCCTCCACGACGGGGCCGTGCCCGTGGGACGAGGCCGGGGTGGCCGCCGCCCGCACCAGTGGCACCGGCGCGCCGCCGTCCCCGCCGTCGCCCTCCGCGGACGCCGGGCGGCCCACCGGGAGCAGATCCAGCAGCGCGTGGTCGGCGAAGCCCGCGAGGGAGAAGTCGAGGTGGACGGCGGCCGCCTCCATCGGGTTCTCGCACTCTGCGGCGGCCCGCGCCGCGCGGTGCAGCTGGTTGTCCCGGAAGCGGAGCCGGGAGACGTCCTGCGCCGCCCGCTTCTCGTCGGTCACGTCGCGGAACAGCCAGGCCACGCCGAGCGGGACGGGCTCCTCCGCGAGCGGAGAGGCGAGGCGGAGGAAGCCGCTGCGCCAGCAGCGACCCCGGCGTCCGTCGCCGGATGCTCCCGCAGCGGGTGCCTTGGTGCCGGTCTCGCCGTCCCCCTCGCCGCGGTCGGTCCCGCGCCGCAGCGACACCCAGATCTCGGTCGGGGCGGGCGGCGCACCCTGTGCGAGGACGTGTTGCAGTGCGCCCTCCAGTTCGTCCAGGCCGTGGTCGAGGAGTTCGCCGAGCGGCCGTCCGAGAACGGCGGTGCGGGAGGTCAGGCGCAGGGCCCGCGCGGCGTGCGTGTTGACGACGGCGGGCCGCAGGTCGGCGTCGACCAGGACGACGCCCCAGGCGGCGTCCTCGAAGAGCGCCTCGCTCAGCGCGATGGACCGCTCCAGGTCGATCTGGGCGTGCACCTCGCTGAAGGCGCAGTAGACGCCGGTTGGTCTGCCGTCGGCACCGGCAACGCCGGAGGACTGCGTGCGCACCAGCACGCGCCCGCCGTCCTTGGTGACGAGGGCGAACTCGTGGACCTGGCGTCCGGGGGTGTCCATGGCGCCCAGCAGCCGGGGCTCGACGTGGGCGGCGTCGGCGCTGCGGACGGCCCAGCCGGCCAGCCCGCGGCGGCCGACGGCCTCCTCGGCGGTCCAGCCGAGGATGCGTTCGGCCTCGCGGTTCCAGTGGGTGACGACGCCGTCCGAGTCGAAGGCGCAGAGCGCGGCGTCCATGCCGTCGAGGAGCGCGGCAAGCAGCAGCTCGTCGTCCGGGGAGCCGGCGGTGCCGCCCCCGCCCGCGGCATCGCCGGGATCGGCGCCGACGTGCTCGGCGCGGCTCTTCCCCACGGCGCCACTCCCTCCGCCACCTGCGGCGGAGTGGTCGGAGTGGGTCTCTGACTGAGCAGTCACCTGGCACCCCCAAGCTGGACGCTGCCTGCGCTGCGCGACCTGCGGCACGCACCGATCATTCAACTCGAAACGTGACCGGGGGCACACCGCCTCCGCGTAAATCGTTGCCGCCCCGAAACTCGTCGCCGCCGGGAAAAACGGCTTGCCCGTACCGGGAACGGCCTCCTACCGTGTGGGGCACACGAGAAGGGAGGTGGTTCGGTAGTGAGTGAGATCCGGACGCGTGAGGTGGCTGCGGCCTAGGGGCCGTACGTCACAGCGTGACGCCGGCACCGCCGGCCAATCCCGAGCAGTCACCCGGCCCGCGGGCTCGTCGGACTCGTCCGACCGACGCCCTTTCGCCCTAGCGGCGGAGGGAGTCGCCCGCGGGCCGTTCCCTTGCCCGGAGACGCCCGGAGACATCCGGACACATCCGGACACCCCCGGACACCCCCGGGGCCGCCCGAGCGGATCGCCCGCCCTACGGCTACGGGCAGAGGCGCTCCACGGCCCAGCCCGCTTCGGTGCGCACGTACCGCAGCCGGTCGTGCAGGCGGTTCTCCCGGCCCTGCCAGAATTCCACGGTCTCCGCGGCGACGCGGTAGCCGCCCCACTGCGGCGGCGCCGGCACGTCCTCGCCCTCCGGGTAGCGGGCGGCCAGCTCGGCGTACGTCCGGTCCAGCTCGGCTCGCGAGGCGACGCGCGAGGACTGCTCACTGGCCCAGGCCCCCAGCTGCGAGCCGTGGGGCCGGGTGCGGAAGTAGGCGGCCGTCTCGTCGCGGCCGATGCGCTGCGCTGTGCCGCCGACGATCACCTGACGGGCGATCCCGTGCCACGGGAAGAGCAGCGACACGTGCGGGTTCTCCGCGATCTCCCGGCCCTTGCGGGACCCGTGGTGGGTGAAGAAGACGAAGCCGCGGGCGTCGTACCGCTTCAGCAGCACCGTGCGCGAGCTGGGGCGGCCGTCCGCGTCGGCGGTGGAGACGACCATCGCGTTCGGCTCGTGCAGCCCGCTCTCCGCCGCCTGCCCGAACCAGAGTGCGAACTGCTCGTACGGATCCGCCGCGAGATCGTCCTCGCTGAGTCCTTCCGCCCGGTACAGGGCGCGCATCGCGGCCGGGTCGAGCGTGGGGCGCCCGGCGTGGGCCCGGGCCTGGGCGGAAGCGTCGTCGACGTGTGGCACGCCCCCCATCTTGGCCCATCGCCTCCCCGGCCGGGACGGCCCGCCCACCGGTCCGTACGCGGCGGAGATGCGGTTCTAGTCGCCGGACCGGGCACGCAGCATCAGGGGCCGGGGCGGCGCGTGTTCCCTCGCGTTGCCGCGGATACACCTGTGATCGATGATCGAGCAGTGTGCCGCTTCTCACCCTTCCCTCATAGCTGTCGGGTCCCTCAAAATCGCTCCGCGGGACACTGTGGCCTTTCGACAGACGGGGCTATCGTGTGCCGTCCGGCAGAGCTGGGTGACCTCCAGCCGCACGGGACAGCACCCGACCGGGCCAACGGCAGGGACCGCGGTCCGTACGGCGCGCACGAGGTACGCGGTCCGACAGGGCTCGCGTACCGACGCGGCACGTCCGGCACGCGCGGACTCCCGGTCCGCCGGCACCACCCACCTGGTCACCAGTCGCCGTCGACCTGCCGGCCACACCCGCCGGCACGACCACGAGGAGCCGCCTGATGTCCGACTTCGTACCCGGACTCGAGGGAGTCGTCGCGTTCGAGACGGAGATCGCCGAACCCGACAAGGAAGGCGGAGCCCTCCGCTACCGAGGCGTGGACATCGAGGACCTGGTCGGCCACGTCTCCTTCGGCAACGTGTGGGGACTGCTGGTGGACGGGGACTTCAGCCCCGGCCTGCCGCCCGCCGAGCCGTTCCCCATCCCGGTGCACTCGGGGGACATCCGGGTCGACGTGCAGTCGGCGCTCGCCATGCTCGCCCCCGTGTGGGGCCTGAGGCCGCTGCTCGACATCGACGAGCGGCAGGCCCGCGACGACCTGGCCCGCGCGGCCGTCATGGCCCTCTCCTACGTGGCCCAGTCCGCTCGCGGACAGGGCCTGCCGATGGTGCCGCAGAAGGAGATCGACAAGGCCGACACCGTCGTCGAGCGCTTCATGAAGCGCTGGCGCGGCGAGCCGGACCCGAAGCACGTGGCCGCGGTCGACGCCTACTGGACGTCGGCGGCGGAGCACGGCATGAACGCCTCCACGTTCACGGCGCGCGTCATCGCCTCCACCGGCGCGGACGTCGCGGCCTCGCTCTCGGGCGCCGTCGGCGCCATGTCCGGGCCGCTGCACGGCGGTGCGCCGTCCCGTGTGCTGGGCATGATCGAGGAGATCGAGCGCGAGGGCGACGCCACGGCGTACGTGAAGCGGCAGCTGGACCGCGGCGAGCGGCTGATGGGCTTCGGCCACCGCGTCTACCGCGCGGAGGACCCGCGGGCGCGGGTGCTGCGCCGCACGGCGAAGGAGCTGGCCGCACCCCGCTTCGAGGTCGCGGAGGCGCTGGAGAGGGCCGCCCTCGCGGAGCTGCGCGCCCGGCGCCCGGACCGGGTGCTGGAGACCAACGTGGAGTTCTGGGCGGCGATCGTCCTGGACTTCGCGGAGGTGCCGGCACACATGTTCACCTCCATGTTCACCTGCGCCCGGACGGCCGGCTGGTCGGCGCACGTCCTGGAGCAGAAGCGGACGGGCCGCCTGGTGCGGCCGTCGGCGCGGTACGTCGGGCCCGAGGCCCGCAGCCCGCGCGACGTGCCGGGATACGGCGCCGCCGCACACTGACCGCCGCCCCGTCCGGAGCACGGCCCGTCCGTCCGGGCGGGGCTCCGGACGGACGGTCAACTCACCGGGCGGGACAGCGCGGTGTCGAGCAGGGCGGCCCATTGGGCGACGACACGGGCGCGGCGGGCGCTGTCGTCGGTGAGCAGGTTCGCGAGGCCCAGCCCGCGCGCCATGTCGAGCAGCCCCTGCACCGTCTCCCGTACGCCCGGCACGTTCTCGTCCGCGCCGAGCAGCTGCACCGCCATGCGGTGCGTCTCCCGCCCGATCCGTGCCTCCAGCGCGGTGACCCTGGGGCCGAGCTGCGGCTCGTTCGAGGCCGCGACCCACAGCTGCAGGGCGGCCCGGAACAGCGGCCCGGTGTAGAGACCGACGACCGTCTCCACGGCCGCCCGCGTGGTGGCCGGGGACGGAAGGTCCCGCAGGATCGCCGAGCGTTCCTCCGCGACGTACTCGACGGCGGCGGTGAACAGGTCCTCGCGGGTGGGGAAATGGTGCTGCGCGGCGCCGCGCGAGACGCCGGCGTGCTCGGCGACGACCGTGACCGTGCTGCCCGACCAGCCGTGCTCGGCGAGGCAGGTCACGGCGGACTCCAGCAGCCGGCGGCGCGTGACGCGGCTGCGGTCCTGCTTGGGGCCGTCGGTCAGTGCACCCATCCCGGGTCCCGTCGTTCGAGGAAGGCCGTCATGCCCTCCCGCGCCTCGTCGGAGGCGAAGAGCCGCGCGGAGAGTTCTGCGAGGCTATCGGTGTCGCGGTCGAAGGCCCGCAGCACCTCGGCCGTGGCCAGCCGTTTCGACTCCGCGAGCCCTTGGGGGGAGCCGCGGCGCAGCCCGTCCAGTACGGGTTCCAGCGCCTTGTCCACGTCCTGCGCGGCGGCCGTCACCAGCCCGATGCGCGCGGCTTCGGGCGCGTCGAAGCGTTCGCCGGTGAGGAAGTACCGCCCCACGGCGCGTGGGTCGACACGCGGCAGCAGGGGCAGGGAGATGACGGCCGGGGCCAGGCCGAGCCGCGCCTCGGTGAAGGCGAAGCTCGCGCCCGGCCCCGCCACGGCGATGTCGCAGGCGGCGACCAGGCCCGTGCCGCCGGCGCGGACGTGGCCCGCGACCCGGGCGACGACCGGCTTGGGGAACGCGACGAGGGTCCGCAGCAGCCGGGCCAGGCTCAGCGGGGCGTCCGTCGGCCCCTCCGCACGGCCCGCCTCGGCGAGGTCGGCACCCGCGCAGAACGTACCGCCGGTGTGCGTGAGGACGACGGCGCGGACCGCGTCGTCGTCCTCCGCGGCGGCCAGCGCCTCGTACAGCTCGGCGACCAGGCGCCGGGACAGCGCGTTGCGGTTGTGCGGCGAGTCGAGGGTGAGGGTGGCGATGCCGCCGGTGCGCGTGGTGCGGACGAGGGGTTCGTCCGGGTTCGGGGTGGCGTTCACGGTGTCCTCTCCGGGGGAACGCGGCGGACGGGCTCGGGGGGATCGGCGCGGCGGACGGGGTCAGTAGGACTTGGGCAGGCCGAGACTCTGGTGCGAGACGTAGTTGAGGATCATCTCCCGGCTCACCGGGGCGATCCGGGACACCCGGGCGGCCGTCACCAGGGAGGCGAGGCCGTACTCGCGGGTGAGGCCGTTGCCGCCGAGGGTGTGCACGGCCTGGTCGACGGCCTTCACGCACGCCTCGGCGGCCGCGTACTTCGCCATGTTGGCCGCCTCGCCCGCGCCCGTGTCGTCCCCGGCGTCGTAGAGGACGGCCGCCTTCCGCATCATCAGGCGGGCCAGCTCGATCTCGATGTGCGCCTGCGCGAGCGGGTGGGCGATGGCCTGGTGGGCTCCGATCGGTTCCTTCCACACCTGGCGGGTGCGCGCGTAGTCCAGCGCCCGGTCGAGCGCGAAACGGGCCATGCCGAGCGCGAACGCGGCCGTCATGATGCGCTCCGGGTTGAGCCCGGCGAAGAGCTGGAGGAGGCCCGCGTCCTCGTCGCCGACCAGCGCGTCGCCGGGCAGCCGCACATCGTCCAGCACCAGCTCGAACTGCTTCTCCGGCGCCGCGAGTTCCATGTCGATGAGGTGGCGGGAGAAGCCCGGGGTGTCGCGCGGCACGACGAACAGGCAGGGCTTGAGCCTGCCGGTGCGGGCGTCCTCGGTGCGGCTGACGATGAGCGTGGCGTCACTGATGTCGACCCCGGAGACGAACACCTTGCGGCCGTTGAGCACCCAGTCCGTCCCGTCCCGGCGGGCGGTGGTGGTGATGCGGTGCGCGTTGGAGCCGGCGTCCGGCTCGGTGATGCCGAACGCCATCTTCCGCGTGCCGTCACCGAGACCGGGCAGCCAGGCGCGCTTCTGCGCGTCCGTGCCGAAGCGGGCTATCACCGTGCCGGTGATGGCCGGGGTGACGATCAGCATCAGCAGCGGCGAGCCCGCCGCGCCCAGTTCCTCCAGGACGACGGCCAGCTCCGTGATGCCCTGGCCCCCGCCGCCGTACGCCTCGGGGAGGCTGACGGAGAGGTAGCCGAGCTTGCCGGCCTCCTGCCACAGCTCGTGCGTGTGCCGGCCGGCGCGGAGCGCCTCCTCGAAGTACGGGCGCCCGTACCGCCTGCCGAGCGCGGCGACGGCGTCGCGCAGGGCGCGCTGCTCCTCGGTCTCCAGCAGGCCGCCTGCGACGGCATGTTGCGTGGTCATGAGCGGGTCCTCTCCTCGGAGTGGCTCACTGCGCGGTTTCCGGTGGGGTGACGACGGCGAGAGTGGTGCCGGGCTGGACCTGGTCGCCGGGGGCGACGGGGAGGGAGAGGAGGATGCCGGCGGCGGGAGCGGCGACGCGGTGCTCCATCTTCATCGCTTCCAGCCACAACAGCGCCTGCCCGGCGGCCACTTCGGCGCCCACCTCGACCCCCTCGGCCAGCCGCACCACCGTGCCCGGCGTCTCGGCGAGGAGCGAGCCCGGCTCCGTACGGTCCTCGGGGTCGGGGAACGCCGGCCGGGTGGTGAACGTCCAGGCCCCCGGGGACGCGTCGACGCAGACCTGGCCGTCGTCGTACCGCGCGACGTCGAACGCCCGCTCCACGCCGTCGGCTTCGAGTACGACGCACTCCGGGGTGGGCGGCCGGGTCACCCGTACCCCGGGGAAGTCCTCGGCCGGCGGGGCCGGCCGGCCGCCCGACCAGTGGTAGCGGATCTCCAGGTCACCGCCGTCCGGATCGCCGCCGTCACCGTCGCCGCCTCCCGGCGCGGGAAAGGCGCGGTACGCCTTCCGGTGCGGCCGGGAGGGCACGTTGCGCCAGCCGCCCATCCGCGCCGCCGTTCCGGCGCCGGGCGCGACGGTCCGCGCGGCCGCGTCGGCCAGTGCGGCGGCCAGTGCGGCGAGCCGTGCCGCGCGGGGGTCGTCCCCGGCGGCGACCAGGTCCGGGAGGTGCCGGTCGTAGAAGCCGGTGTCCACGCGGCCGGCAGCGAAGTCCGGGTGCCGCAGCGAGCGGACGAGCAGGTCGCGGTTGGTCACCGGCCCGTGCACGCGCGCCCGCTCCAGCGCGCCCGCCAGACGCCGTACGGCCTCCCGCCGGGTCGGCGCCCAGGCGACGGCCTTCGCGAGCATCGGGTCGTAGTGGACGGTGACCGGGTCGCCGTCGCCGAAGCCCGCGTCCAGCCGCAGCCCGGCGCCGCTGCCGGCGGAGGGTCCGCCCGTGCCCTCGCCGTCACGCCCCTCGCCGTCGCGGCCCCGGCCGCCGAACGGCAGCGCGCCCGGCACGTGGAGGCGGTGCAGCCGCCCGGTCTGCGGCTGCCAGCCGCGCGCCGGGTCCTCCGCGTACAGGCGCACCTCGACGGCGTGTCCGCGCGGCACCGGCGGACCCCCCTCCGGCAGCGGGGCGCCCTCCGCGACGTGGAGTTGCAGCGCCACCAGGTCCAGCCCGTACACGCACTCGGTGACGGGGTGCTCGACCTGGAGGCGGGTGTTCATCTCCAGGAAGTACGCCCGCCCGTCGTCCGCCACGAGGAACTCCACGGTCCCCGCGCCCTCGTAGGCCACCGCACGCGCCGCGGCCTCGGCGGCGCGGTGCAGGGCGTCCCGGGTCTCCTCGCTCAGCCCGGGCGCCGGCGCCTCCTCGATCACCTTCTGGTGCCGGCGCTGGAGGGAGCAGTCCCGCGTGCCGAGCACCCACACACGGCCGTGCGCGTCCGCGAGCACCTGCACCTCGACGTGCCGGCCGCGCTCGACGTACGGCTCGACGAACACCTCGCCGTCGCCGAAGGCGGACGCCGCCTCCGCCGAGGCGGCGCGGATCTCGCCGTCCAGGGCGCCGAGTTCGCGCACCACCCGCATCCCGCGTCCGCCGCCGCCCGCCGCGGCCTTGACCAGCAGCGGAAGGTCCTCCGGCGTCGCGTCCTCCGCGCGCAGCGCTGCCAGCAGCGGCACCCCGGCCTCCGCCATGACCCGCTTGGCCCGCGTCTTGGAGGCCATCGCCTCGATCGCCTCCGGGGGCGGCCCGATCCACACCAGCCCGGCGTCCCGCACGGCCCGCGCGAAGCAGGCGTTCTCGGAGAGGAATCCGTACCCCGGGTGGACGGCGTCCGCGCCCGCGGCCAGCGCCGCCTTCACCAACAGGTCGCCGCGCAGGTAGGTGTCGGCGGGCGCGTCGCCCGGCAGCCGTACGGCGGCGTCGGCCTCCCGTACGTGGGGCGCGTCGGCATCCGGGTCCCCGTACACGGCGACGGTGGCCAGGCCCCGTTCCCGGCAGGTGCGGAAGACCCGCCGGGCGATCTCACCCCGGTTGGCGACCAGCACACTGGTGATCTCTGCAGTCATCCCGCCTCACATCCGGAAGACGCCGAAGCCGCCGCGCGCGCCCGCCACCGGGGCGTTGTGCACGGCCGACAGGCACAGGCCGAGGACCGTCCGCGTGTCGCGGGGGTCGATGACGCCGTCGTCGTAGAGCCGCCCGGAGAGGAACATCGGCAGCGACTCAGACTCGATCTGCTCCTCCACCATGGCGCGCAGCGCCGCGTCGTTCTCCTCGTCGTACGGCTTGCCCTTCGCCGCCGCGGACTCGCGCATCACGATGGACAGCACCCCGGCGAGCTGCTGCGGCCCCATCACCGCGGACTTGGCGCTGGGCCAGGCGAAGAGGAAGCGCGGCTCGTACGCCCGGCCGCACATGCCGTAGTGGCCGGCGCCGTAGCTGGCGCCCATCAGCACCGACAGGTGCGGCACCTTCGAGTTGGAGACCGCGTTGATCATCATCGCGCCGTGCTTGATGATGCCGCCCTGCTCGTACTCCCGGCCCACCATGTAGCCGGTGGTGTTGTGCAGGAAGACCAGCGGCACGTCCCGCTGGTTGGCGAGCTGGATGAACTGGGTGGCCTTCTGCGACTCCTCACTGAAGAGCACGCCGCGCGCGTTCGCGAGGATGCCGACCGGATGGCCGTGCAGCCGGGCCCAGCCGGTCGTCAGGCTCGTCCCGTACAGCGGTTTGAACGCGTCGAAGTCGGAGCCGTCGACGAGGCGGGCGATCACCTCCCGCGGGTCGAACGGCACTTTCAGGTCGCCGGGCACCACGCCGAGCAGTTCGTCCGCGTCGTACCGGGGCGGCCGTACGGCGTCCGGCGGCGGGTCGGGCTGCGCCTTGCGGTGGTGGAGCCGGGCGACGACGCGGCGCGCCTGACGCAGCGCGTCCGGCTCGTCGACGGCGAAGTGGTCGGCGAGTCCGGAGACGCGGGCGTGCATGTCGGCGCCGCCCAGCTCCTCGTCGCCGGACTCCTCCCCGGTGGCCATCTTCACCAGCGGCGGACCGCCGAGGAAGACCTTCGCGCGCTCCTTGACCATGATCACGTGGTCCGACATGCCCGGCACGTACGCGCCGCCGGCGGTGGAGTTGCCGAACACCACGGCCACGGTGGGGATTCCGGCCTCGCTCAGCCGGGTCAGATCGCGGAACAGCGCGCCGCCGGGGATGAAGATCTCCTTCTGGCTGGGCAGGTCCGCGCCGCCGCTCTCCACCAGGCTGATCACCGGCAGCCGGTTGGTGCGCGCGATCTCGTGAGCCCGCAGCGCCTTCCGCAGCGTCCACGGATTGCTGGCCCCGCCGCGCACCGTGGGGTCGTTGGCGATGATCACACACTCGATGCCCTCGACCACGCCGATGCCCGTTACCAACGAGGCGCCCACGGTGTAATCGCTGCCCCAGCCGGCCAGCGGCGACAGCTCCAGGAACGGGGTGTCCGGGTCGAGCAGCAGCTCGATGCGCTCCCGGGCGAGCAGCTTGCCGCGCTCCCGGTGCCGTGCGACGTACTTCTCGCCCCCGCCGGCGACCGCGCCCGCGTGCTCGGTCTCCAGCGCGGCCAGCTTCTCCAGCATGGCCTCCCGGTTCGCGGCGTAGTCCGCCCCGGTGACGTCCAGCGTGGAACGCAGCGCGGTCACAGCAACTCCTCCGGTATCTCGACGTGCCGGGCGCGCAGCCACTCCCCCAGCGCCTTGCCCTGCGGATCGAAGCGGGCCTGTGCGGCGACGCCCTCGCCGAGGACAGCGTCGAGGCGGAAGTTCATCGCCCGCAGGTTCGGCAGCACGTAGCGCGTCACCGGCAGGTCCGCGACCTCGGGGAGCAGGACGCGCAGCCGGTCGGCGGTCAGCTCGTGCACCAGGAGGCGCCACACCTCCTCCGCCCGTTCGCCGTCCGGGACCCACACCCCGACGTTCGCGCTGCCGCCCTTGTCGCCGCTGCGCGCTCCGACCAGTGCGCCGAGCGGCGCCCGCCGGGTCCGCCCGCGGGGCACGTACGGCTCCGGCAGCGGCGGCTCCGGCAGCTCGGCCGGCTCCAGAGTCCGCCGCGGGGCCGGGACCTCCTCGCGGCGGCCGTCCGGCAGCACCGCGGTGTGCGGCACGTCGCCCGCCGGCACGTACGCGGCCTCGAACACGCCGTACGGCGCGCCCTTCCCGGGCGGTGCGGTGACGTGGAAGCCGGGGTAGCTCGCCAGCGCCAGCTCGACGGCGGCGCCGCTCACCCCACGCCCGACCCGTGCCTCGTCGGGGTCGCGGACGACGAGGCGCAGCAGCGCGCTTGCCTCCTCCTGCACGTCGGCGTCCACCCGGTCCGTGCGGGCGAGCGTCCAGCGCACCTCGCGCGGGCGACCCTCGGGTGCGGCGGCGAAGTGCGCCTCCATCTGCTCCCGCACCAGTGCCGCCTTCGCCGCCACGTCGAGGCCGGTGAGGACGAACACGACCTCGTTGCGGTGTCCACCCAGCCGGGTCAGCCCGACCTTCAGCGTGGGCGGTGGCGCCTCGCCCCGCACCCCCTCGATCCGCACCCGGTCCGGCCCGTCCTGCGCCAGCCGTACGGTGTCCAGCCGCGCGGTGACGTCCGGCCCGGCGTAGCGGGGGCGGTCGGTCTCGTAGAGGAGCTGCGCGGTGACCGTGCCGACGGTGACGGCGCCGCCCGTGCCGGGGTGCTTGGTGACGACGGACGACCCGTCGCGCCGTATCTCCGCCAGCGGGAAGCCCGGTCGGCGCACGTCGACCCCCTCGCGGGCGAACAGCGCGTAGTTGCCGCCGGTGGCCTGCGCTCCGCACTCCAGCACGTGCCCGGCGACGACCGCCCCGGCGAGGGCGTCCAGGTCGTCCTCCGCCCAGCCGAAGTGGGCGGCCGCCGCGCCGCCGACCAGCGCCGCGTCCGTGACCCGGCCCGTCACCACGACGTCCGCGCCCGCGCGCAGGCAGGCGGCGATGCCGCCGCCGCCCAGGTAGGCGTTGGCGGTGAGCACCTCCTCGCCCCAGCCTCCCCGCGCCCGCAGATCGTCGCCCTCCACGTGCGCCACCCGCGCCGGGACCCCGACGCGCTCGGCCAACTCCCGCACTGCGTCGGCCAGTCCGGCGGGGTTGAGGCCGCCCGCGTTGGCGACCAGGGCGACACCCCGCTCACGGGCCAGCCCGAGCCCTTCCTCCAACTGCCGCAGAAAGGTGCGGGCGTAGCCCCGCGAGGGGTCCTTCATCCGGTCGCGCCCGAGGATGAGCATGGTCAGTTCGGCCAGATAGTCGCCGGTCAGGACGTCCAGCGGGCCGCCGGTGAGCATCTCGCGCAGCGCGTCGAACCGGTCGCCGTAGAAGCCGGAGGCGTTGCCGACGCGCAGCACCTCGGCATCGCGTGGGCGGGGATCGCGTGCGTGAGGATCACGTGGGCGGGGGCTGCGTGCGTTCACCGTGCACCTCCGGTCGTCGCCTTGCGTCCTGCTCCGGGCGGCCCGGCGAACGCCTGGGCGATGTCCAGCCAGCGCTCCGCGTCCGCGCCTTCGGCGCGAAGGGCGGTGTCGCCGCGGTGGACGCGTTGGGTGACGAGCAGGCAGAAGTCCGGCGCCGGACCGGTCACTCGTTGCCCCGCGTCCTCCGGGCCGTACGCCCAGGCCGCCTCGTCGCCCTCGGGCCCGGGGAAGCTAAGCTCGACGCGGAACGGCTCCCCCGGCGGCTCCAGCCCGCGCACCGCGTACGCGAAGTCGCGGGTGCGCACGCCCAGCCAGGCGACGTGCCGCAGGCGCACGGTCGGCTCCCGGCGCACCCCGAGGGCGGCGGCCACGTCCTCGCCGTGCGCCCAGGTCTCCATCAGCCGCGCGGTGGCCATGCCGGCGGCACCCATCGGCGGGCCGTACCACGGGATGCGGTGCGACCCGGGCACCTCGGCCAGTGCGCGAGCCAGCTCCAGACGCCCCACGCGCCAGCGCGCCAGCAGGGCGTGCGGCGCGTCGGCGGCGCCCTGCGCGGCGCCCTCGTCGACGAAGTCGGTCAGCGAGCCGCCGTCCGGCAGCGCGGCGAGCGCCTCCTCCACCTCCCGCCGGAACGCGGCCTCGTCCCGCACGGCGAGCAGCGCGCGCCGGTCCGTCCAGGCCAGGTGGGCGATCTGGTGGGCGACCGTCCAGCCGGACGCGGGCGTGGGAGCGGACCACTGCGCGGCGGAGGTGTCCGCGAGCAGGGCGTCCAGCTCCTCGCCCTCGGCCCGCAGGTCCGCGAACACCTGATCGGCTGCTCCTGCCACCACACACCTCTCCAGGAAGGGGCCGGAGCTTCAGCGTGGCAGGCGACCCGGAAAGAATCAAGCATGCTTGCATGTTTTTATGTGGCTCCCGCATCCCCCCACCGCGCACACGCACCCGCAGGCGCGCACCCGCGCGAACGCCCGGGCCCTACCAGGGCCCTACCGCTTCTCCCCCAGTGCCTCGGCCAGGACTTCCGCCAGGTGGCGGCTGGGACGGCCGTCGTCGAGCTGTTCCAGCTGGGTGCGGCAGGAGTAGCCGTCCGCCAGGACCTCCGTCGCCGGGTCGGCGGCCACGGCCGCCCGTACGGAGGGCAGCAGCTGGTCCTCCGCGCAGGCCGCGGACACTTCGTAGTGCCCCGCCTCGAAGCCGAAGTTGCCGGCCAAGCCGCAGCAGCCGCCGCTCAACTCGCCGACGAGTCCGGCCCGTTCACGCAGCCGCCGCTCCGCGGCGTCGCCCAGCACGGCGTGCTGGTGGCAGTGGGTCTGTCCGGCGACCGGCCGGTCCACGCGCGGCGGGTCCCAGTCCGGGGCGTACTCCTCCAGGGTCTCGGCGAAGGTGCGCACCGCCGACGCCAGCCGCTTCGCGCGCGGGTCGTCGCCCAGCAGCTCGGGCAGGTCGGTCTTCAGCGCCGCCGCGCAGGGCGGCTCCAGCACCGCGACCGGCAGGCCGGCGTCCAGGGCGGGCTCGATCCGGTCCAGGGTCCGCCGCATCACCTTCCGGGCCTGGTCGAGCTGGCCCGTGGACACGTACGTCAGACCGCAGCACACCTGTTGCGGGGGGACGGCCAGCCGCAGCCCGGCGTCCTGAAGGACCCGCACGGCCGCCGAACCGGCCTCCGGGGAGAGGTAGTTGGTGAAGGTGTCCGGCCACAGCACCACCCGCTGCCCCTCGCCGCCGCCCTGCTCCGCCATGCCACGCCGGCTCTGCCTGCGCCACCAGCGGGTGAACGACCCGTGCGGAAGCCGCGGGATGCCCCGCTCCGGGGCGATCCCGCCCAGCCGCTTCCCGACCGCAGCCAGCGGTCCGAAGGCCGCGCCGGCGTTGAGCAGCGGCGCGCCGCGCGTGGCGTCGACCAGGCGCAGCCACTGCGGCAGACGACCCATCGAGTAGTGCGCCATGGGCCGGCGCCGCCCTTCGTAGTGGTGGTGCAGGAACTCCGCCTTGTACGTGGCCATGTCGACGCCGACCGGGCAGTCGCTGCGGCAGCCCTTGCACGACAGGCACAGGTCGAGCGCGTCGTGCACCTCCTGCGAGCGCCAGCCGTCCGTCACGACGTCCCCGGCCAGCATCTCGTGCAGCAGCCGCGCCCGGCCGCGTGTCGAGTGCTGCTCCTCGCCGGTGGCACGGAACGACGGGCACATCACGTTCGCCCCTGCCGTGGTGTTGCGGCATTTGGCGACGCCTACGCAGCGGCGCACGGCGGCGGAGAAGTCGCCGTCGTCGTGCGGGTAGCCGAACTCCACATCCACGGCCCGGCGCGGCAGCGACGCGAAGCGCAGATTGTCGTCGATGCGGTCGGGGCGGGCGAGGACGCCGGGGTTGAGGCCGTTCACGGGGTCCCAGAGGTCCTTGAAGCGGTGGAACAGCTCCACCATCTCCGGGCCGTACATGCGCGGGAGCAGTTCGGCCCGCGCCTGCCCGTCGCCGTGCTCGCCGGACAGCGACCCGCCGTGCGCGACGACGATGCCGGCCAGGTCGTGGGAGAAGGCGCGGAAGTGCCGGATGCCCTCTGGGCGGATCAGGTCGAAGTCGATGCGGACGTGGATGCAGCCGTCCCCGAAATGCCCGTACGGCAGGCCGCGCAGGTCGTACTCGCGCAGCAGCTTGCGGAAGTCGCGGAGGTAGGCGCCCAGGCGCTCCGGCGGCACCGCGCAGTCCTCCCAGCCCGGCCACGCCTCGCCGCCTCCCGGTACGCGGGTGGCGGTGCCCGACGCGTCCTCGCGTACCCGCCACAGCGCGCGCTGCCCGGCCGGGTCGGCGACCACGCTGTGGTCGGTGGTGCCCTCGGCCGCGGCCCGGCACAGCTGCTCGGCGCGGGCCCGCGCCTCGGCGGCGTCCGCGCCGCCGGTCTCGACGAAGAGCCAGGCCCCGCCGCGCGGCAGGGAGGCCCGGGCGGCGTCGGAGACCAGGTCGTTGGCCATGCCCTCCACGGTCAGCGGGCCGTGCGGCAGCAGGGCGGCGGCGGCCTCCGCGGCGGCCGACTCGTCGGCGTAGGCGAGGACGGCGAGCGCGCGGGCGGCGGGCGCGGGGACGAGGCGTACGGTCGCCTCGGTGAGCACCCCCAGGGTGCCCTCGCTGCCGGTGAAGGCGCGCGCCCAGTCCTCGTCCTTCTCGGGCAGCAACTCGTCCAGGGCGTATCCGGAGATGCGGCGCGGCAGTTCGGGGAAGCCGGTGCGCAGCCGGGAGAGATCGCCGTTCACCAGGGCGCGCACCGGGTTCCGCAGGCTCGCCGGCACGCCGCCCCCGCCGGGGCCGAGCACGGCGCGTTCGCCCGCGTAGGTCAGGACGTCGAGTTCGTGCACGTTGTCGGCGGTGGTGCCCCAGGCGACGGAGTGAGAGCCGCACGAGTTGTTGCCGATCATGCCGCCGAGCGTGCAGCGGCTGTGGGTGGAGGGGTCCGGGCCGAAGGTGAGTCCGTACTGCGCGACTGCGTTCCGCAGGTCGTCGAGGATCACACCGGGCTGCACCAGGGCGGTGCGCGAGCCGGGGTCGACCGCGCGGATGGCGTTCATGTGCCGGGTGAAGTCCAGGACGACGCCGAGGCCCGTCGCCTGCCCCGCGATGGACGTGCCGCCGCCGCGCGCCACCACGGGCACGCCGCGCTCGCGGCACACGGCGAGGGTCGCCGCGACATCGTCGGCGTCGCGCGGGGCGACGATACCGAGCGGCACGCGGCGGTAGTTCGAGGCGTCCATGGTGAAGAGCGCGCGGTCGGCGGCGCCGAACTCCACCTCGCCGCGCACCGCCCCGCGGAGCGCCGCCTCGGTGTCCCGCGCCCCTGCGCCGGCCGCCGGCCCGGTCCCTGCTGCGTCCTTAGCTGCTGCCATGCCCCCCAGCGTGCAGCCTCGCCCCCCGTTTCGGGGAGGGGGCTCACCCGGGACGCCCCGGGGATTTCCCACGCCCGCCCGGGGGCCGGGTGGCCCGGCTCCCGCCCCGGGGCCACCCGGTATTGCACGTGAACCCTGGCGCGGAGGCGCATACGCTGCGGGGGTGATCGACCAAGGACACGTGGAGGAGACCGGGCGGCGCATCACGCTGCGGGACGTCGAGGAGGAGAACTGGCGCGCCGTCGCGGACGTCGCACCGTTCGACGAGCAGCGCGGCTTCGTCGCGGCGCTCGCCGCGCGCTACCTGCTGCTGTCGCTGTACGAGGGCCCGTGGCGTTCGCTGGGCGTGTACGCCGACGAGACGGTCGTCGGCCACGTCATGTGGGGCCGTGACGACGACGGCTCGCACTGGATCGGCGGCCTGCTCGTGGACCGCGCCGAGCAGGGACGGGGCATCGGCCGCGCGCTGCTGCGCACCCTGCTCGGGTGGCTCGCCGCGCAGCCGGACTGCTGGGTGATCCGCATGACGTACCAGCGGTCCAACGTCGCGGCGCGCGGCCTGTACGAGTCGCTGGGCTTCGTACCGGCCGGTTCGGTCGCGGCGGAGGGTGAGGACGAGGAGGAGATCCTCGTCGAGATCAGCCCGGCGGCGGCCCGGCGCGCGGCCGCCGAGGGGGCCGCGGGCGCGCCGCAGGGACCGTCAGAGAGCTGACCGCAGCTCCGGGAGCAGCGTCTTCTGCGCCCGGTCGAGGAAAACCTGCTGGGTGTCCCCGCCGATCTGCACGAGGGCGACGTCGGTGAACCCGGCGTCCACGAACGGCTTCATCGCGCGCACGAAGTCGTCGGGGTCGTCGCCGCACGGGATGGACCCGGCCACGTTCTCCTCGCGGACGAACGCGGTCGCCGCGTCGAAGGACTTCGGACCGGGCAGTTCGGAGTGTCGGCCGCGCCGAGCACGCTCCACACGTCGGGGGCGTGGCCCTGCGACTCCAGCCGGGGAGAGTAGTGGTCGGAGGAGACGGAGAAGTCGAAGCCCGCATCCTCGGCGTGCACCATGTGGTCGACGAGGTCCGTGGGCCCGGCCTGCTCGGTCATCATCGTGTACCCGATCTGCACCCTGCGCCGCCGGTAACCCCGCCGAAGCGGCACAAACGGGTTTGCGGCTGCACCGTGTGCGCCGTGAACTCCCGCCGTGCCCGGCCGGGGGTCGGGCGCCGGTCGGACACGCCCTGGCCGAGCGCGACGGCGGCACCCGCGGTTCAGGGCTGTTCCGGCGACGGCTCCGCCAGCTCGCGGGCGTAGCGGCCGACGGAGCGGGTGTAGGACGGGAGGTGGGGGGCCAGGGCGCCGAGCGCGACGCCGACGGCCTCGCGGGCGCGGCCCGCGTCGGCGAGTGTCAGGGCGAGGAAGGCGGCGACCGCGTCGTCCAGTGCGTCGGAGGCGGCGTCCCGTTCGGCGGTGAGGAGGGTGACGCCCTCGGCGGGGCGGCCGAGGTTCCGCAACGTGCTGGCGTACTGGATGACCGCCTGCCGACGGCGGGGGCCGGCCAGGCCGCCGGCGAGGGCGTCCCGGTAGAGGCCGGCGGCCGCCACCTCGTGGCCGAGGGCGTCGTGGACGGAAGCCCGTTCGTACGCCGCGACGGGGTGCCCGGTGGGCAGCTCCCGCACCAGCGCCGTCATGCGGGCGGAGAAGTCGCCGGGGGTGTGGGCGTCGAACGCGTCCCACAGCGCGGCGACGCGCCGTTCCCAGTCCGGGTCGGTGTCGTTCATGGCGGCAGCAT
This sequence comes from Streptomyces sp. RKND-216, assembly GCF_004795255.1. Lineage (NCBI taxonomy): Bacteria > Bacillati > Actinomycetota > Actinomycetes > Kitasatosporales > Streptomycetaceae > Streptomyces > Streptomyces sp. RKND-216. The sequence goes on along the minus strand of NZ_SSBQ01000002.1, from coordinate 3,370,683 downwards.
GGCAGGGGCGGCGGCAGCCCGCCCCGACGACCGGCGGAAAAGGCGTTGCCGCCGCCCGCGGGCGACCCCCAGACTGTCCCGGTGCTGATCAGACGGGAGACGCCGGCCGACGTGCCGGCGGTGCGGGACGTGACCACGGCGGCGTTCGACCGGACGGACACGCCGGTACCGGTCGAGGTGCCGCTGCTGGACGCGTTGCGCGGGTGCGAGGGCTGGCTGCCCGCGCTGTCGATGGTGGCGACCGACCCGCAGGGCGCCGTGTCGGGGCACGTGGTGTGCACGCGCGGGCGGCTGGCGGAGGTGCCGGTGCTGGGGCTCGGCCCGCTGAGCGTGCATCCGAAGCACCAGCGGACGGGGGTCGGCTCCGCACTGGTGCACGCCGTGCTGGGAGCGGCCGACGCGCTCGGCGAACCGCTGGTCGCGCTGCTGGGCGACCCGGCCTACTACGGCCGTTTCGGCTTCCGCCCCGCCACCGAGTACGGCATCGCCCCGCCCGATCCGGCCTGGACCACGGCCTTCCAGGTGAGGACGCTCAGCGCGTACGACCCGGCGATGCGGGGCACGTTCGCGTACGCGGAGCCCTTCTCGCAAGTGTGAACGCGCACCGGCCGCCGTCGCCACGCCCGTCTCGCGGTGCGGACGAATCGGCCGGTGACCGGTGCGGAAGCACTACGCTCGCCACCGTGGCCGACATTCAGATTCCCGCTGACATCAAGCCCGCCGACGGTCGCTTCGGATCGGGTCCCTCCAAGGTGCGGACCGAGGCGCTGAGCGCGCTGGCCGCCACCGGCACGTCCCTGCTCGGCACGTCCCACCGCAAGCCCCCGGTGAAGAACCTCGTGGGGCGCGTACGCGAGGGCGTGCAGAGCCTGTTCCAGCTGCCCGAGGGCTACGAGGTCGTCCTCGGCAACGGCGGCTCCACCGCCTTCTGGGACATCGCCACCCACGGCCTGATCGAGCGCCGCTCCCAGCACCTGACCTTCGGCGAGTTCTCCTCGAAGTTCGCGAAGGCCGCCACGCTGGCGCCGTGGCTGGAGGAGCCCTCCGTCGTGTCCTCCGACCCGGGCACGCACCCGACGGCGCGCGCCGAGGCGGGCGTCGACGCGTACGCCCTCACGCACAACGAGACGTCGACCGGCGTGGCGATGCCGATCGAGCGGGTCGCGGGCGCCGACGAGGGCGCGCTGGTGCTGGTGGACGCCACCTCGGGCGCGGGCGGCCTGCCCGTGGACGTCGCCGGGACGGACGTCTACTACTTCGCGCCGCAGAAGTCGTTCGCCGCCGACGGCGGTCTGTGGATCGGCGTGTTCTCCCCCGCGGCGATCGAGCGGGCGGAGCGGATCGCCGCGTCCGACCGGCACGTGCCGGAGTTCTTCAACCTCGCGACGGCCATCGACAACAGCCGCAAGAACCAGACGTACAACACCCCGGCCGTCGCCACGCTGTTCCTGCTCGCCGACCAGCTGGAGTGGCTCAACGGGCAGGGCGGCCTGGACTGGGCGGTGCGCCGCACCGCCGACTCGGCCCGCCGCCTGTACGGCTGGGCGGAGGAGCACAAGCACGCCTCGCCGTTCGTCGCCGACCCGGCGCAGCGCTCCGCCGTCGTCGGCACGATCGACTTCGACGAGGCCACGGACGCCGCCGCGGTCGCGAAGGTGCTGCGCGCCAACGGCATCGTGGACACCGAGCCGTACCGGAAGCTGGGCCGGAACCAGCTGCGGGTGGCGATGTTCCCGGCGATCGAGCCGGCCGACGTGGAGGCGCTGACCGCCTGCGTGGACTACGTGATCGAGCGCCTCTGAGCGCGGATGCGGGACCCGACCGGAGAGGCCCGGACGGCTGCGCGCCGTCCGGGCCCCCTGGTCTGCCGGCCCGCAGGGGGCCGCGCCCGGCTCAGCGGCCGAGGCTCTGGTACTTGCGCGGCCTGGAGGGGCTCAGCCTCACCGACCAGCAGCGGCTCTCCGTCATCTTCGCCGTCGAGAGCTACGTCAGCGGCTCCGCGCGCGACCACCTCAACGCGCTGGAGGCGGCCCGGCTCACCGGCGTGAGCGACGAGGAGTTCTGGGCCGCCCAGGCCCCCTTCCTCACCGAGGCCATGCAGAGCGGCGGCTTCCCCTCGCTGGCCGAGCTCGACGAGGACACCTTCGACGTGGCCGGCAACGACTCCTTCACGTTCGCCCTGGCCCGGCCCGCCGACGGCATCGCCGACTTCGTCGAGACCGCCCGCGCGGACGGCTGAGCGTCCGGGCCCGTCAGTCGCGCCTGCGGCCGAACACCCGCCGCAGCGACAGCCAGATCACGGTCGCGGCGGCGAACACGATCGCCCCCACCACCAGGTCGCGCTCCTCGCCCTCCTCGCCCTCCCGGGGCGGCGCGCCGTCGGAGCTCCGCTCCGCCTTCTCCCGCTGCGCGGCGGCAGACTCCGGCAGCGCCTCACCCTCCAACTCCTGCGGCGCGACACGGCTGTTGGAGCCCTCAGAGCCGAACATGAGCGTGAGGCCGTCCGGGGTGAAGGTCACCGACTCGCCCTGCCCGAACGTCGACACCGGTACCGAGCCGACGGGCTCGGGACGTCCTTCGTCCGTCCACCGGTACATCTCGGAGCCGAAGTAGCTGCGCAGCACCAGCCGGGAACCGTCCGGGGAGAACGCCCCGTCCGTCGCCTCGATGTCCACGTCCGCGATGCGGGCGAACTCGTTCACGCCCGAAGCCGTCAGTTCCTCGGGGCCGGCATAGACGCCGGCGCTCCGTTCACTCTTGCTCGCCAGATAGACCCGGCCCGTCTCCGGATGCACCATCAGCGACTCGGCGTCGCGCGGCCCGTCGGCATACCTGACGGTGTAGCGGGTGGGCGTGACGGTGGTGTCGCGCAGCCGCTCCGGCTCGGCGAAGCGGTAGATCCACACCTCGCTCCAGCCGCCGCCCAGGTTGTCGCCGATGTCGCCGACGAACACGTCGCCGTCGGGACCCACCGACACCGCCTCCACGTCGCGCGGCTCGACGCCCTCGAGAGTGACGGTCGCGACGGTCTTGCCGGTGCCGCCGTCTACGGCGTACATGTACGGGCCGTCGTCGGAGTCGTTGTGCGTCCAGTAGACGCCGGGGTGCGCCCGGCTGGCGGCGAGCCCGCTGGACTCGGTGATGCGGGGGTCCTCCAGGATGAACGCCGACGGCTCCTCCGTCGACGACGCGGCGCCGGCGGCACCGGCCCCGAGACCGAGGGCGCCCCCCACGACCACTGCACCGACCACCCGCGCGAACCCCTGAATCCCCATGCGCCAAGAGTGCCATCCCGCCGGGCCGCTCCGGCGCGCGACGGCGCCCCGCGGGCGCGGCGGCGGGTGACCGGGGCCACGGCCGGCGGGCCGTCCCGTGCGGCAGAATGCGGCGATGCGCATCATGCCCGTCGGCGACTCCATGACCATCGGCAGCGCCGGCGAGCACCCCTGGCGGTGCCGGCTGTGGCAGCACCTCACCGCGACGGCCGCGCCCTCCCCCGTACGGTTCGTCGGCCCGCACACCACTCTCCACGACGGCTCCGCGGCGTACGCCGACCCCGCACTCCCCGCGGAGGCCCGCGGCCACCTGGCCGTGTGGGGCACCGGCTGGCAGCACCACGCGTCCACCGTCGCCGACGCCGTCCGCGCACACCGGCCGGACACGCTGCTGGTGTCCCTGGGCCTGATAGACCTCGGCTTCTATACCGACCCCGACCAGACGGCGGCCCACGTGCACCGCTTCGTCGCCGGCGCACGCCACGCCGACCCGCACGTCCGCGCCGTGCTGCTGCCCGTCCTGCCCAACATACGCGCGGCCACCGACACCGCCTTCGCCGCGCAGGTGCGGCGCTTCAACGAACTACTCGCGAAGGCCGTCGCGGACCTCTCGACACCGGCCTCCCCGCTGCTGCTCGCCTCCGAGCCCGCGCGCTGGGAGCACGCCCGGGACACCCACGACGGCACCCACCCGTCGTCCCGCGGCGCACACCGCATCGCCGCCGCGTTCGCCGCCGCGCTGCACCAGGCGTGGGAGATCGGCGGCCCGTACCCGCACCCCCGCCCGGCGGCGGACGCCCCGGTCGCGACGCCGCTCCCGTAGACGCTTGCCTCGAGTCCCCTCCAAGGCGTTGGCTTGGGTCTCATGAAGTACACGCAGCTGGGACGCACCGGGCTCAAGGTCAGCCGACTCGTACTCGGCACGATGAACTTCGGCCCGCAGACCGACGAGGCCGACAGCCACGCCATCATGGACGCCGCGCTCGACGCGGGCGTCAACTTCTTCGACACCGCCAACGTCTATGGGTGGGGCGAGAACAAGGGCCGGACCGAGGAGATCCTGGGCAGTTGGCTCGCCCAGGGCGGCGGACGCCGCGACCGGACCGTGCTGGCCACCAAGGTCTACGGCAACATGGGCACGGACGGCGCGGCCTGGCCCAACCACGACAAGCTGTCCGCGGTGAACATCCGCCGCGCGGTCGAAGCGAGCCTCAAGCGGCTGCGGACCGACCACATCGACCTGTACCAGTTCCACCACGTCGACCGTGCGACGCCGTGGGAGGAGATCTGGCAGGCCGTCGACGTGCTGGTGCAGCAGGGCAAGATCCTCTACGCCGGCTCGTCCAACCACGCCGGCTGGCACCTCGCGCGGGCCAACGAGACCGCCGCCCGGCGCGGCAGCCTCGGGCTGGTCAGCGAGCAGTGCCTGTACAACCTCGCCGAACGGCGCGCCGAGATGGAGGTCATCCCGGCCGCGCAGGGCTACGGCCTCGGCGTCATCCCCTGGTCGCCGCTGCACGGCGGCCTCCTGGGCGGCGCGATCCGGAAGGCGGGGGAGGGCGGCGGCGCGCGGACGGCGTCCGGCCGTGCGGCCGACGCGCTGGCCAACGCGTCCTCCCGCGAGCAGATCCAGGCGTACGAGGACCTGCTCGACAAGCACGGCCTGGAGCCGGGCGAGGCGGCGCTCGCCTGGCTGCTGACCCGTCCCGGCGTCACGGGCCCGATCGTCGGCCCCCGCACCGCGGAACAGCTCGCCTCGGCCGTCCGCGCCGTGGACCTGGAGCTGAGCGACGAAGTACTGAGCGGCCTCGACGCGATCTTCCCCGGCCCGGGCCCCTCCCCGGAGGCCTTCGCCTGGTGACGCACCCGCCGGTGTGCGCTGCCCGTCACCCGGAACGGGCGGCGCACACCGGCAGCGTCCCGGACGGTCTCGTCGGGAGGTGGTCCAGGGAGATGACGTTCCTGCGCCGAGGCGCCGGAGGTGCACCGCCCGCGGAATGCGGTGGGCGAGCGCGGGTACGACGGTCAGCCTGAGGGTGCCTGAAGGACCTGGTGCGCGGCGCGGAAGCCGCGCGCTGTCGGAGGCCGGACGAGAGGACACGTGAACGATGCAGACCCGCCGTATCGGGGATGCCGTGGTCGGGGCGGTCGGTCTCGGCGCCATGCCCCTGTCCGTCGAGGGACGGCCGGACGAGGACCGGGCCTTCGCGACGCTCCACGCCGCGCTGGACGCGGGCGTGACCCTGATCGACACCGCCGACGCCTACTACGCGCAGGCCGACGGTGTCGGCCACAACGAAGCGCTTGTCGCGAAGGCGCTCGCCGCGCACGACCGGGGCGGTGACGTGCTGGTCGCCACCAAGGGTGGCCATCTCCGGCCGGACGGCGGCTGGACGGTCGACGGCTCGCCGGAGCACCTGCGGCGCGCCTGCGAGGCGTCGCTGGCGCGGTTGGGCGTGGAGGCGATCGGGCTGTACCAGTTCCACCGGCCCGACCCCGCGGTGCCGTACGCGGAGTCGCTGGGGGCACTGAGCGAGCTGCTGTCCGAGGGGAAGATCCGCATGGCCGGCGTCTCGAACGTCGGCCCCGGCCTGATCCGGATGGCCCACGACATCCTCGGCGAGAACCTGGTATCGGTGCAGAACCAGTTCTCGCCGGACTTCCGTTCCAGTGAGCCGGAGCTGCGGCTGTGCGACGAGCTGGGGCTCGCGTTCCTGCCGTGGAGTCCGCTGGGCGGCATGTCCCGGGCGGGCGATCTGGGTTCGGCCCACACGGCGTTCGCCCGGGTCGCCGAGGAACATGGGGTGAGCCCGCAGCGGGTGTGCCTGGCGTGGATGCTCGCGAAGTCGCCGTACGTCGTCCCGATCCCGGGCGCCAGCCGGCCCGAGACGGTGCGCGACTCGGCCGCTGCGGCGGACCTGGTCCTCGCCGACGAGGAGATCGCCGCGCTCGACGCCGCCTGAGCACCCGCCCGGTCGGGGCCTGCTGTCTGCGCCGGGTCAGCCGCCGAGGGCGGCGGCGACGGCGACGGCGATGAGGAGGAGCACGAGGGCGGCGCTGACGACGCGCGTGCGGGTCTTGGCGTTCACGTGCCCACGGTAGCGGGCGCGGTCAGCCGCCCAGCGGCCAGGCGGCGATCGGCGCGTAGTGAGGCTGCTCACCCGGCACGCCGCTCGCGGGCAGCCGGCTGTGCACGAGCGTCAGCTCGGATGCGATCCACGGGTCGCTCTCGAAGCCGCCGAGTGCCTCGACGTACGGACGCAGGTCGGTGGCGGCCCCCTCGGACGGCCCCCGGCCGCGGCCCCTGATCCGGGCGAGCGTGAGGTGCGCACGGAACGGGCGGCCCGCCTCCCTCTGCACGCCGCTGCGGCGCCCGGCGGCCTGCGCGGCCTGGGCCAGCCGTTCCAGGGCGCGGCGGTCGCCGTCCGCCCCCACCCACAGGGCGCGGTCGCCGAACCGTCCGGCGCCGGAGAGACGCAGAGGGAGGGGGCTGCTGCGCCGGGCGGCGCGGGCGAGCCGTTCGCTTAGGTCGGGGAGGGTGTGCGCGGCGTCGACCTCGCCGTAGAAGGCGAGGGTGAAGTGCCAGCCCTCGCGGTGGGTCCAGCGGAGCCGGTCCGCGCCCGGGAGCCCGTGCAGGGGCGCGACGGCTCCGGCGAGTGCGGCGACCGCCGGGTCGGGCGGCAGCAGGGCGGCGAACAGGCGCATGCCGTCACGGTACGGCTCGCCGCCGCCTGTCTGCCTGTCACTCGCGCCAGGGCGCCCGCAGCGCGGCGTTGGCCAGGAAGAGTCCGGCGAAGACGGCCGACCACTCCGCACGGCCCGCGGCGGCGAGTGCGGCGACTCCGGTGCCGAACCAGAGCACCTCCAGCAGTACCCGCGTGCCGCCCCTGGCCGGGTGGGGCGCCTTGGGCGAGCCGAAGAGCGCCCAGACGACGGCCAGGGCCGCCGGGGCGAACACCGTCAGCAGGATGCGGACCGCTCCAGAATCGGCCACGGTGTAACCCCAGTGGCCCGCGGAGGCGTACACCGCGAGTTCGAGCAGGAACATCAACAGCAGGTTGAGGGACCTGAGCACGGGGGTCATCGGCACGCCTCGGGTTGTCGGTCGGGACGGGCGGCGGCCGGCGCCCCGTGTGCGGGCACCGGCCGCCGTGTGTCAGACCGCGGTGGGGACGCGGGCACGGTCCGGGGCGGGCTCTCCGGACGAGGGCACCGGACCGGTGGCATCGGCCCCGACTGCGGCGGGCACCCCGGAGGGCTCCTCCTCGCGCGGGACGAACGTCAGCACGCGACGGCCGTTCCCGGGCCGGAAGGCCAGCCGCAGGCCGCTGGCGCGCGCCAGTGCCAGAGCCACGCCCACCGCGACGAGCGCCGAGACCAGGCCGCCGGCGAGGAAGCCGGCCCGCGCGCCGTAGGTGTCGGTGATCCAGCCCATGATGGGCCCGCCGATCGGGGTGCCGCCGACGAAGACCATCATGTACAGGCTCATCACCCGGCCGCGCATAGTCGGGTCGGAGGCGAGCTGCACGCTGGAGTTGGCGGTGACGTTGAAGGTCATGCCCATCACGCCGATGGGCAGCATGACCGCGGCGAACAGCCAGAACGATGGGGTGAGGGCGGCGGCCATCTCCAGGACGCCGAAGAGCAGCGCGGCGCCCAGCATCAGCCGCATGCGGCTGACCGCGCGCCGGGCCGCGAGCAGCGCGCCCGCCAGCGAGCCGATCGCGATCAGCGTGTTGAGCAGGCCGTACGTCCCGGCACCCTCCTCGAAGACGCGGTCGGTGAACGCGGTCAGCCAGATGGGGAAGTTGAAGCCGAAGGTGCCGATGAAGCCGACCAGCACGATGGGCCACAGCAGGTCGGGACGGCTGCGGACGTAGGCGAGACCCTCGCGCAGCTGCCCCTTGCTGCGCGGGGCGCGTTCGGTGGCGTGCAGCTCGCCGGTCCGGATCATCAGCAGGCCCGCGATGGGCGCGAGGAAGGACAGCCCGTTGAAGAGGAACGCCCAGCCGCTGCCCACCGCGGTGATCATCACGCCGGCGACGGCGGGGCCGACCAGCCGGGCGCTCTGGAAGTTCGCGGAGTTCAGCGAGACGGCGTTGCGCAGCATGCGCGGGCCGACCATCTCGGAGACGTAGGTCTGCCGGGTCGGGTTGTCGACGACGGTCGCGAGGCCGAGAGCGAAGGCGAGGGCGTAGACATGCAGGACGTGCACGTGTCCGCTGAGCGTGAGCCCGGCGAGCACCAGGCCGGTGACGCCCATCGTGGACTGGGTGAGCAGCAGCAACCGCCGCTTGTTGCAGCGGTCGGCGATGACGCCGCCGTAGAGGCCGAAGAGCAGCATCGGCAGGAACTGGAGGGCGGTGGTGATGCCGACGGCGGTGGCGGAGCCGGTGAGGCTGAGCACGAGCCAGTCCTGGGCGATCCGCTGCATCCAGGTACCGGTGTTGGAGACGGCCTGGCCGAGGAAGAAGAGGCGGTAGTTCCGCACCCGGAGGGAGCTGAACATCGAGGTCTTCGACGGCGCTTCGCCGGTGGCGTCCGTGGGTGCGTCCGTGGGTGCGGGGGTGGGCCGGGGGGTGTCGGCAGTGGTCTCGGCGGTGGTGTCGTGCGGCGCGGGTGCGGAGTCTGCTCCGTGGCCCGAACTCAAGGGTGGCCTCCTCGTGGTGTTCTCCTTCGGCAGAGGTGCGGTCGTCGTCCTCGGAGCGTCGTCCTCTGTACAAGGTGCGGTCGTCGTTACAGGTGTGCGAGTTTCTCCAGGACGGGCGCGGCCTCGCGCAGCTTCGCCCATTCGTCCTCGTCGAGCCCGCCGGCCAGCTCCGCCAGCCAGGCGTTCCGCTTGGTGCGGCTCGCCGCGAGCATCGACTCGGCCTGCTCCGTCTGGGTGACCACCTTCTGGCGGCGGTCCTCCGGGTGCGGTTCCAGGCGGACGAGCCCCTTGCCTTCGAGCATCCCGACGATGCGGGTCATCGATGGGGGCTGGACGTGCTCCTTGCGCGCCAGCTCGCTGGGCGTGGCCGAGCCGCAGCGGGCGAGGGTGCCGAGCACCGACATCTCGGTCGGGCTCAGCGACTCGTCGACCCGCTGGTGCCGCAGGCGCCGGGAGAGGCGCATCACGGCGGAGCGGAGCGCGTTGACCGCCGCGGCGTTCTCCGCGGTGAGGTCGGTGTCGGGCACCGCTGCGAGCGTGCCGTGAGAGGACGGTTCCGGCATGTCATTAGCATAACTCATTACCCGCGCTAACGACCAGCCTCGTTCGAGCGGGTTTGACGAGGGTCTGGTCACACGTACGGGTGAGCTCGCACGGGAAAACGACACGCGCCGCGGGCCGGGTCACGGACCGTGGGAGGCATGAATTCCACGGTGCTCAGTCTGCGCATGGACAGCGAGCTGTGCGCACGGCTTCACGATCACGCCGCCCGGCGGGGCATGAGCGTGCAGGACTACGTGATACGCACACTGGTCCGCGAGGACTTCGATCAGCGCTTCCAGGCAGCCGTCGAGGAGACGGAACGTTTCTACGGCCGCACCTGACACGGGGAGTGCCGCCCGCTCAGACGCCGAGCAGCTGCTCGATCGGGCCCAGCAGGAAGTACACCAGGAAGCACAGGCCGACGACGTTCAGCAGCCAGGGCACCGAACGGAAGCGTCCGGTGGCGGCGCGCAGCAGGATGAAGGCGAGCACGCCGATACCGATGCCGTTGGTGATGCTGTAGGTGAACGGCATCGAGACCAGGGTGAGGAACGCCGGGATGCCGACGGTGGGGTCGGCCCAGTCGATCTCCCGCACGTTCGAGGCCATGATCAGGAAGCCGACGACGACCAGCGCGGGCGTCGCCGCCTGCGACGGCACCACGGTGGCCAGCGGCGTCAGGACCAGGGTGAGCAGGAAGAGGCCGCCGGTGACCAGATTGGCGAGGCCGGTGCGCGCGCCCTCGCCGACGCCTGCGGTCGACTCGACGAAACAGGTGTTCGCCGAGCAGGAGCCGAAGCCGCCACCGGCCACGGCGGCGCCGTCCACCATGAGGATGCGGCCCATGCCGGGCAGCTGACCGTTCCGGTCGGTCAGCCCGGACTCCTCGCCGACGCCGATCACCGTGCCCATCGCGTCGAAGAAGCCGGACAGCAGCACGGTGAAGACGAAGAGGGATCCGGTGAGGACGCCGACCTCCTCGAATCCGCCGAACAGGCTGATGTCGCCGATCAGACCGAAGTCGGGCGAGCCGATCACGTCGTCCGGGACGTTCGGCACCGCCAGACCCCACGCGGCGTCGGGGATCACGGCCAGCGCGTTGATCACGACGGCGACCACCGTCGCCACCGCGATGCCGATGAGGATGGCACCGCGCACCTTGCGGACCACCAGCACGCACATCAGCGCGAGGCCCAGCACGAAGACCAGCACCGGCCAGCCCTCCAGCCGGCCGGCCTCGCCGAGGCCGAGCGGGACGGTGGTGTGGGCGGAGTCGGGGTTGCGGGTGACGAAGCCGGAGTCGACCAGGCCGATCAGGGTGATGAAGAGGCCGATGCCGATGGCGATCGACCGGCGCAGCCCGTTCGGGATGGCGTCCATGACGCGCTGCCGCAGACCGGAGGCCACGAGGACCATCAGCACCAGACCGGCGAGGACGACCATGCCCATGGCGTCCGGCCAGCTCATCTTCGGCGCGAGCTGGAGCGAGACGACGGCGTTGATGCCGAGCCCGGCGGCGAGCGCGATGGGCACGTTGCCGATCAGGCCCATCAGCAGCGTGGTCAGCCCGGCCATCAGCGCGGTGGCCGTCACCAGTTCCGCGTTGTCGAGCTGGTGACCGAACTTGTCCGTTCCGGCCCCGAGGATGATGGGGTTGAGGATGACGATGTAGGCCATCGCGAAGAAGGTGGCGAGCCCGCCGCGCACCTCCCGGCCGAAGCTGGAGCCGCGCTCGGACACCCGGAAGAAGCGATCGAGGGCGGCGGAGCGCCCGGAGGGCCCGTCCGGAGCGTCGGGCTGCGGCGCGTGGGTGAGCGTCTTGCCGGCCGTGGGGGACATGCGTGACCTCGGTGGTGCGGGCGCGCGACGGGCGCGAAGGGCGGCGGTGCGAGGTGCCGGATTGGAGCTTCCGACGAGGAAAACCAGCCAGGCACAGATGGTTGCAGTATGAACAGATGATGCGCGCGGACGCCATCTCCGCGCGTAGACCACGTCGGGGCAGCGCCTGCGGGCGGGAGCCGCGGCGCACGACCGGAGCCGGGCCGAACGCCCGACCGGGCCTGCGACCGGGCCAGGCGCAGCACGCCCTAAGCTGGGTGCGACGGGCGAGCGGAGGAGCCGGAGCGCATGGGTCTGATCAGCAAGTGGACGGACGGCGAACGCGAAGCCCCCGAGCCGCTCGAGGGGCCCGTCGTCGGCGCCGTGGTCACCGGCACGCTCGTCTGGTTCCTGCTCTTCGTCGGCCAGCTCCCGTTCTACGGCTGGTTCTCCGACCACGGCCACACGTGGTGGATCTGGGCCTGCGCCGCGGGCGCCGGCCTGGGCCTGGTCGGCCTGCTGTACGTCCGCCGCCGCTTCGCGGCGCTGCGCCGTACGGCCGGCCCCTCCACGGGTGACGCGTCCCAGCCGGCACCGGACCCGGCGGGGGGAAGCGGCCGGCGCGCCCCAGCCGAATAGGCGGACGGCAGGCAGAAAGCGGTCGGTCAGACGGCGGCCAGAGCCGGCGCCGACGCCTCCGCCCACTCGGTGGCGCGGTACAGCGCGGCGTCCACCGCCGCAGCCGACGCCGACAGCAGCGGCAGCCGCACGTCCGGGCTGGGAATGCGGCCCTGCGCGTGCAGCACGCCCTTCACCACCGTCGGGTTCGGCTCCGTGAACACCGCCGAGGCCAGCCGCACCGCCCCACGCCCGAGTTCCCGCGCCCGCGCCACGTCGCCGTCCCGCCACGCCGCGACCAGCTCCGCCCACCGCGCCGTGCACAGGTGTGCGGAGGCGAGGATGCCGCCCTGACCGCCGAGCGCGAGCAGCGGCGGCAGGTACGCGTCGTCCCCGCCCAGCACGGCGAAGCCGTGGGACGCGGGCGGCGGGTCGGCGAGCAGGTTCACGGTGTCGGCGTCGATGCCGCCGACGGCGTGCTTGACGCCGGCGATGTTCGGCAGCGCGGCCAGTTCCCGCAGCGTGTCCGCGCCGATCCGCTGCCCGGTGCGGTACGGGATGTTGTAGACGACCAGCGGGACCGGGCTGTGCGCGGCGAGTGCGCCGAAGTGCGCCAGCACACCCGCCTCGGAGGGCCGTACGAACGACGGTACGGTCACCAGGGCGGCGCCGATCTCCGGCCGGCCGCCGAGCGCGGCCAGCTCGCGAACGCTCGCCCGGGTCGAGGAGGAACCGGCGCCGACGACGAGGCTCGCTCCGCGCTCCCGGCACACCCGCACGCAGACGTCCACCACCGCCCGGCGCTCCTCGTCCTCCAGCACGCCCGGCTCTCCCGTGGTGCCCAGGGCCACCAGCCCGTCGGCGCCGTCGTCGAGGACCTGGTGCGCCAGCCCCTCCAGCGCGTCGGCCGCCAGGTCGCCCTGCGCGGTGAAGGGGGTGACCAGCGGCACGTGGAGGCCCGAGAGGGCGGGCCCGGGGACGGCGGGCGCGGCGAGGGCGGCGGTGGCATCCATGCCACCGAGCGTCCCCCGCCCACTGCCGGAGCGTCCATCTCGAACTTCTGCGGTGGACCGTAAGCTGAGCTGATGCTCGACGTACGGCGGCTCCGCCTGCTGCGGGAACTCTCCCACCGGGGCACGATCGCCGCGGTCGCGGAGGCGATGGCGTACACGCCGTCGGCCGTCTCGCAGCAGCTCTCCGTGCTCGAACGTGAGGCGGGCGTGCCACTGCTGGAGCGTACCGGGCGGCGTGTCGCGCTGACCGAGGCGGGCCACGCGCTGGTCGTCCACGCGGACGCCGTACTGGAGCGACTGGAACAGGCCACCTCGGAGCTGGCGGGCATCCGCCGCGAGCCGTCCGGTCCGCTGCGCATCGGCACCTTCACGTCCGCCGCCCGGCTGCTGCTCCCGGAGGCGCTGGCGCGCCTGGCCGACACCCTGCCCCGGCTGGAGCCGCTGGTCAGCGAGGTCGACCCGGCACACGTCGCGGACGACCTGCGGTCCGGCGCGCTGGACGTGGCGCTCCTCCAGCACTACGAGGCGGAACCGCCGCCGCCCCCACCGGGGCTGAGCACGGTGCCGCTGTGCACCGAGCGCATGTACCTGGCCTCCCCCGCGCGGTGGAAGCCGCCGCCCGGCGGCCGGCACGCGGTGCGCGGCTGGCGCGAGGCGCCCTGGATCACCGCCACGCGCGGCACGCTGTGCCACGACGCGGCGCTGGAACACTGCGCGGCCGAGGGGTTCGAGCCGCGCACGGTGCACCACGTCGACGACTTCGGCGCGGTGCTGGCGCTGGTCGCGGTGGGCATGGGCGTGGCGTTCGTGCCCGAACTCGGCGTGGCGGACGGCCTGCCGGACGGGGCGGTGCTGGCGGAACTGGGCGCCTACCGCTGCACCGAGGTCGCCTTCCGCCGCGGTGCCGAGGGCCATCCGGGCGTCACGGCCTTCGCCCACGCCCTGCTGGCCGCCGTCCCGCCGACCATGCGCGGCTGACTCCGGCGCCGCACACGGCCTGCGGCGGTCACTCGAACCAGCGGGCGCGGGCCAGTTCGCCGGCGCGGGAGGGGTCCTCCAGGAGGGCCGCCAGTTCGAAGCGGCGGGCCCAGGCGCCCGCGGCCCACGCCAGCCCGGCGGCGACACCCTCCAGGGTGGCGGCGTGCAGGGTGCCGTCCGGTGTCATCCGCCAGTCCACCTCGACACCGTCGACCAGCAGTTCGTCGTGCTCCAGGTACTCCGTCGGCGCCGTCGGCAGCAGGTGCCGCACGGCCTCCGGCACGTCGCGGCGGGTGCCGGGATCGCCGCCGGGTGTGCCGGGGACCATGTCGCCCAGCCGCCGCACGTCCAACACCGACGCCAGGTCGGCCGCCCGCGCGGAGCGGACGGGGAGCATCGGGCGGTCGCCGAGCAGCGGCATCAGGTCGGGGGCCTCCACCACGACCGCCTCCGCCGCCGCGACCACGCGGACCGTCCCGCCCACGACCGCGCGGAGTTCGTCGGGCAGCGTGACCTCGTCCGGGTCCAGGCCGGCGAGCAGACCGTAGAGGCCGTGCAACTGCTGGGCGGAGACGGGCAGTCCGGGGTCGGCGAGCCGCGCGAGGAGTTCCGCCGCGCCGCCCGGCTCGTCCAGCAGGGCCACGGCGGAGGTGCGCACGCCCAGGGCGCGCAGCACCTGCTCGTCGGGCGCGCCGTCGCCGTCCGGCGCGACCAGCGCGGAGGCGTCGGCCTCCTCGTAGAGCCCGGCGAGGAGCCCGTCGCCGCCGGCGGCCCGCAGCCCGGCGGGCCGGCGCCCGTCCAGCACCGGGTGCCCGCGCAGCCACCACGCGGTGTACGGCCGCACGGTCTCCCGCGTGCCGTCCGGCAGCAGCACCCGGACGGGCGTGGTCAGCGCCTCCCGCAGCGGCGGCCGGGCCAGCATGGCGAGGGCCTCCGGCCAGTGGTCGTCGTCGACGAGGTCCAGGTCGCGGACGGCGACCAGTTCGGCGGCGACGGGCGGGACGGGTGTCTCGGGGAGACGGTCGAGCACGTCCTCGCACCACACGTCGACCGCATCGAGGAGACCGGTGTCGTCGGGAGCCGCGTACTCGCCGCCGGCGTGGGCGATCTCCGGTTCGACGACCTCGTCCGGGTCCAGGACGACGTCCCCGGCGCGGACGAGAGCGAAGTCGGCGAGCACGCCGACGGCGGTGAGGGGCTGTTCGCCCCAGCGTTCGGCGAGCGCGGCGTCGCAGGCGGGGAGTTCGCCGTCGCGGATGACGCGGGCGAACGCACTGCCGGGAAGGACGAGTTCGCCTGCGGGTGCGAGTTCGCCGTCCTCGTCGGGGAGGGCGAGGGCGCCCAGCCACGGTTCGTCGCCGGGGGCCAGTCCCGCGTCGCGCACCAGCGCCAGGACGGTTTCGGCGAGTGCGTCGGCGTCCGGGGTGTCCGCGTCCTCGTCCCAGATCTCGCCCGCGTCCAGCGACCCGGCGACGGCCTCCCGCACCTGCGGTGTGGTGAGCACCGCGCGCGGCGTGGCGGGGGTGGCACCGAGCTTCTCCAGCAGCGGGTGCACGGCGTCCGGGTGGGCGACCCGCAGCCCCAGCCGGGCCAGCGCGCGGTGTCGTTCCCCGGGGTCGCCGTGGGCGCCGGCCGGGCCGGCGCCGTCCGCCGAGGGCATGAGCACCTGCCGCGGGCCGATGACCGTACGGCCGTCGGCGAGCGGCACGGGCAGCCCGCTGAGCCGGTCCGGGTCGACGCCGGCGAGCGCGTCGTACAGGCGCCGCCACCAGGCCGGATCGCGTTCGACACCCGCGAGGCGGTCGACGGCCTCGCCGAGCGGCACGCGGCCGACATCCAGGGCGCGCAGTTCGCTGCGCCGCTCCAGCCCGGCCGGGAGCAGCGCCGGGTACAGCTCCGCAAGGACGCGCACGGTCTCCGCGCCGGCGCCCTCGATCAGCTCGGCCTCGCGCGGGCGGAGCGGGCGCAGCGCCTCGTCGGAGCCGTCGGCCGGGCCCCGGCCCGAGCGGTGCGCGAGGGCGGCCGCGCTGGGGAGGAAGGCCACGTCGGGCAGCCGTTCCAGAAGCATCCGGCGCAGCTCGCCGTCGAGTTCGCCCTTGCCGAGCGGGCCGGGCACCAGGTCGACGAGGCCGGTGCCCGCCGGGCCCCAGCCCTCCAGGAGACCGGCGTAGGTCTCGGCCGCACGGGCCAGCAGGAAGTCCGCGAGCGGGCCGGGCGCGACGTGCCGCCGGGTGGGCTCCAGCGGGAAGGACGCGACCAGCAGGGCGGGCACGCCCAGCGGCTCGTCCGTGGGCGTGGGCGCGTGCAGCACGGGTTCGGTGCGCGGACGCACGGGTGCGCCGGCGTCGTCCACCGGGATCGCCCACGTGACCGTCCACCAGGGGCGCAGCCGTTCCTCCACGGGCCGGTCCGCGAACAGGTCCGGGTCCACGCGTCCGCCTGCGGTGGACACCCGCCAGCGGGTGTGGTGGCGGACGGCGGGCGGCGTCGGCCCCTCGGTGCGCGCCACCGGCTCCGCCGCGTCGTCCACCACGACGTACGGGCCGTCGGTGCGCCGGGTCAGTGTGCGGACGCCGTCCGGGGTGTCGACGACGACCTCGGCCAGTCCGGGCAGCGCCAGCAGCAGCGCGTCGTCCACGGAGGCGAGCAGCCGCTCGGCGAGTGCCGCGGCAGCGGCGTCCCGCAGCGGCAGCACGACCGCGGTGTCGTAGCCCTCGGGGGCTCCGCCCTCGGCCGGGAGCGGCAGGCGCAGGAGCGGCACGTGGCCGTCGCGGCGCCGTACCTCGTCGGCGAGGGCGTCGGTGCGCTCTCCGGCCTCGGCGAGCGTGAGGTCGCGCGCCTCGGTCAGCGACCAGCGCACGCCGCCGGCCCTGCTCAGCACGGCCGGGGCATCGGTCACGGCGAGCACGGCGGCGAAGCCGACGCCGAACCGCCCCACGGCTTCACCGGCGCCGCTCGACGAGCCGTGGTCCTCGCGTTTGGCGGAGGCGCGCAGCGTGGACAGCGATTCCACGGCGGCCGCGTCGAGCGCGGCGCCGGTGTTCGCGGCGACCAGCACGTCGCCGCGGAGGGTGAAGCGGATGCGGCCGGGAAGACCGGCCCGTCCCGCCGCGTCGGCGGCGTTCTGCGCCAACTCCACGACGAGGCGATCGCGGTAGCCGCCGAGCGCGAGGTCCTGCTCAGCGTTGGCGTCCTCGCGGAAGCGGGCGGGGGACGCGGACCACGCGTCGAGGACGCCGCGTCGCAGGCGCAGGGTCCCGAAAGGGTCCTCGCCGCCGCCCTGCCCGACCATCACCGTGCCGCCGCCGCTCACGTCGCCGCCTCCTCGCCGCAGTGGTGCGAGGCTTGCGCCCGCACCGTTCCGTACGCCGTTTCACCCGGCCTGGTCCGGGTGACGGTACGGCATCCCGCCACAGGCCGTGCAGACGGCACGTCCCGCACCGGCGCGGGGGCGGGGCGAACGGAGGCGTAGGCTCGGGCGACGTGCCCGATCCGCAGTTCTTCGTCGTCGCCGGCCTCGCCGTCCTGGTGGGCGCGCTCGTGCAGAGCTGCGTCGGCCTCGGGCAGGGCATGGTCGCCGCGCCGGTGCTGATCGTGGTGGAGCCCTCAATGATGCCGGGCGGGCTGCTGGTGGCCAACGCGTCGATGGCGATGCTCACCGTCACCACGGACTGGCGGCACATCGACTGGCGGGGCCTGGGCTGGGCCCTTCCCGCACGGGTGGTGGGCAGCGTCGGCGGCGCGTGGGTGGTGGCCGTGCTGGAGCCGACGGTGCTGGGCGCGGCCGTCGGGGTCATGGTGCTGCTCGCGGTCGCGGCCTCGTTGTGGGGCGACGTCCGGGTGGGGATCCGCCCCGGCACCCTCGTCACAGCCGGGACGCTCTCCGGCGTCACCGGCACCGCGACGACCATCGGCGGGCCGCCGATGGCGCTCCTCTACCAGCACGAACCCGCCTCCCGCGTCCGCGCGACGCTGGGCGCGTACTTCTTCATCGGCACCGTGCTGTCGCTGGTGGTGCTCGCGGGCGCCGGAGAACTCACCGTGCCGCAGGTGCAGTCGGGCCTGCTGCTCTTCCCGTGCGTGCTCGCCGGTTTCGCGCTCGGCCGGCCCACGCGCCGGCGCTTCGGGACCGACGGCCTGCGGACGCCGCTCCTCGCCGTCGTCTCCCTCTCCGGAATCCTGCTCCTGGGCCGCGCCCTGCTCTGAGCACCCGGTGCTCTGAACGGACGCGGCTCTGAACGGGCGCTTCCCCGGCGTGCGGTGAGCCGGGCCCTCAGAGGCAGATGATGAGCACGCAGTCGTCGGACGGTTCCGGCTCGGGGTCCGGGCTGGTGGGCGTGGGCTCCGGCGCGGGCGTGTCCGGTGCCGGCGGTTCTGTGGGGGCCGGTCCGGTGTCGCCGCCGCCCGGGGCGGTCTGTTCCGGTTGCGGCTGCTCGGGGGATTCCGTCTCGGTCCGGCTGGGCTCGGCGGAGACGGAGGGGGACGGTTCGGCCGAGGAGGACGCGGAGGACGAGGGGGACGGCGAGGGGGGCGCGCTGTCCCCGGCCGTCGCGGACGGCGCGATGCGGTCGTCCTCGGGCCCGGCGGGCGTCTCGTCCCCGCCGAACGAGAAGGCGGCGACACCCGCCAGCACGACGGCGCACAGGGCGGCGACGACCACGGCGGGCCGGCGCCTGCGGCGCGGGGGTATGTCGTCCGGGTCCGGGGCCGGCCCCGGGGGCAGGGCTCCGCCGTCGCCTTCGTCACCGCCGCCGGGGCCGTCACCGGGGCCGGGGTCACCGGGGCCACCGGGGTCGCCGGGGCCACCGGGGCCACCGGGGCCGGGGTCACCGCCGGTCGGCGGCACGGCGGCGAGCGGGGCCGTCGGCTGGCCGCCGGGGCCGTGGACGGGTTCCGGTCCGGTACGGTCGCGCGCCTCCGCTTCGCGGTCGGTCCCGCCCGGCGGCCGCTCCGGTGCCGGGGCCGGCTCGGGGTCCACGTTGGGTGGGCCCTCCTGCTGGAACGGCTTCGCGACGTAGGCCTCTTCGCGAGGCGTTCCGGTCGCCGGGGCGGAATCCCGGTCCGCGGGCGCGGCGGTGGTCGTCCCGCAGTTGGGGCAGGACGCGCCGGCGTCGAAACGGCGGAGGCATCTGGGGCAGTAGTTCATGACCCGGGCAGGTTAAGCCACTTTCACGCCGTCACCGAACACACGTGCCCGTGGATGTTCGGGCCCCCGCCGGTGGAGGAACTGTGACGGCACCGGCAATGCGGCGGCGCTCCGGCGCCGAACGACCTAGGACTGCCCGTGTCGCGCCGACGCACCGATCGCTTCCGGCCACGGCGCGCGCCACGGGACGACCGGAGAAACGCGTGGAGTCGCGCGGGGGTGAGGAAGATCGACGACATCGAACGAGTCAGAGCGAGCTTCGAGATAGCGCAGCGCCGCGCGGACCGTGTGGTGCGGTTCTTCTACGCGCATCTCTTCGACTCCGATCCGCGGCTGCGCGGCATGTTCCCCGCCGAGATGCGCGAGCAGCACGACCGGCTGTTCGCCGCACTGGCGCAGATCGTCACGCACCTCGACGATCCTGCGCTGCAGGCGCAGTTGGAAGCGCTGGGGCGGGACCACCGCAAGTTCGGGGTGTGCACCGCCGACTACGACACCGTGGGCCACAGCCTGATCGCCGCGATGCGCATGGGCTGCGTCTCGGCCTGGGACGACGCGACCGAGGCCGCCTGGTGGGCCGTGTACGGCCGGGCGGCCCGCACGATGCTGCACGGCGCGGCCGCGTCCATCCGGGAGCGGGAACCGGCGTGGTGGGACGCCACCGTCGTGGAACAGAGCCTGCACAACGGCCGTACGGCCGTCCTGCGGATCCTTCCCGACCAGCCCTACCCGTACCGGGCCGGGCAGTACGCGACGTTGGAGTGCCCGCAGGTGCCCCGGGTGTGGCGCCCTTACTCGCTCGCCCGCGCCCCGCGCGCCGACGGGCTGCTGGAGTTCCACGTCGCCCGGGTGCGCGGCGGGTCGCTGAGCACAATGCTGTGCGACCACGTGCGCGCGGGCGACCGGCTGCGGCTCGGCGCCGCGTCCGGCACCGCTACGGCCCCCGGAGCCGACGGCGCACCGGTCACGCTGATCGCCGCCGGTACCGGCTGGGCGCCGGTGAAGGCCGTGCTGGAGGACCTGCTGCGCGCCCGAGCCCCGGGCCCGCCGCGGCGGATACGGCTGGACGTGCTCGCACGCACGCCGGACGACCTGTACGACGGCGCCACGATCGACGCGCTCGCGTCCGGGCACCCGCACCTGGAGGTGGCGGTGTGGACGGCGCGCGCCGCCGAGGGCGCGAGCACCCTGACCCGACGCTTCCACGAGGCGCTGCGGCGACGTGACGACTGGGCCGACGGTCACGTGTACCTCGCCGGGCCCACGCCGTTCGCCGCCGAACTCCGCGACCTGCTTCCGCGGTGGGGGGCGGACCCGGCTCGTCTGATCCACGACCCGTTCGCCCGGCGCGGCGGGGCGTCGGGGGCCACCCGTACCGCGCCGGCCGAGTACTTCCTCGCCGACCGCTCGGTGTCCTGGATCGATCCTGCGGCCCGCGCCCCCGCGGCCACCGGGCCGGAACCGGAAACGGAACCTGTCACGGAGCCGGAGGCGGAGACGGAACCAGGTCCGAGCGATCACGGAGACGAGCAGCCTGACGGCAGTCGGACTCCGGAGTCCAGTCAGCCTGCGGAGGACGAAGCGGAAGGAGAGCCGGAGGGCGAACCGGAAGGCGAGGCGCGGTGCGCGACCTCGACGGTGACAAAGTCGCCCTTCACCTCCACCCGGTAGCCCGCCGGACCCTCGCCCTCGGAGTCGAGGCCGAGACCGACGATCATCTCGCCCTCGAAGACCCCGCTCGCCCGCACCTCGCGGACGGTGTCGGTGGTGTCCGCGCGCACGGCGGGATCCTGCCGGGCGACGCCGACGAAGACCAGCACCAGCTTGTGCTCGCCCTTCAGGTCGATCGTCCTGCCCCGGCCGGGCTCGCGCAGTGCATCCATGTACTCGGCGAAGACCTGTGAGACGCCGCCGTCGAAGGTGAACCGCACGCGGTCGTACGCCGGAAGCCGGGTCACCTTCACGGAGGAGAGCTTCGCGGCGCCGCCGGCGTCGCCCTGCTCCCCCGCCTCGACGGTTCTCGGCGTGACGTCCACGGGTGCGGCGGACGGCGGGGCCGAGGACTTCCCGGCAGACGGAGCGGCTTCACCTCCGGGGGTGGAACGGCCGGAACCGTCCTCCACCGTGCCCTGACCACAGCCCGAGGTGAGCAGCGCGGACGCGAGGCCGAAGGCGACGAGGGCGAGACGAGGTTTCATGGGGCGCTCCAGTGCCGTAGGTGTCGACGGGACGACGATCGTCTTCCGGAGCCGCCCACGACGGACCCGGCCGCCACCGGTGTCGCGACGGATTCATCCACGCGGGTACCCGGCTCGAACAGCGCAGCGAACCGTCCGCCCGGCGCCGGCGGACATCCGCACGCCCCTACGCCCGCCCTGTCCGCCGTACCACTTTCGGCGGCCTCAGCGGGCGGCGGCGCGACGGCGGCCGCGGCCGTTCCGGGAGCTTTTGCCGCTCTTCCCCGCCTGCTTGCCGCTCGCGCCGTCCGCCGTGCCGTCTGCCGTGCCGTTACGACCGGACGTCCCGCTCGCGTCCGCCGTGCCGCCGTCGCCGTTCCCACCGCTGCGGTCGGCGCGACCGGTCTCGCCCGGTTCGGTCTCGGTGGCGTCGCCCGCGGGCCCGGCGGCCCGGTCGTGCAGGTCGAAGGCGTCGGCGCGGGTCTCGTCGACTACCGGGGGCGGCGGCTGGGGCGGCTTCGGCATGACCGCGGCCTCGGAGTGGCCGCCGCAGCCGTAGGACAGGGACACCACCTGGCCGTCGGCGGGGCTGTACTCGTTGGCGCAGACGCCGAACGCCTGCCGCAGCGAGCCCGCCAGGGGCACCAGGAAGCCGCAGGAAAGGCAACTCGCGGGCGCCGCCTGCGCCATGGCGGTGCGGGGGCCGTGCGACTCCTCCCAGCGGTCGGCCGCGGTGTGCAGGCCGTAGCGGGAGAGGACGCGGGCGCGTGCCATGCCCAGTTCCTGCGCGACGGCGTTGATGCCCGCCCGGGTGGGCAGCGGCTGCGCGGGAACCGCGACCGCCGCGGCGCCCCCGGCCCCGGGCTCCTCCGCGTTCCCTTCCTCGTCGCGGCCGGACATCTCCTCCGCGACGGGCGAATTGGGCGGCGGTGCGTCCTCGCCGGTGAAGCCGGGCTCCAGCCGCAGGTCCTCGCTCTCGGTGGGCAGCAGGTCGCCGGGGCCGAGGTCACCGGGACGGAGCCGTTCGTTCCAGGGCAGCCACGTGGGGGCGAGCACCGAGTCGGGCCCGGGCAGCAGGACCGTCTCGTCGAGGGTCACGACGCGGGCGCGGGACGCGCGGGCGACGGTCGAGGCCCAGCGCCAGCCCCGGTAGCCGGGTTTGCGGCACTCGAAGAGGTGCGTCACCACCCGGTCGTCGTCCGCGACGGCCTCGAGCCACTCCCCGATCTCGTCGGCCGGGGCCACCTCCTCGACGGCCCCGCGCGCCAGGGCGACGGCCTCGGCGCAGAGCCGGTCGGGCGTACGCGTCGTACGGCGGCGTCGCGTGCCGGCGCTCATGCTGCACTCACAAGAATCGTCTCCCACGCCGAAGCGCCGTCGTAGTCGTTGGCGGGCGCTGGCCGTGCGGCCGGGCGGGGCGGGGGAAGCGGACGGAGCGGAGCCTGTGGCCGCTGCGACGTCCGCGCCCACACTCGAGGCCGTGCGGGGCGCACCGTTTCATCCACGCTACCCCAACACGCCCGCCGCGACTCCGCGCGGCCCCCGGGCGCCCCCGGCCGTCGCCGGCGCGGACCCGGCCCGATCCGCCCGCGTCGCGCCCGGGGCACGCCCAATCCGCCGCAACGCGGTAGCCGCCGACATCTGGGGCACACTGAACGTCGTGGCTGCCGACGAGGCGTATCAGGAGACACCGCCCGCGGTCCGCCCGATTCCGTCGCGTACCGAGAGCGAGGGGACCGGTCCGGACCGGGCGGGCACCGGACGATTGCTGGGCGAGAACGCCGAGCGGCCGGAGAAGGCCCGGCCCGGGCGCGCCGCCCGGATGGCACGCGCGGCCGGGCGTCCACCGGCGGCGCTGGCCCGCCGTATCCGGCGTGCCACGCACGCGCAGGGGGCGGGCGAGTCGGGGCTGGGCAAGCTGATCGAGCTGCACGCGGTGAACTCCGCGGGCGACATGCTCATCACCATCGCGCTGGCATCGACGATCTTCTTCTCCGTGCCGACGGGCGAGGCGCGCGGCCGGGTGGCGCTCTACCTGCTGGTGACGATGGCGCCGTTCGCACTGCTGGCGCCGGTCATCGGTCCCCTGCTGGACCGCATCCCGCACGGCCGCCGGTTCGCGATGGCGGGCGCGATGCTGGCGCGCGCGCTGCTGGCGATCACCATGGCGGGAGCGGTGGCCGGCGGCGGCCTGGAGCTGTACCCCGCGGCGCTGGGTGTGCTGGTGTCGTCCAAGGCGTACAACGTGGTGCGTTCGGCCGTAGTGCCACGGCTGCTGCCGCCGCGCTACCCCCTGGTCAAGGCCAACTCCCGGGTGACGCTGGCCGGTCTGCTGGCGACCGGGGCGGCGGCGCCGATCGGTGCCGGCCTGCATCAGCTCGGTCCGTCGTATCCGCTGTACGGGGCGATGGCGCTGTTCGTGCTGGGCACCTTCCTGTCGTTCTCGCTCGCACCGAAGGTCGACTCGGCGAAGGGCGAGCGGAAGGCGTTCCTCGCGGGTGAGAGCGTGCACCGGCGTCGGCCGGGGCTGCGCACGGTCGGCGTGTCGGTGCGCAGCGGGCTGGTGGCGAACTCGTGCGTACGGGCACTGTCCGGCTTCCTGATCTTCTTCCTGGCCTTCCTGCTGCGCGAGGAGCCGCTGTCGGGGATGAGCGCGTCGGTGTCGCTGGGCCTGGTCGCCGTGGCGGCGGGCGGAGGCAACGCGCTGGGCACGGCCATCGGCGCCTGGCTCAAGGAACGCGCCCCCGAGATGATCATCACCACGGTGCTGCTGTGCGCGCTCGGCGCCACGGTCGTGGCCGCGGCCCTGTACAGCACGGTGATGGTGGCGGTGGTGGCCGCGACCGCCGGCATCGTGCAGGCGCTGGGCAAGTTGTCGCTGGACGCGCTGATCCAGCGCGACGTGCCGGAACAGGTGCGCACCTCCGCGTTCGCACGGTCCGAGACGCTGATGCAGATGTCCTGGGTGGTGGGCGGCGCGATCGGCATCTCGCTGCCGCTGAACGGCATCCTCGGCATGGCCGTCGGCGCCGCGCTGATCGCCGTGGGCACGCTCACCGCCGGGCGCGGCCTGCTCTCCTCGGCCCGGCGCGGGTCCCCGCACCCCCGCGTGGCCTGAAAGCGACCGCCGGGTAGATTGCCCCGCATGAGCTATGCCTTCTCCGTCTCGCGGCGCGGCCTGCGCACGGCCGCCGCCCTGGGCGCCGCCACCCTCGGCCTCCTCGTCACAACGGCCTGCGAGAAGCCGACGCCGCTGATGACGGTCACGGTCGGCAGCGAGACCGTGACGACCGAGGCCGCCTGCTACGCCGAGGACGGCAAGGCACTGTCGCGCGACGAGGGCTTCGCCTGCCTGAAGCAGAAGCCGGACGCGACCATCGGCGTTCGCCAGGGCGACCGGGTGCACGTCGGCGTCGAGCCGGAGATGGCGGACGCGGGCTGGGTGGTCTTCGCCAACCAGCGGCCCATGTCGGCCGAGGAGCTGACGAGCACGTACCAGACCTTCGACGCCGAGCAGTGGTTCCAGCCGCAGCCCGGCCAGGGCTCGGCACCCGACGAGGTGACGCTCAGCGTCGCCACCCTCGGCGAAGACGAGCTCGAGGGCGTCTGGAACATCAAGGTCACACGCGAGAAGTGACGGTGGCCGCCGAGGTGTCCGCTCCCCTTTCCCCTGCCGCCGCCGGACCGCTGCGCGTCCTGGTCGCCACCGCCGTCGCGGCGGAGCGCGACGCCGTGACGGCCGGATTCGACACCCCCGACGAGACCGCAACGCCCCACGAGACCGGCACCCGGCACGACGTGAGCACCCTGCCCGGCGGGTACGCCCTGCACCGCGTGCGCCCGGCCGCCGCCCCCGGCGGACGCGGCCTGGCCGTGGACGTGCTGGCCGCGGGAGTGGGCCCCGCGGCGGCCGCCGCCGGTGCGGCGAGCGCGCTCACCGCCGCGGCCCTCGCCGGCGAACCGTACGACCTGGTGGTGTCCGCCGGGATCGGCGGCGGCTTCGCCGGGCAAGTGGCGGTGGGCGGCACCGTGGTGGCCACCGAGATCGTCGCCGCCGACCTCGGCGCCGAGACCGCAGACGGCTTCACCTCCGTCACCGACCTCGGGTTCGGCCGCGTCGTGCACACGCCGCCGCCCGCGCTCGTACGCGCCCTCGCCGACGCCGCGGGCGCCGTCACCGGGCCGGTGCTCACCGCCTCGACGGTCACCGGCACCGCCGCACGCGCCGGCGAACTGGCCGCCCGGCACCCCGGTGCCGTGGTGGAGGCCATGGAGGGCTTCGGCGTCGCCGAGGCCGCCGCCGCACACGACCTGCCGGTGCTGGAGGTGCGCACCGTCTCCAACCCGGTCGGCCCCCGGGACCGCGACGCCTGGCGCATCCCGGAGGCGCTGCGTGCACTGACCACCGCCTTCCGGGCGGCGGCACCCGTCCTCGGCCCCTGGCCGGAAGGTCCGGAGACGCACAAGGCGGAGGCGCCGGTGCGGATCACGTATTCGCCGTGCCCCAACGACACGTTCGTCTTCGACGCCTGGGCGCACGGCCGCGTCCCCGGCGCCCCCGAACTCGACGTGACGTTCGCCGACATCGACGTCACCAACGCCCTGGCCGTGCGCGGCGAGGGCGACGTGCTCAAGGTCTCCTACGCCGTGCTGCCGTGGGTGCTGGAGGAGTACGCCCTGCTGCCGTGCGGCGGGGCGCTGGGAAGGGGCTGCGGGCCGCTGGTCCTCTCCCGCACGGCCGGAGCCGGCGGCTCCTCGCTCACCGGCGCCACGGTCGCGGTGCCGAGCGAACGGTCCACCGCCTACCTGCTGTTCCGGCTGTGGGCCGCCGACGCCGTGCCGGGCGGCGTCGGCGAGATCGTGGTGCTGCCGTTCCACGAGATCATGCCCGCCGTGCGCGACGGCCGCGTCGACGCCGGCCTGGTGATCCACGAGGCCCGCTTCACGTACGGCTCCTACGGCCTGCACTGCGTCGCCGACCTGGGCGAGCACTGGGAGCACACCACCGGGCTGCCCATCCCGCTGGGCGCGATCATCGCCCGCCGCTCGCTGGGCCCGGAACGGCTGCGCGCCCTCGCGGAGGCGGCGCGGACCTCCGTACGGCTGGCGTGGGACGACCCGGAAGCCTCCCGGCCGTACGTGCGCGAGCACGCGCAGGAGATGGATCCGGCGGTCGCCGACCAGCACATCGGCCTGTACGTCAACGAGTACACCGCGGACCTGGGCGAGTCCGGCTACGCCGCCGTGCGCGGGCTGCTCACCCGCGCGGCGGCCGAAGGACTGGTCCCGCCCATCCCGGCGGACGCGCTGCGCTTCCCCTGACCGCCGTGCGCCCGGTCCCCGCGCGCGGGGACCGGGCGCACGGCGGTCAGACGTCCAGCTGGTCGGCGACGTGCCGCAGCATGCCGGCGATCTTCCGGCCGTGAGCCTTGTCGGGGTACCGGCCGCGCTCCAGCGACTGCGAGACGCCGTCCAGCAGCGTGGTGAGGTCCTGCACGATGCCCGCCAGCTCGTCCGGCTTCCGGCGCTGAGCCGCCGCGACGGACGGCGTCGGGTCGAGCAGGGACACAGACAGCGCCTGGTCGCCGCGCTGCCCGGCGACGACGCCGAACTCGACGCGCTGACCGGGCCGCAACACCTCCACCCCGTCCGGCAGCACGGACGAGTGGACGAAGACGTCACCGCCGTCGTCGCGGGAGAGGAAGCCGAAGCCCTTGTCACCGTTGAACCATTTGACCTTGCCGGTAGGCACGTCCGTCTCGTCCCTCGTCACTCGTTCGCGCAGCCGGACGGGTCGTCCGGCTGCGCGATGGTCTGCTGATCGTGATCGCTGAAGCAGTCGAGGCGGGCCCTCCAGCCCGCCTTCCCCCAGGCTAGTGCTCCGCGGCGGGGTGGCAAGACGACCCCGGGCGCCTTCTCGCCTCCTCGGTCGCCTGTCCACGGATCTACCCTGAGCGGGTGAACACTGAAACTCCCCGAGCCGGAGACGCGCTGGTACGGACCGGTGGCGTCGTCTTCCTCGTCGGCGCCGTCGCCACCCTGGTGACGGTCGCGCCGCTGTTCCTCGGCACCGATCCGTTCCCGGCCGCGGCGTATTTCATCTGCATGCTCATGGGCGTCGGCTTCGCCCTGGCCGGGGCGGGCGTCCTCCGCTCCGCCGCCGCCCAGCGCCGCGCCGCCCGCGCCTCCAGGGCCGGGGGCCCGCCCTCCACCCGGGGCTGAGCAGGCGTCGGGCACAGCCCGGAGCTCAGGTCGCCCGGTGGCCCCCGGCCACGTACCGCGCGAGCCAGCCGGGAAAGTCGGGGAGCCCACCGTCCAGCACGACGTCGGCGCCGGCCTCGCGCAGCGCGTGCGCCCCGCACGGCCCCGTCGGCACCGTCACGGCCAGTGCTCCCGCCGCCCGTGCGCCCCGCACGTCCCCCGTGTGGTCGCCGACGTACACCTGCGCCCCGTAGGCGCGCAGCGCCTCGGCCTTCGCCTCGGCCCACAGCCACCCGACCACCGCGTCCGGCTCCAGCCCCAGATGTTCCAGGTGCAGCTTCGCGTTCGGCTCGTGCTTCGCCGTGACGACAACCGTGCGGCCGCCCGCGTCCCGCACTGCGTCCAGCGCCTCGCGGGCGCCGGGCAGGGCCAGGGCCGGGGTGATCGCGTACGCCGGGTACAGCTCGCGGTAGCGCTCGCCGGTCTCGGCGATCCGCTCGGCCGGGAACCAGTGGGCCAGCTCCTGTTCCAGCGGCGGCCCCAGGCGCGACACCGCCAGCTCGGCGTCGATGTGCACGCCCGTCTCGGCCGACAACGCCTCGTAGGCGGCCCTGATGCCCGGCCGCGAGTCGATCAGGGTCATGTCCAGGTCGAATCCGACCGTCAGCGGGTGGGAGGGCATGCCCGCCATTCTGCCGGGGGCCCGAACCCGCCGGACCGGCGCCCTCAGGCCGGGCGCCTGCGCGCCCGCCACAGCAGGAACAGCGCGGACGCCACCGCCGCAACGCGCAGCGCCACCGGCCACGACTCCTCCATCGCCTGCTGCATCGCGTCCCCGCCGGACGGCAGCGGCGGCCCCCAGCGGCCGTCCTGCCGCCCCCACAGCCACACCAGACCGCCCACGGCGGTGACGCCCGGCACACCGAGCGCGGCGCCCTTGGCCTCGCTCCGGGTCAGCCGCGGGGACCAGTACGCGGCCAGCCAGCCCAGCCCGAGCGGCACCAGAGAACCCAGCAGCGCGCCGGCAACCAGCAGCCCGGCGGCGAGGAGTTCGACGACTCCGCCCGCGGCCGGGCCCGCCGCCCGCTTCCGGCGCCCCGCGAGCAGGGCACCCAGCAGCGGCGCTCCCCCTGCCGGAGCGGCGTCGGCGACCACGGCGGCGGCGGGCGCCTGCGGCGGCGCGGCCGGGGCACCGTCCTTCCCGTCCTCGGGCGGGCGCTGGAACACCTCGGGCAGCTCGATGCCGCCGCTGAACGCGTCCGGGATGTCGAACCGCGGATCGCGGGCCCCGGGCAGCCCCGAACGGGCGGCGCCGCCCGTCGCAGGGCCGCTCCGCCACCAGTCGGGGTCGGTCTCCTGAGGGCCGAGCTCGTCCATGCCGGCCATGTGCGGCGGCGACGCACCACGCGAGGGCGGCGGCCCGGACCCGGTGTCCTCCTTCCTCATCTGCGGAAGGAGGGGCAGCCTGCGGCCGCGCGGCCGGTCCGGGTCCGCGTCGTCCGCAGGGCCGGTCTTCCGCAGTGAGACGGTCTCGCCGCCGAGCGCCTCGGAGACGACCTCCTCCGGCTTCCCGAGCCGGTCCAGCACCTTGCGTACGGCGGCCTTGCCGTCACCGCCGCCGGATGCGGCACGCATCCGTTCGATCTCGGTACGCAGCCCGCCGACCAGCCGTGCCCGGTCGGCCGCGGTCATCGACGTTCCGTGCGCGAGGTCGCCGACCCGGCTCAGATAGTCGAAGACGAGCTGCTCGCTCTCGATCCCCACCGCTGCCTCAACACCCGCCTCGCCGCCCGGAGATGTCCGATCACCGCAGACGGTACCGCGTGGCGGCGGGGCGCGTCGGCAGGTCAGTCGGCATCGCGGGTCAGGTGGCGGGTGGTGCCGCCGTCCTCCTCCGCGATATCGCGGACATGTCGAAAGTCGATCCGTTGCAGAAGCGTGAGGGAAGCGGTGTTCGCGGCGTCGACCGTGGCATGCACCTTGGTCAGCCCCAGCGTGCGGAAGCCGTAGGCGACCACCGCCCCGGCCAGCTCCGTGCCCAGGCCCGCGCCCCACCGGTCGGGGCGCAGGGCGTAGACGATCTCGTGGCCGTCCACGTCGTCGGTGCGCTTGATCTCCGCGTGCCCGACGAGGCGCCCGCCCTCCCACACCCCCCACACGTCGAGCCTGCGCGCCGGATGGACGTGGGTGAAGATCCGCCGGAACAGCGCCCGGTCCTCCGCCTCACTCTGCGGGCCGTCCCCCATCCAGCGCGACACCCGCGCATCCTGGAAAAGTGTGACGAAGTCGTCCTCGTCATCGGGCGTCTAC
This sequence comes from Streptomyces sp. RKND-216, assembly GCF_004795255.1. Taxonomy (NCBI): domain Bacteria; kingdom Bacillati; phylum Actinomycetota; class Actinomycetes; order Kitasatosporales; family Streptomycetaceae; genus Streptomyces; species Streptomyces sp. RKND-216. Next base: position 3,340,954 of record NZ_SSBQ01000002.1, on the reverse strand, counting down.
GAGGTGAGGAGCAGCCGCCGCGTGCGCAGCTCCGGACTCGGTTGGTCGGGCATGGACGCGAACCTAGAGCGCCCCTCCTACCCCCACAACGTGTTTTCCCCCGGCCCGGCGCCGGGAAGCACGGGGTCCCGCCGACACCCCCGCTACCGTAGGACGGATGAGTCAGGAGCAGCAGCCCACCGCCGCGGCGCCGTCCCGCACGCTCGCCGACGACCTGCGCGGCCGGGACGACGCGGCGCTGGCCGCGCTGCTGCGCACCCGCCCCGACCTGCTCTCCCCCGTCCCCGGCGACCTCACCCAGCTCGCCACCCGCGCCGGTACCCGCGCCTCCGTCGTCCGGGCCGTCGAGCGGCTGGACCGGTTCGCACTGCAGGTGGCCGAGGCGCTGGCGGCCGGCCCGGACCCGTGCGGCTACGAGGAGCTGCGCGGCCTGCTGACCGGCATCGACGGCGAGGAGGCGGCCGCCGTCGACCGGCAGCTGCCCCGGGCGCTCGCGCTGCTGCGAGACCGCGCTCTGCTGTGGGGCGACGACGAGCGGCTCCGGCTGCTCCGGACGGCCCGCGTGATCCTCGCTCCCCCGCCTCCCGCGGTCTCCCCCACCGGGCTGGGCCCCTCGCTCGCCGAGGCCACCGCCGGCATCTCGCCCGGCCGGATGCAGGACCTCCTCACCGCGAACGGCCTCCCCGCCACGCACGACCCGGTCAGCGCGCTCACCGAGCTGGCCACCCTGTTCACCGACCGGGAGCGCATGACGGCTCTGCTCGCGGAGCACGTGCCGGAAGACAGCGCGGAGGTGCTGTCCCGCCTGGTGTGGGGGCCGCCGTACGGGACGGTCGACCACCGGGCGCCGACCCCGCCCGTGGCCCGGCTGCTGCACCACGGCCTGCTGCTGCCGAGCGGGGAACGTACGGTCGTGCTCCCCCGCGAGGTCGCGCTGCACCTGCGCGGCGGCCGCGCGCACCGGTCGCTGGAACCGGAGCCTCCGCAGCTCGTCGCCCGGCGCGAGCACCCCCCGCGCACGGTGGACGCCACAGCCGCCGGCCAGGCCCTCACCGCGCTGGCCACCGTCGAGGAGCTGTGCGGCGGCTGGGAGACCGACCCTCCGGGCGTGCTGCGCGCCGGCGGCCTCGGCGTCCGCGAACTCAAACGCACCGCCGTCGCCCTCGACCTTCCCGAACCGACCGCCGCCTTCTGGGTCGAGCTGGCCCTCGGCGCCGGACTGCTGGCCTCCGACGGCGCCGTGGACGAGACCTACGCGCCCACCCCCGCGTACGACGACTGGCTGCGTGCCGCACCCGGCGAGCGCTGGACCTGGCTGGTCCGCGCCTGGCTGACCGGCACCCGCGTCGCCGGCCTGGTCGGCGAGCGGGACCCGAAGGGCCGCAGCCTCGCCGCCCTCGGGCCCGGTCTCGACCGGGGCCCCGCCCCGGACGTACGGCACCGGGTGCTGTCCCTGCTGGCCTCAGCGGCACCCGGCACCTCGCCGGAACCGGAATCCGTGGTCGCACGCGTCACCTGGGAGCGCCCGCTGCGCGCCGCCGCGACGACCGGCGGCACCCCGCGCCCCCGGCCCCGTGCGGCGTCGCCGCCCGACGCCCCGGACGGCGACGGCACCGCACTCCGCACGCGCCTGGTCCGCTGGACCCTCGACGAAGCCGAACTCCTCGGCCTCACCGGACGCGGCGCCCTCGCGTCCTACGCCCGCCCCCTCACCACCCCGGAGGCGGACACCTGGGGACCGTCCCTCACCGCCCGGGAACTCACCACCGCCCTCGCCGAGGCCACCTCCGGGCTCGCGCCGCTGCTGCCCGAGCCGCTGGACCACGTGCTGCTCCAGGCGGACCTGACCGCCGTGGCCCCCGGCCCGCTGGTACGCGAACTCTCCCTGGCCCTCGGTGTCCTGGCGGACGTGGAGTCCAAGGGCGGCGCCACCGTGTACCGCTTCACCCCCGCCTCGGTGCGCCGGGGACTGGACGCGGGCCGCAGCGCGTCCGAGATCCACGCCTTCCTCGCCGCCCACTCCCGCACGCCGGTGCCACAGCCGCTGTCCTACCTGGTGGACGACGTGGCCCGACGGCACGGACGGCTCCGCGTCGGCGCCGCCTCCGCATACCTGCGCTGCGACGACGAGACGCTGCTCGCCGAGATCCTCGCCGACCGGCGCTCCGCCCCGATCCGGCTTCGGCTGCTGGCCCCGACCGTCGCCGCGACCACCCTCCCGCCCGACCAACTCCTCGCCCGTCTACGGGACATGGGCTACGCTCCGGCTGCCGAGTCGGCGGAGGGCGACGTACTGCTCGCCCGGCCGGACGCACACCGCACGCCGCCGCGCAGCGCACCGGACCCGGTACCGGACGGCCCGCCCGTACCGGACGGCGCCCTGCTGACGGCCGCCGTGCGCGCCATCCGCGCCGGCGACCACGCGGCGACGGCGGCCCACAAGCCGCGGATCCCGGCCGCGGCCGCCCGCCCGCGCGACGGCGAGCCGCCGCGCACGACCTCCGCCGACACCATCGCCACGATGCAGTCCGCGGTACTCACCGGTTCCGCGCTGTGGATCGGCTACGTCAACGCCGACGGCGCCGCCAGCCAGCGCGTGATCGCACCGGTCCGGGTCGAGGGCGGCTTCGTCACCGCCTACGACCACACCGCCGACCAGGTGCGCACCTACCCCCTGCACCGCATCACCGGCGTCGCCGAACTCGCGGAGGGCTGAAGGGGAGAGCGGCACAACCGGGCTGCGCCGCTCGCCTCCGCCCTCCTCCGACCCGCAAGGGCGAAACCGTCAGAGTTGCACACCGTATGCCGAACCGTGCAGTCGGGTGACAGTTCCGGACATTCAGTGCCTGCACCTGGCGTAATGCGTTGGTCCCTTTGTGGAACCCCGTGATCTGTGGGAGCGCAATTCCCTGCTTGCCGAGGCCTTCTGCGCCAGTGACGACGAGGTGCGGCACGCCCAGAGAATCCTGGACGAGGCGCAGGCCAATCGTACGAGAATACTGGCTGCCTTCGCGGTGACCGTCGGCAGCGACGGCGGCGTCGCCGACCTGATGGGACTGAACGAACGCGAAGTGCGGCTCGCACGGCGCACCGTCGGCAAGGACGACGCCCGCAGCGTGGCGAAGCGTCTCCTCACCTGCGACGCCCAACTCCGCCAAGAGGCAGCGACCGAGCAAGCACCTGCACCGGAAGAGACGCCGCACGCCCCGCCGCCGGAGCCGCGCACGGAGGAGCCGCCCGCCCCTTCGCAAGCCCCTCACCCGCCACACGTCCCGCACCCGGAAACGGTGGCATGGTCACCGGCGATGGACTCCGTTCTCCTCTGGAGCTGGCAATCCGGACTCGACCTCACCACGGTGGCGTTGGAACTCGGCCTCAGCCCCCGCGACCTCCTGCTCCGCGCACAGGCTCTGGCGGCGGAGGGGCGGCTCACCCTCAGGCCGTCCGAGGACTTCGGGCAGACTGGAGGGCGCCACCGCCGCGAGGGCCTGGAGGTATCTGTTCCCGACAGCCCGCAGGACCTCTACAGCCTCGCCTACCAGACCTGATTCCCGTCCGGGTGCGTCACAGCGGGCCGTCGAAGCCCGCACCGGCCTGTCGGTTCCCGGTACTCGGCCGCAGCGCGACCAGCGGTACGCCCCCTGCGTGGTCGGCGCCGATCGCGGCGTACTCCTCGGCGGACTTCGGAGCGTGCCCGAGTGCGTCCATCAGCTTGGCCGCCGTACGAGGGTGCCGTTCCGCGTACGCGGCGAGGCGGCGCCCGGACTCCTCCGGCGCGTACGGCAGCGCCGTGCCCTCGTACTTGCGGCCACCCACCTGGTACCGCACACCAGGGTGGGCGAGGATGTTCCGGAACCACTGGGACCGCTCGCCGTAGCCGGAGGCGACGACGAAGCTGCCCGGCTCCTCGCCGCGTCCGACGACCTCCAGGCAGACCTGCCGGGGCTGCCCGCTCTTCCGGCCGATGTGGGTGAGCAGGACCAGGCGCCTGCCGAGCAGGGCCCCGAGGCCCCACCGGTAGAGGGGAATCGGGGCACGCAGCACCGTGCGGCGCCAACCGCCCTGCGGCGGACCGCCCTTGAGGGGATTCACGGCGTGGACGCTCCTCTGTGCGCACCGTTCCGTGCGCGCTCGTGGTCAACGTGGTCACGGCCGTCACCGCCGGACCCGGACCACGCACCCGCACCCGCACCCGCACCCGCACCCGGCACCAGCAACCGCACCAGCGGCTCGGCCAGGGCGGCCGGGTCCACCGCCGGGTCGAAGAGCCACTGGAGCAGGCACCCCTCAAGGGCGCCCACGACCACCGCCGCGTGCGCGTCGGGAGCCGCCACCGCACGTGCCGCCCCCTCCGCCGGCACCCCCTCCGCACCCGCCTGCTCCAGCAGCGCGGCGACGACCGCCCGGTAGTCGCGATACGCAGCGGCCATGTCGACCGGCGAGTCGACATCCCGTCCGGCGGCCCAGATGTCCAGGAGCACCCGTGCGAGGTCGCGGTCCGCCGAGAGTTCCGTCACCGCGCCGCGGATCAGCGCGGCGAGCCGTCCGGCCGCCGGACCGTCGCCCTCCGCGGCCTCCCGCAGCAGTTCCGCCGAGCGCGCCGCGACGGCCTCGAAGGCGGCGTGGAGCAGCGACTCGCGGCCGTCGAAGTAGAGGTAGACGCTGCCCTTCGCGATGCCCGCCTCGCGCGCCACGTCGTCGATACGCGCGGCCGCGTACCCGCGGCGGGCGAAAACCCGTACGGCCGCCGCCAGGATCTCCTCCCGCCGGCGGGCGCGGTCCACCTTCTTCGCCATGCTGCTACCGCCCACCCTTCCGCAGCGATGGTGACTGACCAGTCAGTCACCATACACTCCCGGCCCCGGCCCCGCCCGGGTTCCGCGCGGAATGCGCGACACTGGTGGGCGGCCCTCCGGCCACCCGCGCCCGCCAGGCACCCCCGACCCGAAGGGAGAGCACGTGAACGGCCCGCTCATCGTGCAGAGCGACAAGACCCTGCTGCTCGAGGTCGACCACGAGCGGGCGGGCGACTGCCGTCGCGCCATCGCCCCGTTCGCCGAGCTGGAGCGCGCACCGGAGCACATCCACACCTACCGGGTGACGCCGCTGGGCCTGTGGAACGCCCGCGCGGCCGGTCACGACGCCGAGCAGGTCGTCGACGCGCTCGTGGAGTTCTCCCGCTACCCCGTGCCGCACGCCCTGCTGGTCGACGTCGCGGAGACGATGGCCCGCTACGGCCGGCTCCAGCTCGTCAAGCACCCCACGCACGGTCTGGTCCTGGAGACGAGCGACCGGCCGGTGCTGGAGGAGATCCTGCGGTCGAAGAAGGTGCAGCCGCTGGTCGGCGCCCGGATCGACCCGGACTCCGTCGTCGTGCACCCCTCCGAGCGCGGCCAGATCAAGCAGGTGCTGCTCAAGCTGGGCTGGCCCGCCGAGGACCTCGCGGGCTACGTGGACGGCGAGGCGCACCCGATGGAGCTGGAGCAGAACGGCTGGGCGCTGCGCCCGTACCAGGAGCAGGCCGTGGAGGGCTTCTGGCACGGCGGTTCCGGAGTCGTGGTGCTGCCCTGCGGCGCGGGGAAGACGCTGGTCGGCGCGGGGGCCATGGCCCGTGCGCAGGCCACCACGCTCATCCTGGTCACGAACACCGTCTCCGCCCGGCAGTGGAAGCACGAACTGGTGCGCCGCACCTCGCTCACCGAGGACGAGATCGGCGAGTACAGCGGCACGCGGAAGGAGATCCGGCCGGTCACCATCGCCACCTACCAGGTGCTGACCACCCGGCGGAAGGGCGTCTACCCGCACCTGGAGCTGTTCGACTCCCGCGACTGGGGTCTCATCGTCTACGACGAGGTGCACCTGCTGCCGGCGCCGGTCTTCAAGTTCACCGCCGACCTCCAGGCGCGCCGCCGTCTCGGCCTGACCGCGACGCTGGTGCGCGAGGACGGGCGGGAGACGGACGTCTTCTCCCTCATCGGCCCCAAGCGGTTCGACGCGCCGTGGAAGGAGATCGAGTCGCAGGGCTACATCGCGCCCGCCGACTGCGTCGAGGTGCGGGTGAACCTCACGGACTCCGAGCGGCTCGCATACGCGACCGCGGAAACGGACGAGAAGTACCGGTTCTGCGCCACCACGGACTCCAAGCGCCGCGTCACCGAGGCGCTGGTGCAGCGGCACGCGGGGCAGCAGACCCTCGTGATCGGCCAGTACATCGACCAGCTCGACGAACTCGGCGCGCACATCGGCGCCCCCGTGATCAAGGGCGACACCTCCAACGCGCAGCGCGAGAAGCTCTTCGACGCCTTCCGGCGCGGCGAGATCCAGGTGCTGGTGGTCTCCAAGGTCGCGAACTTCTCCATCGACCTCCCCGAGGCCACCGTCGCGATCCAGGTGTCCGGCACCTTCGGGTCGCGGCAGGAGGAGGCGCAGCGTCTCGGCCGGGTGCTGCGGCCCAAGGCCGACGGCCACGAGGCCCGGTTCTACTCGGTGGTCGCCCGGGACACCGTCGACCAGGACTTCGCCGCGCACCGGCAGCGCTTCCTGGCCGAGCAGGGATACGCGTACCGCATCGTGGACGCCACGGAACTGCTCGCCGGCGACGACGTCTGAGTCCACGACGGGACAGCGCCACACGGGGGCGACCCGCCGGTCAGCGTGTGGTCACCCCACGCCGTCGGGCCAGGACGGCGAGCAGGGCGAGGATGGCGAGACCGAGGCAGACGTACGGCGAGGTGAACGGCTGTACCCACCAGGGCCCGCGCAGGTCGAGGTCCCCGTCCCGGGGCACCAGCCACATGGTGCGGGCGGCGAACACGGCCGCCACCGCGGCGCAGAGCACCCGGCGTCCCCACAGCAGCGCCAGCAGCGGCACGCACCACACCCAGTGGTGCGTCCAGCTGATGGGCGACACCAGGAGGGCCGTGAGGGCGACGCACAGCAGCCCCCACGCGTCGCCGCGCGCCGCCCCACCGCATGTCACACCCCACGCCGGGTCGCCGACTCCGCCGGGGGGCCCGCCCCGCAGGCACAGGCGGCGGCCCAGCCACAGACCGGTCCCGGCCACCGCGGCCGCGGGCAGCATCCACAGCGGGCCGGGGTCGGCGTCGTGCAGCACGCGCGCCACCGCCCCCTGCACGGACTGGTTGTCGACGATCCACGCCGTGCCCACCCGGCCGGTCTCGAAGAGCCGGTCGGTCCAGAAGACGACGCTGTCACCGGGCAGGAAGAACGCCCCGGCCAGCACCGTGCCGCAGAAGCCGCCGAAGGCGGCGCACGCGGCCCGGGGCCGCCCCGTCAGCAGCAGGTACACGGCGAAGATCGCCGGCGTGAGCTTGATCCCGGCGGCCAGGCCGACGGCGAGGCCCTTGCCGCGAGCGCCGTCCGGCCGTCCGAGGTCCCACAGCACCAGGCACGCCAGCGCGAGGTTGACCTGCCCGAACGCCATGGTCTGGAAGACCGGCTCCAGCCACAGCGCCGCCCCGGTCAGCGCGGCCAGCGCCGGCGGCGTGACCGACCGCCCCGCGAGCCGTGCCGAGAGGTGGACGAGCAGCGCGAGCAGGGCCAGGTTTCCGGCGAGGAACGCGAGCTTCGCCCCGGCCGCCGGCAGGAGCGCGAGCGGGACGAAGAGCAGCGCCGCGAACGGCGGGTAGGTGGCGGGCAGTTCCCACTCGGTGACCGTGAAGTCGTACAGACCGTGGCCGCGCAGTGCCGCCGCGCCCTCGGCCCGGTAGACCTGCACGTCGGCCATGGGAAACGGCGTGACCAGGGTGTAGGCCGCGAAGGCCGCCAGCGACAGCGTGAGGACGGCGCCGCCGAGGAGTGCCTGAAGGGAGACGGGCGGCCGCCGCGGCGGAGACCTGCGGGGGTCGGGGACGCGGGTGGTGGCCCCGGCCGGGAGCCCTCGGGCGGCGACGGAGCCGTCTTTGAGTCGCGTGCTCGCCACCGCGCCGGTCGCCCCTTCCGTCCGGTTTCCACCAGTCCGTGCGGTGACCCTAGTCGACCGGGGTGCCTACCCGGCGATGCCCGCGCGAAGATCGGCAACGAATCGTGGGCACGCCGGGAAACGACCCGGCCTGCGCGCACGGCGGACCGTCCGGGCACGAGGCCACCGTCCCGCGGGCTCGGTACCGGCGGGCCGTGGGGCGGAGGTCAGCCCTGGCGCGTCGCGGGCTGCTCGGGCCGACCGGACTGCTCCGGCCGCGCGGAACGGCCACCCTCCAGATCACCGAGCACGACCACGTCGAACGCGGAGCTGACGAAGACCCGTGCGACGCGGAGCGTGTTGCCGACCATGTGCCGCGAGTGCCGACGCGGGCGGCCCTTTGCATCCGCCCCGAGCGCAGTGGCACCGCACCCGTGCCCAGGCCGCTGACCTGGGACGAGGCGTGCGTGCGGTGCTTTGCTCATACCCCCAGCATGGGCACTGCCCCGCCCGGGCGCATCAGCCTAAAGTCCCGATTCGCCCCGATCGTCTCGCTCTCGGTGACCACACTTCCCCCTACGGGGACCGGGCCGGGAAATCCGTTCGCCCGCGGCGCCCCGGAGGTCTAGACTTCCGCGTCTCCGCCTCCCGTCGGGAGGCCCCCGGCCGTTCGGAAACCGGCTGGCACCCGCCCACGCACCCGTTCACTCGTACGTGTCGCGCCCTGCCGCGCGCGCGTTCGCGGAGTCCAGCGGCGTGCGGCCCGTGCCGTGGCCCGGCCCTCGACGGTCAGGGGCCCGACGGCCGCGCGCTGCACCTCGGTCACTTCGCGCTCTCGCGCGCCCGCAGCCGTGCGCGCGTACGGTCAGACCGCACCGGAGGCCGTCCCGTGCCCGCGCACGACACCGACCCGTCCGCCGCCCCCGCGCCCGCCACCTCGGCGGGCGACGACGGCCCGCTGGAACGCGAACGCGCCCACCTCGCTGGCTCGCGCGCCGCGCTGCGCGCGATGCGCGCCGACGCCGAATCCCTCGACATCTCCGACGTCAGCGCGAACTGGGTGAACGCCGAAGTCCTGCGCGCCCAGCTCGACCAGCGGATCGAGTCCCTCGCCGACCTCGCGCACACCCCGCTGTTCTTCGGCCGCCTCGACTACGGGCATCCGCACACCGAGGCCGATTCCGCGCCCGCCTCTCCGTACGCCCACCACGCCGGCCACTCCTTCTACATCGGCCGCCGCCACGTCCACGACGCCGAGGGCGACCCCATGGTGGTGGACTGGCGCGCGCCGGTCTCGCAGCCGTTCTACCGCGCCTCGAAGAAGGACCCGCAGGATGTGGCGCTGCGCCGCCGCTTCGGCTACACGGGCGGCGAGCTGACCGCGTACGAGGACGAGCACCTCGGCGACCCGACCGAGGCGTCGCAGGCGAGTGCGCTGCTCCAGCGGGAGATCGAGAAGCCGCGCGTCGGCCCGATGCGCGACATCGTCGCCACCATCCAGCCCGAGCAGGACGTCATCGTGCGGTCCGGCATCGAGGGGACGGTGTGCGTCCAGGGCGCGCCCGGCACCGGGAAGACGGCCGTCGGACTGCACCGGGTGGCGTACCTGCTCTACACCCACCGCGAACGGCTGGCCCGCACCGGCACCCTGGTCATCGGACCGAACCGCTCGTTCCTGCACTACATCGAGCAGGTCCTGCCCGCCCTGGGCGAACTCCAGGTGCGGCAGGCCACGGTGGACGGGCTGGTCGAGGAGGCCGCCGCACGGTACGGCGTGCGGGTGCGCGGCCGGGACGGAGCGGAGACCGCCCGGCTCAAGGGTGACGCACGGATGGCGCAGGTGCTGCGCCGCGCGGTGCGCGCCGGGGTCACCATGCCCGCCGAGGGGTGCGTGGTGGTGCGCGGCTCCCGGCGCTGGCGCATTCCTTCGTACGAACTCCAGGAGCTGGTCGAGGAGTTGCTGCAGCGCGACATGCGGTACGGGGCGGCGCGGGAGGCGCTGCCGCAGCGCATCGCGCACGCCGTGCTGGTGCGCATGGAGCAAGCGGGCGAGGCTCCGGACGACCGGGTGCAGGACGCGGTGGCGCGGAACGCGGCGGTCAAGGCCGTGGTGAAGGCGGTCTGGCCGGCCGTCGACCCGGCGAAGCTGGTGCTGCGGCTGCTCTCCGACCCGGATTTCCTCGCCGAGCAGGCCGACGGGCTGCTGGACGCGGACGAGCAGCAGGCCGTGCGGTGGGCGAAGCCGGCCCGCGGGGTGAAGTCCGCGACGTGGTCGGCGGCGGACGCGGTGCTGGTGGACGAGGCGGCCGACCTCGTCGCGCGCACCCCGTCGCTGGGGCACGTGGTGCTGGACGAGGCGCAGGACCTCTCCCCGATGCAGTACCGGGCGGTGGGGCGGCGCTGCACCACCGGTTCGGCGACCGTGCTCGGCGACCTCGCGCAGGGCACCACCCCGTGGGCCACGTCGAGTTGGCAGGAGGCGCTGTCGCACCTCGGCAAGCAGGGCTCGCACGTCGAGGAGCTCACCCAGGGCTTCCGCGTCCCGCGTGACGTGATCGCCTACGCCTCCCGGCTGCTGCCCAGCATCGCCCCCGGGCTGGCCGAGGCGACCTCGATCCGCGAGTCGCCGGGCGACTTCGCGGTGCGGGCCGTCGCGGCGGAGGAGCAGACCGCCGCGGTACTGGCGGCGTGCCGCGCGTCGCTCGGCCGCGAGGGGTCGACGGGGCTCATCGTCGCGGACGCGCGCGTTCCCGCCCTGGCGGCCGCGTTGGAGGAGGCGGGCCTGCCGCACCTCGCCCCGGGCGAGGAGACCTCGGCCGGTGTGCGGCTGACGTTGGTGCCGGCGACATTGGCGAAGGGCCTGGAGTACGACTACGTGGTGCTCGATGAGCCGGCGGCGATCGTGTCCGGGGAGCCCGACGCGCGCACCGGCCTGCGCCGCCTGTACGTGTGCCTGACGCGCGCGGTCTCCGGTCTCGCCGTCGTGCACGCCGAACCGCTGCCGGAGGCGCTCACGCGTACGTGACGTCGACCCGCTCGTAGCCCAGCGAACGCAGCAGCTGCTCCAGCATCTGCGTGGTGTTCTTCTCCGCCCGCTTGCGCAGGCCGCTGTCCTCGGCGGCCTGCGTGATGTGCTTCACGGCGGTCTGACGCACCTTCTGCTCGCTGTTGGGGTTGTCGGAGAACCAGTCGCCGTAGCGGTCGAAGAGGCCGCGTTCGCGGGCGACGACGTAGGAGCGGTCCTCGTTCAGTGCCGGCTTCTCCAGCTCGGCGCGCGGCAGGGTGAGGGTGGCGGACGTGCGGGCGTCGTTCACCTTCACCGCCTTCTTGTCGACGTCGCCGAGGTCGACGTACGCGCCGACCGAGCCGGCACCGACGAAGAGGGTGCGCTCGCCGAGGAGGGCGTCCGGCAGGTACTTGGCGTCCTTCTCCAGGTCGACGACGACCTGGAAGTTGCCGGAGGCGGCCTGGTAGCGGCTCATGTCCTGGATGGAGGTGAGCAGCGTCGGGCCGGTGCGGTCCTTGGTGTCGCTCTCGAACGGGTTCGGCAGCCCGGGGATCAGGTTGAGCCGCCCGGCGGCCGCGAGCAGGGCGACCAGGACGACGAGGGCGAGGGGCAGCGAGACCCACCAGGGGAGTCGTACGGCCCGCACGGTTCACCTCCGGTGAGTGTTCGACGGTCGTACCTTCCGCGATGTCCTCTTCCCCGTCCCCGCGGGTCTGAACGCCGCTGGGGCACCGTCGGCGCGTGCGGCCCCGCTCGCGGGCGTCGATGCCGGGGACGGCTGGCTGCTCTTCGAGCCGCGGCACGACACGGCGACCGCGCTCCGACGGGCCGCTCCCGACCGGCGGGCCGGGTCCGCGTCAGCCGTCCAGCAGGGTGCGCCAGCGGGCGACCGCCCCGGCCGTGACCGGACCGTGCCAGCCCTCGGGTCGCGCGGCGCCCCCGATGTGAAACGCCGTCACCCCGGCGTCCTTCAGGCCGGGCACGTGGTCCAGCCGCAGACCGCCCCCGACCATCAGCAGCGGCTCGTAGCCGGGTTCGCCCGCAGCCGTACGGGCCGCCTCCGCGACCAGCACGTCCCAGCCGTCGTCCACGCCGGCCGCGGAGCCCGCGGTCAGGAAGGCGTCCGGGCCGGGCAGGTCGGCCAGGCGCTTGCGCAGGCCGTCCCGGTCGGCGGCCCGGTCGATGGCGCGGTGGAACGTCCACCGGCCGCCGCCGGTCGCCGCCGCCAGCGCGGCGACCGCCTCCACGTCGGGCTGCCCGGACTCCTCCAGGAAGCCGAGCACGAACTCCTCCGCGCCCTCCGCGCGCAGCGCCTCTGCCTGCGCACGGAGCACCGCGACACCTTCCGGTCCCCCGGCGGAGAACCCGTCCGCCGCGCGCAGCATCACCCGCACCGGCAGATCCACGGCGGCCCGTACGGCCGCGAAGGTACCGGGCGAGGGCGTGAGCCCGTCGGCGGCCATATCCGTCACCAGTTCGAGGCGGTCCGCCCCTCCGGCCTGCGCGGCCCGGGCGTCGTCCGCGTCGAGCGCGATCACCTCGAGCAATGGTCTAGACATGTAGCACAGCCTGCCACACCCCCGGTGACCCGGAAACCCCGCCCCGGCCCGCCCACGCCGCACCGCGCGGCTCCTCGCGGAGCTCCTCGCGGGCCGGAGTGGGCACAATGGCGGTATGCCATCCGGGATTCCGTACGTGCCCGAGCCGCATCAGGAGCCGGGACCGGACCGCGACGCGCTGCTCGCGCGGTGGCGCGAGCTGCTCGTACGCACGCGGGGCGGGACCGCGGAGCCGGCCCCGGAGCCGTACGGGCGGGACCTGCTCGACCGGTGGGAGGAGCGGCAGCGGCACTACCACACGGTGCGGCACCTGCGCGCCGTGCTGGACCGGGTGGACGAGCTGGCCGCGCACGCCGCCGACCCGGACGCCGTACGGCTGGCCGCGTGGTTCCACGACGCGGTGTACCGGCCGGACCGCAGCGAGAACGAGGAGCGCAGCGCGCAGCTCGCCGAGCGGGCGCTGCCGGAGGCGGGGGTGCCGGACGGCACCACGGCGGAGGTGGCACGGCTGGTGCGGCTGACGGTCACGCACGCGCCCGAGCCGGGGGACGCGAACGGCGAGACGCTGTGCGACGCGGACCTCGCGGTGCTGGCGGGCTCGCCCGAGGAGTACGCGCACTATGCCGCGTCCGTGCGCCAGGAGTACGGCTTCGTGCCGGACGAGATGTTCCGCGAGGGCCGCGCCGCGGTGCTGCGGCAACTCCTCAACCTGCCGCAGCTGTTCCGCACGGCACACGGCCGCACCCACTGGGAGCGCACCGCCCGCCACAACCTGCGCGGCGAACTCGACCTGCTGAGCGTCTGAGACCGGCCGGGGCTCACCGCTCCAGCAGGAACTCTGTCTCCAGCGCCGGATACGGCTCCGGAAGGGGCAGGGGGCGGCCGATCTCGACCTCCGTCTTCGTCGCGTAGTGCGGGTCGCCGCGCTCCGGCGCGCTCACGGGGTCGGAGTACGCGTACGCCTTGCCCTCCTGCCGGTGCAGCAGCACGTACACCGGCACGCCGGCAGCGGCGTACGTGCGGTACTTCGGGCCGGTGTCCGTCTCGTGGTTGGTCGAGGTGACCTCCCCGACGAGTGCGAGCAGGTCGATGGAGTACCAGCCCTTGTGGGTGCGGCGGTACGCCTCGTCGAGATCCGTGGGACGCCGGTGCTTCACGTAGAAGTCGGGGATGAGGAGCGCCTGCGTCCGCTCGTACTTGACCCCGCACCTCAGGCCGATGCCCATGCCGGCGAGCGGGAAGCCTGCGGTGCGCAGCTGGAAGTAGAACTCGGCAGCGGCGTCCATGTGCTGATCGTCCGGTTGCGGCGGCAAGAACGCGCCCCTCTCGACGTACTGCGCCCGGACAGGCTCTCCGTAAGCCTCTTCGAGCGCGCTCAACTGGTCGATGGGGTCCGGCGCGTCTTCCATGATGTCGGTGACGGGGTCGGCGGTGACGGTCACGCTTACCTCCCTCTCGTAACTCCAGGCTACGCGGGAGCCTGGTCCCCGGCGCCATGATCGGCCGCGCGGGGCGGTGAAGGGGCCGTTCGGGCGTACGTTCATCCGTTCGGACGGCGCGGATGCGGAAGCGTTGACGCTGGGCGCACCATGGACGGATGGAACTCATCGAGGCGTTCGACACCGCCTACGCCGAGTGGGACCGGCTGGTGCACGAGGTCGGGACGGAGCAGTGGCACACGGCGACGCCCTGTGCGGACTGGAGCGTCCGGGACCTGGTCAACCACGTGACCGCCGAGCACCTGTGGGCGCCGCATCTGCTGGGCGGGGCGACGCTGGCGGAGGTCGGCGACCGCTTCGACGGCGACGTGCTGGGCGACGAACCCGTCGCCGCCTGGGAGGCGGCGGGCGCGGCCTCCCACCCGGCCTTCCACCGGCCGGGCGCGCTGGAGGGCGAGGTGCACGTCACCGGTGGCCGCGAGGCGGCGGATGCGTACGGCTGGCAGATGACGACCGACCTGGCCGTGCACGGATGGGACCTGGGGACGGGGATCGCCCGTGCCGCGACTATCTCCGACGCACTGGCGCAGGACCTGCTGGAACGGGTGCGTCCGATGGTCGGCGACCAGGGCATTCCGGGCGTCTTCGCGCCCCCGGTGGACGTCGCGGCCACCGCCACCCCGCAAGAGCACCTGCTGGCCCTGCTCGGCCGCCGGCCCTGAGACACGGATCCGGACCCGGTCCGGGCGGACCACGGCCGGAGGTCTCGCGACCTGAGAGCTCGGACACCACCGCGCCGGGACGGGAATGCGCCCGTCGGGGTGCGCCGTTGAACACGACCATGCCCGCCGACGCACCGACAGCCGATCCGCACCTGCCCCGAGCCGCCACCAAGGCGACGCGCACCCGCATGCCCGCTGCGGTCTACGTGCTGGGCATGTCCGTCTTCGCGCTCGGCACCTCGGAGTTCATGCTCTCGGGCATCCTGGAGCCGCTGGCCCGCGACATGGACGTCTCCATCCCGCAGGCCGGGCTGCTGGTCTCGGCGTTCGCCATCGGAATGGTCGTCGGGGCGCCGCTGCTGGCGGCCGCCACGCTGCGGCTTCCGCGGCGCACCACCCTGATCGCACTGCTCACCGTGTTCGGCCTGGGGCAGGTGGCGGGGGCGCTGGCGCCCTCGTACGGGATGCTGTTCGCGTCCCGTGTGGTGAGCGCGCTGGCCTGTGCCGGGTTCTGGGCCGTCGGTGCGGCGGTCGCCGTGTCGCTGGTGCCGGTGAACGCGCGGGCCCGCGCGATGGCCGTCATGGTGGGCGGCCTCAGCATCGCGAACATCGCGGGCGTCCCGGCCGGAGCGTTCCTCGGGCAGAGCGCCGGGTGGCGTTCGGCGTTCTGGGCGGTGGCCGCGATGTCGGCGGTCGGCCTCATCGGGGTCGTCGCCGTGGTGCCGCGCACCCAGCCGCCGACCGGCGAGGATGCGCCGCGCCTGCGCCGCGAGCTGCGCATCTACCGCGACCGGCAGGTGTGGATGACGCTGGTGACCATCGCCGCCACGGCCGCCACCGGCTTCTGCGTCTTCTCGTACCTCTCGCCGATCCTCACCCGCACCGCGGGCCTGTCGGAGAGCTGGGTGCCGTGGGTGCTGGGGCTGTTCGGCCTGGGCGCACTGATCGGCACCTCGGTCGGCGGCCGCATCGCGGACGCGCACCTCTTCGGCACCATGTACGCCGGGATCTCCGCCGCCGCGGTGGTGCTCACGGCGCTCGCGCTGCTCGCGCACGTGCCGGTGGCCGCGGTCACCCTGTCGTTCCTGCTCGGCCTGGCCGTCTTCACGGCCGCGCCCGCGCTCAACGCGCGCATGTTCAACGTGGCCGACGCGGCGCCCACACTGGCCGGGGCGACCACCACCGCCTCGTTCAACATCGGCAACACGCTCGGCCCGTGGCTGGGCGGGCTGGTCATCGGCGCGGGCTGGGGCTTCGCCGCCGTGGCGTGGACGGGCGCTGCGCTGGCGGTGACGGCGCTGCTCGCCACCGCCGTCGCCTCCCGCCTCCGCGGCGCCCCGGCGGGCACCCGCGTGATCGCCCACGCCCCGGCGGCCCCCCACGACGTCCCTACGGACGCGCGCCAGCAGTGCTACGAGTGATCGTGCTGGACGCGAACGTCCTCTCGGAGCTGGTGCGCACGAATCCCGGGCAGTCGGTGATCGCCTGACGCGACGGGATCCCCCGCGTCGCACTCCGCGACCGCAATGCCACCGGCATGACCGCCTCGGTGCCCGACGCCCGGATCGCCGCCGTCCGCCGGGCTCACGGGGCCACACCGGCCACCCGAAACGTGAAGGACTTCGTCCGCACGGGCATCGCCCTGATCGGCCCGTGGAGCATCCCCGCGGGCGGAACGGCCACGCTGGACTGACCGGCCGTCACTCGCGGTTCGGGCGGGGGCGGCGGAGGCCGGCGGCGCGCAGCCGGAGCAGCAGTTCCTTGCTGCCGACCTCGACGGCGCCGTGGTGCACGGCGGTGGCGTAGCGCTCGGCGGGCACGTCGTAGTGGTCGCGGTCGAACGCGCGGCGCGGACAGCCGATCGCCGCCGCGAACGCGTGCAGTTCGTCGTACGAGCTGTCGCTCACCAGGTGGGACCACATGCGGCCGTGGCCGGGCCAGGTCGGGGGGTCGATGTAGACCGTCACGCGCTCAGGCGCCCCCGCCGAGCGAACCGACGCGGGCCACGGCGGTGGCCGTCTTGGCACAGACCCAGTGCGGGTTCTCCCCGAGAGCCGGCTCGACCTCCAGGGCGTGCAGGTCGGATCCGCCGCAGACGGGGCACAGCGGCCAGCGGCCGTAGCGTTCGAGAAGGGCGTCCTGGACGTCCTGGGCGATCAGGCCGTCGACGAAAGCGACACCGTCCGGCCACTGCTCGACCCACCAGCGGCGGTGCACCACGGCGTCCTCCACCAGGGAGACCACGTCCGCCTGCGCGACGTCGCCCGCGGTCAGGTCGGCGAGAACGAGCGCCCGCGCGGTGTGCAGCGCCTGCTCGAGCGCCTGGTCCTGGGGGGATTGCCGATCCATGTCCATGCCCTCCATTGGACCAAAGTCGGACCGTTCGCGGCGGACGGCCCGACGGCCCGACGGCCGGGCGGCCCGCGGCCCGCCGACCACCCGGAACCCGCCGGGGCCCCGGTCGTGCACAGGGGCTTGACGCCACTCCTGGCTGAAAATACCTTCCTCCTGTGACGTACAGCGTGAAGGAAAGTTTCTCCGGAGCTGCCGGTCCGGGTGCCGGCAGAGGCCCCTCGGCGGGCCGCGGACACTCCCACCCGGCACCGCCCGGCCCGCCCGGACCGGGCGCGCTCGCGGCGAAGGTGCGCACCATGGCGCCGTCGATGACGCGTTCCATGCAGCGCGTCGCGGAGACCGTCGCGCACGACCCCGCCGGCTGCTCGCGGCTCACCGTCACCGGCCTCGCCGAGCGCACCGGCACCAGCGAGGCCACCGTCGTACGCACCTCGCGGCTGTTGGGCTATCCGGGTTACCGGGACCTGCGGCTGGCACTCGCCGGCTTGGCGGCGCAGCAGGAGTCCGGGGCGGCGCCGTCGGTGACCGCGGACATCGCGGTGGACGACCCGATGGCGGACGTGGTGGCGAAGCTGGCGCACGACGAGCAGCAGACGCTCGCGGACACCGCCGCCGCCCTGGACACCGGCCAGGTGGAGGCCGCCGTGGGGGCGCTCGCCTCGGCCCGCCGGGTCGACATCTACGGCGTCGGCGCGTCCTCGCTGGTGGGCACGGATCTCGCGCAGAAGCTGCTGCGCATCGGCCTGATCGCCCACTCGCACGCCGACCCGCACCTGGCCGTCACCAACGCTGTCCAGTTGCGCGCGGGCGACGTGGCCCTCGCCATCACGCACTCCGGTCGTACGGTGGACGTGATAGAGCCGCTGCGCGTCGCCTTCGACCACGGCGCGACGACCATCGCGATCACCGGCCGTCCCGACGGCGAGGTGGCGCAGTACGCCGATCACGTGCTCACCACCTCCACCGCGCGGGAGAGTGAACTGCGCCCGGCAGCCATGTCCAGCCGCACCAGCCAGCTGCTGGTGGTCGACATCCTGTTCATAGGCGTCGCGCAGCGCACCTACGAGACGGCGGCCCCGGCGCTGTCCGCCTCCTACGAGGCGCTCGCCCACCGCCACTCGCCGCGGCAGCGCTGACCCGCAGCCGCACGCACGCGCACACCCGCTCGCAGGCGCACCCGCCGCACGTACGCCACCAGCACGTACGCCCCCAGGACCTCACGCACCGGAAAGAGCCACCCCCACTCATGACCTCCACCGCCGACCCCTCGCACAGCCCGTCGTACAGCGAGCTGCGCGCGCAGCTGGAGACGCTGACCACGGAGGCGTTCCGCAGCGAACTGGCCGAGATCGACCAGCTGCCCACCCTGGAGATCGCCAGGCTGATGAACGCCGAGGACGCCACCGTTCCGGCCGCCGTCGCCGAGCAGCTGCCCGTGATCGCCGCCGCGATCGACGGCGCCGCGGAGCGCATGGCGCGCGGCGGCCGGCTGGTCTACGCGGGCGCCGGGACCGCCGGGCGGGTGGGGGTGGTGGACGCCAGCGAGTGCCCGCCGACCTTCAACACCGCGCCCGAGCAGGTGGTCGGGCTCATCGCGGGCGGCCCGGACGCGGTGATCACGTCCGTGGAGGGCGCCGAGGACAGCCGGGAGCTGGCCGCCGCAGATTTGGACGGACTCGGCCTCGGCCCGGAGGACACCGTCGTCGGCGTCTCGGCCTCCGGCCGCACCCCGTACGCGGTCGGCGCCGTCGAGCACGCACGGGAACTCGGCGCCCTGACCGTCGGACTGTCGTGCAACGCCGGGTCGCCGCTGGCCGCCGCCGCGGAGCACGGGATCGAGGTGGTCGTCGGCCCCGAGCTGCTGACGGGTTCCACCCGGCTCAAGGCCGGCACCGCACAGAAGCTGGTGCTCAACATGCTGTCGACGCTGACGATGATCCGCCTGGGCAAGACCTACGGGAACCTGATGGTCGACGTGCGTGCCTCGAACGAGAAGCTGCGGGCCCGTTCCCGCCGCATCGTCGCACTCGCCACCGACGCCTCCGACGAGGAGATCGAGAACGCGCTCGCAGCGACCGGCGGCGAGGTGAAGAACGCCATCCTCACCCTGCTCGGCGAGGTCGACGCACCCACCGCGGCACAGCTGCTGGCCGACGCGGACGGTCATCTCCGCGCGGCCCTGCGGGCGGCGAAGAGCTGAGGTGCTCAGGCACCGCCACGCCGCCAGGGCCACCACACAGCCACCGGGAGCGCGGGCGGCCCGCCGAGGCGGTCCGGGCGGTCACATCTTCCGCGTGTCCCGCGGCTCGGCGTACGGCTCCTCGTCCTCCGGGTGACCGGTCTCCATCGCCCGCTGGCGCTCCAGCTCCGCGTTGAACTCCAGGCCGAGCAGGATCGCGATGTTGGAGATCCACAGCCAGACGAGGGAGATGATGATCCCGGCGAGACTGCCGTACGTCTGGTTGTAGCCGGCGAAGTTCGCCACGTAGAAGGCGAAGGCCACCGAGGCGACGATCCAGATCAGCACCGCCAGCAGGCTGCCGGGCGTGACCCAGCGGAAGCGGCGCTTCACGTTCGGCGCGGCCCAGTAGAGCAGCGAGAAGACGACGCTGACCAGCAGCACCATCACCGGCCACTTGGCGAACGACCAGACGGTGACGGCTGTGTCGCCGAGCCCGAGCGCGTCACCCACCGTGCGGGCGACCCCGCCGCTCACCACCACCGCGACCGCGACCAGGGACAACATGACGAGCACCGCGACCGTGGTGAAGAAGCGGGTCGGCAGCGTCTTCCAGAAGGGGCGGCCCTCGCGGATGTCGTAGATGCGGTTGCCGGCCCGCATGAAGGCCGCGACGTACCCGGAGGCCGACCAGAGCGCCAGCACCAGACCGATGACCAGGGCGATCCCCGCACCGCTGCTGCCCTGGAGCTGCTCCAGGATGCTGGTCAGCGTCGACTTCACGGGCCCCGGGGCGAGACCCCCGACTTCGTCGATGACCGACTGGATGGCCGAACTGCCGAGCAGCCCCATGATCGACACGACGGCGATCAGCGCGGGGAAGACGGACAGCACGCCGTAGTAGGTCAGGGCCGCGGCGATGTCCGTGAGCTCGTCCTCCTGGAACTCCTTCCCGGTGCGCTTCAGGACCGCCCCCCACGAGCGTTTCGGCAGGTCACCGGGACCCTTTGCCGGGCGGCCGGGCTCCGGTTCCGCCGACCCGGGGCTCTGCTCGCCCGCCTGTGGGGTGTTCTGCTCCATGGTCTCCGCTCCTCCGTTCCGGGCTCCGGCCCGCCGGAGCCCGGCCGTCTCGCGTCGGACGACGGCCGGGTACCCCGGGGGCGGGGCGGAACGCAGGGCCGGGCCCCCTTTCACCGGTACGGGTCCCCCGGAGCGGCAGTGCTCAGCCGACGCGCACGTCCTGCGCCGCGGACGGGTCGGCGTCCCCGCCGGCCTGTGGGCCGGACGTCCCGCCCGCGGGCTCCCAGCACTCCACGCCCTTCAGGCCGGGTACCCGGTCGCGGGTGAAGACGGGATCGAGTCCGGCGCGCCGCTGCGCGACGTAGTCCTCCAGGAGCCGGAAGGCGATGACCGACAGCGGCAGCACGGCCAGCAGGTTGACCAGCGCCATCGCGCCCATCGTGACGTCGGCGAGGCTCCACACCACGCTGACCGAACCCATCGCGCCGAGCACCGTGCAGGCCAGGATGACGACCCGGTACCCCGCCATGACCGGCTTGCTGCCGGTGACGAAGCGGACGTTGGACTCACCGTAGTAGTAGTTTCCGATCATCGAGCTGAAGGCGAGCATGAACACCACGACGGCCAGCACGTAGCCGGCCCAGCCGCCCAGCGTCTCCTCCAGCGCGGACTGGGTGAGGTCCGCCCCGCCGCGCTCGGACAGCGACGGATTGGTGGAGAGGATGATGAAGGCGGTCATGGAGCAGACGATCAGGGTGTCGAAGTAGACGCCGAGGGTCTGCACCAGCCCCTGCTTGACCGGGTGGCTGACCTCCGCGGTCGCGGCCGCGTTCGGGGCGGAGCCGAGACCGGCCTCGTTGGAGAACATGCCGCGCCGCACGCCCTGCATGATTGCGGCGCCGATCGCGCCGGACGCGGCCTCCCGCAGACCGAACGCGCCCTCCACGATCGAGGCGAGGACCGACGGGAGCTCGCCGAAATTCAGGGCCAGCACCAGCAGGCCCATCAGCAGGTACAGCACTGCCATCACCGGGACGAGCACCTGCGTGATGTGGGCGATCCGCTTCACGCCGCCGAAGACGCTGAGCGCCAGCAGGCCGGCCAGGGCCATGCCGACGACGAAGGTGAAGGAGGACGCGTCGCTGCTGCCGGAGCTCTTCAGCACCGTGGTGATGGTGTTGGACTGCACGGCGGTGAAGACCCAGCCGAAGGTGAGCGTGATGATCACGGCGAAGGTGACGCCGAGCCAGCGCTTCCCCAGGCCCCGCTGCATGTAGTACGCCGGGCCGCCGCGGTAGGTGCCCTCACCGCCCGGGTGGGTGTTGCGCACCTTGTAGAGCTGGGCGAGCGTCGACTCG
This sequence comes from Streptomyces sp. RKND-216, assembly GCF_004795255.1. Lineage (NCBI taxonomy): Bacteria > Bacillati > Actinomycetota > Actinomycetes > Kitasatosporales > Streptomycetaceae > Streptomyces > Streptomyces sp. RKND-216. The sequence continues at coordinate 3,319,394 of NZ_SSBQ01000002.1, read as the reverse complement.
ACGAACGAGGACGCGCCTCCGACCAGCGCCATGACCCACATCCAGAACACCGCGCCCGGGCCGCCGAGGGTGATGGCGGCGGCGACGCCCGCGACGTTGCCGGTGCCGATGCGGGCGGCGGCGGAGATGGTGAAGGCGCCGAAGGCCGAGACGGACCTGCGGCCGGTCCCGGTGTTCTGCGCGGGGGTCTTCAGGACCCGCAGCATCTCGGGAAGCAGCCGCAGCTGCACGGCCTTGGAGCGGATCGTGAACCAGAGGCCCGCGATCGCCACCAGGGGGATCAGCAGGTACGTCCAGAGGTGGTCGTTGATCTCGACGATCAACGCGTCCAGCGTGCTCATGGGATGGGTGGTTCCTCGGAGTCGGGTGGTTGCTCGGCTCTGGACGACGGGACGTACGTGCAGGCCGCGGAGGAAGCGGAACACCGCCCTCCGTTCACAGCGGTCCCAGGGAACCTCACCGTGGCGTTCGGCGTTAATCGCCGTTCACCCGGTGCGGTATCTCACACGCGCGCGAGCGGCCCCCTCCCGCGAAGGGAGGGGGCCGCTCGAAGGTGCAGGCGTCGATCCGCGAGGATCAGAAGCCCATGTCACCGCCCATGCCACCGGTCGGGTCGGCGGCGGCGCCGGCCTTCTCAGGCTTGTCGGCGATGACGGCCTCGGTGGTGAGGAACAGCGCCGCGATGGAGGCGGCGTTCTGCAGCGCGGAACGCGTCACCTTGGCCGGGTCGATGATGCCCTCGGCGATCATGTCGACGTACTCGCCGGTCGCGGCGTTCAGGCCGTGGCCGACGGGCAGGTTGCGCACCTTCTCGACGATGACGCCGCCCTCGAGACCGCCGTTGACGGCGATCTGCTTCAGCGGAGCCTCCAGCGCCAGCTTGACGGCCTGGGCACCGGTGGCCTCGTCGCCGTCCAGCTCAAGCTTCTCGAAGACCGAGGAGGCCTGGAGCAGGGCCACGCCGCCGCCGGCGACGATGCCCTCCTCGACGGCCGCCTTGGCGTTGCGCACGGCGTCCTCGATGCGGTGCTTGCGCTCCTTGAGCTCCACCTCGGTGGCGGCGCCGGCCTTGATGACGGCCACGCCGCCGGCCAGCTTCGCGAGGCGCTCCTGGAGCTTCTCGCGGTCGTAGTCCGAGTCGGAGTTGTCGATCTCGGCACGGATCTGGTTGACCCGGCCCTGGACCTGCTCGCTGTCGCCGGCACCGTCGACGATGGTGGTCTCGTCCTTGGTGATGACGACCTTGCGGGCGCGGCCGAGCAGCTCGACACCGGCGTTCTCCAGCTTGAGGCCGACCTCCTCGGAGATGACCTGGCCGCCGGTGAGGATGGCGATGTCGCCGAGCATGGCCTTGCGACGGTCGCCGAAGCCCGGGGCCTTGACCGCGACGGACTTGAAGGTGCCGCGGATCTTGTTCACCACGAGGGTGGACAGGGCCTCGCCCTCGACGTCCTCCGCGATGATCAGCAGCGGCTTGCCCGACTGCATGACCTTCTCCAGCAGCGGAAGGAGGTCCTTCACGTTGCCGACCTTGGAGTTGACGATGAGGATGTACGGGTCCTCGAGCTCCGCCTCCATGCGCTCCATGTCGGTGGCGAAGTAGGCGGAGATGTAGCCCTTGTCGAAGCGCATGCCCTCGGTGAGCTCCAGCTCCAGCCCGAAGGTCTGCGACTCCTCGACGGTGATGACGCCTTCCTTGCCGACCTTGTCCATGGCCTCGGCGATCAGCTCGCCGATCTGGGGGTCGGCGGCGGAGATGGAGGCGGTGGAGGCGATCTGCTCCTTGGTCTCCACGTCCTTGGCCTGCTCCAGCAGGGCGGCGGAGACGGCCTCGGTGGCGCGCTCGATGCCGCGCTTCAGCGCCATCGGGTTGGCGCCGGCGGCGACGTTGCGGAGACCCTCGCGGACCAGCGCCTGGGCGAGAACGGTCGCGGTCGTCGTGCCGTCACCGGCGACGTCGTCCGTCTTCTTCGCGACCTCCTTGACCAGCTCGGCGCCGATCTTCTCGTAGGAGTCCTCGAGCTCGATCTCCTTGGCGATGGAGACACCGTCGTTGGTGATGGTGGGAGCGCCCCACTTCTTCTCCAGCACGACGTTCCGGCCCTTGGGGCCGAGCGTGACCTTGACGGCGTCGGCGAGCTGGTTCATCCCGCGCTCGAGGCCGCGCCGCGCCTCCTCGTCGAACGCGATGATCTTGGCCATGGAAGTGGTCCTCCGGGACTCGGGTGGGCTTCGAAGGACCGTGCCGGCGCCCGCGACGGACGACCTGCGGACCCGGCGGTTCCTTGCCCCACCCGGCCTGCGGGCCTCACCGGACCCGGTCCTGCTGTCACTCTCACCTTCAGAGTGCTAACGCCAATGATTAGCACTCTCCCCCCTCGAGTGCAAGCGCCCACCGCACCCCGGGACGGCCGGACGGAGAGCACCCCCGGCCCCCGCGGCGCCCGACGGACACGAGCAGGGCCCGCACCTCCGAGTGGAGGTGCGGGCCCTGCTGTCGCTTACGTCGGTCGGTACCGGTCGGCGCTCAGCCGGTCACGCGGACCATGTCCGCCTGCGGCCCCTTCTGACCCTGCGAGATCTCGAACTCGACCCGCTGTCCTTCGTCCAGGGTGCGGTAGCCGTCCATCTGGATCGCGCTGTAGTGGACGAACACGTCCGCACCACCGTCGACCGCGATGAAGCCGTAGCCCTTCTCCGCGTTGAACCACTTGACGGTGCCCTGAGCCATTGCAAACTCCCCTATTACTGGCCCTTGCACGAGCCCGCACTTCGCGGACCCGGGTCAGACCTCACCCCCGGCGGAGCCGGTGGCGTGCGCCGGAACGCGTCGACCGCCGCTGAATGTATCTGTCCGAACGCCGTCTGCAACAGGTCGCGCGGACGAGAAATCGGGGCACGACACTTCACGGAATGTGGGGAGAAAGTGCGGGAAAGCGGGGCAATCGTGAAGAGGCAAACCGGCACAGGCGCGGCAAAAGAGACATCGAATTCGCGCAGAAGTTGTCGCGTTCTCATATGCGCGCGGCATTCACAGGAGGGGAACGGCTTCACTCTACTCCCTCGCAGAACGCGGAATCGCCCCCTCCGTTTCTGTGTCGGAGGAGGCGATTCCGTTCCCGCGCGCTTCCTGCGCGGTTCCGCGGGCCGTTCCGCGGGCCGCTGCCCGCGCCGGGGCGCGTCAGCCGCCGGCCACCGCCGGGATGATCGAGACGCCCGCGCCGTCCGGCGTCGGCGTCTGAAGACCCTCGGCGAAGCGCACGTCGTCGTCGTTCACGTAGACGTTCACGAAGCGGCGCAGCTTGCCGGAGTCGTCCAGGACGCGGGCGCCGATGCCGGTGTGGTTCTTCTCGAGGTCGGCCAGCACCTCGGCCAGCGTGACCCCCTCGGCCGGGACCTCGGCCCGGCCGCCGGTGTAGGTGCGCAGGATGGTCGGGATGCGGACGTTGACGCTCATGGGTTCACCTTCCGTGGGTTCGAAGTTCGCAGCAGTGCGCAGCAGGGGGACGCGGCGGCACGGCGCCGCGGGACGCCCGTGCCGCGTCAGGCCAGGCCCGCGTCGCGGAACGCGTCCAGGCTGGGGCGGATGGTCGCGCTGGGCCGGGCGGCGTCCGCGACGGCGTCCAGCGTCTTCAGCCCGTCACCGGTGTTCAGCACCACCGTGTTCAGCGACGGGTCCAGCAGGCCGTCCTCGATCAGCTTCCGGGTGACGCCGACGGTCACCCCACCCGCCGTCTCCGCGAAGATGCCCTCGGTACGGGCCAGCAGCGTGATGGCGTCGACGATCTGCGCGTCGGTGACGTCCTCCACCGCGCCGCCGGTGCGCCGCGCGATGTCCAGCACGTACGGGCCGTCCGCCGGGTTGCCGATGGCCAGGGACTTCGCGATCGTGTCCGGCTTCACCGGCCGTACGACGTCGTGGCCGTCCTTGAAGGCGCGGGAGACCGGGGAGCAGCCCTCGGCCTGCGCGCCGAAGATCCGGTACGGCTTGTCCGCGACGAGGCCGAGCGCGATCAGCTCCTTGAACCCCTTGTCGATCTTGGTGAGCTGCGAGCCGGACGCGATCGGGATGACGATCTGGTCCGGCAGCTCCCAGCCGAGCTGTTCCGCGATCTCGTACGCCAGGGTCTTGGAGCCCTCCCCGTAGTAGGGGCGCAGGTTGACGTTGACGAAGCCCCAGCCCTCGCCCAGCGGGTCGCCGATCAGCTCGGAGCAGAAACGGTTCACGTCGTCGTACGTGCCCTCGATGCCGACCAGGTCGCCGCCGTAGACGGCGGCCATCACGACCTTGCCCTGTTCCAGGTCGTGCGGGATGAACACGCAGGACCGGAAGCCTCCACGGGCCGCGGCGGCGCCGACCGCGCCGGCCAGGTTGCCCGTGGAGGAGCAGGAGAGGGTGGTGAAGCCGAAGGCGCGGGCCGCCTCGACGGCGATGGCGACGACCCGGTCCTTGAACGAGTGTGTCGGGTTGCCGGAGTCGTCCTTGACATGGAGCGTGCCGCCCGCCGCGGCCACGCCCAGCTCGCGGGCCAGGTTGTCGGCCTTCACCAGCCGGGTGAATCCGGGGTCGGTGTTCGGCTGGTCCGCGACGTCGGCGGGCACGGGCAGCAGCGGCGCGTAGCGCCAGATGCTCGCCGGACCGGCCTCGATCCGCTTCCGCAGGCCCTCCGGGTCGCCGGTCGGCAGGTCGTAAGCGACCTCCAGCGGGCCGAAACACTCCTCGCAGGCGAAGAGCGGCCCCAGCGGGTTCCGGGCACCGCACTCGCGACAGGACAGAGCGGCGGCGGGGCCGAGCGAAACGGTGGCGGCACCGGCGGCAGCGGTTGCGGCGGAGGTGTCGGCGGACTGCTCGGGAGCTTGCACAGCCATGAAGGCGAGGCCCTTTCTCCTCATCTTCCCCGTGACGTATCTCGCCACGAGCCGGAATTGGCACCTTCCCTAGCCGGGGGCCCGCCTGGATGCGCGAGACCGGCTGGAGGGTTGCCGGGGCTTCATCGGGCCGTTCCCTCTGCCCCTCTGGATGAGCGGTGTGAAGTTGTGGTCGGGTCATTCGGACCCGTGCGTCCGACCCCGGCATGTCCGGGCCGGTCGCGTTGTTCAAGACTGTAGCCCAGGGCCCCCGCACCGGCTGCGAGGCGTCCGCACCGCGAGACGCGGTGCCCGCAGTACGGTCGCAGCGGCGCCGTGCCCGCGCGCGGCGTCACGCTGGAGCGGGAACGCATTCCGACACCTACAGGAAAGCAGCAGGAGAGCAGACGTGCTGGACGAGGTCCGCGACTGGCTGGACCGCCGCTCCTGGGCGGCGGCAGACCGCCCGCTCCCGGCGCTCGCCGCGGCGAAACGCGCCGCCGGGCCGGCCGGCGGCGTCAGCGTCGTGCTGCCCGCCCTCGACGAGGAGGCCACCGTCGGCGAGATCGTCGCCGTGATCCGCCGCGATCTGATGGACGGTCCTCACCCGCTGGTCGACGAGTTGCTCGTGCTCGACTCCGGCTCCACCGACCGCACGGCGGAGGTCGCCGCCGCGGCCGGCGCGAAGGTGGTGCACCGCGACGAGGTGCTGCCTCGGGTCCCCGCCGTCCTCGGCAAGGGCGAGGTGCTCTGGCGCGCGCTGCTCGCGACCAGCGGTGAGATCGTCTGCTTCGTTGACGCCGACCTGCGGGACTTCTCCGCCGACTTCGTCTCCGGGATCGTCGGCCCGCTGCTCACCGATCCCGGCCTGCAGCTGGTCAAGGCGATGTACGACCGGCCGTTCGGCGACAGCCCGGAGGGCGGCGGCCGGGTCACCGAACTGGTCGCCCGGCCGCTGCTCAACCTCCACTGGCCGCGCCTCGCGGGCTTCGTCCAGCCGCTCGGTGGCGAGTACGCGGCGCGGCGCACGCTCCTGGAACGGCTGCCGTTCCCCGTCGGCTACGGCGTGGAGCTGGGCCTGCTGGTGGACGCGCTCGGCCTGGCCGGCCTGGACGCGCTGGCCCAGGTGGACGTCGGCGCGCGGCGCCACCGGCACCAGGACGGTCAGGCGCTGGGACGGATGGCCGCGGCGATCCTCCGCACGGCGGAGGTGCGGCTGCCCCGCGGGGGCGACGAGCTCGCGGTGCGGCACCGCCTGACGCAGTTCGCCCGGGCGGACGCGGGGGGCTTCGCGGCCCGGACCTTCGCCGTGGACGAGGTGGAGCGGCCGCCCATGCTGAGCGTCCCCGAGTACGCCGCCCGCCGGCCCGGCTGAGCACCGGCTGCCCGGCCCCTGCCACGGCGTCTCCTCCCGGCCCGGCGGCGGCCGACGGCCCCGGAGGGACGGCTTCCGGACGGGGGGTGCCGCCGGGCGGGAGGGTGCGGCGGCGCGGGAGCGGCGTACGTTTGCGCGGGAGCGCGGACGGCTAGGCTCCGGCCATGGTCGCTGAGCGCTCCGCCCAGGTACTCGTCGCGTCGAACAGAGGCCCTGTCGCCTACCGCCCCGCCGAGGACGACCCGGCCCGCCTCACCGCCCGACGGGGCGGCGGCGGCCTCGTGTCGGGGTTGAGCGCGATCGGCCCGGAGACGGGGGCCGTCTGGGTGTGTTCCGCGCTGAGTTCCTCCGACCGGGAGGCCGCCTCCCGCGCCGGACGGCGGCTGGACTCCGCCGACACCGGCGGCCAGGCCGTGCGGATGCTCGACATCCCCGCCGACGTGCACGACGGCGCCTACAACGGCGTGGCCAACTCCGTGCTGTGGTTCGTGCACCACCTGCTCTACCGGACGCCGGTGGAGCCCTCCTTCGACGCCGAGTTCGCCCGGCAGTGGGCGGCCTACGAGGCGTACAACGCCGCGTTCGCTGACGCCTTGGCGGAGGAGGCCGCCGAGGGCGCGGCCGTGCTGGTGCAGGACTACCACCTCTCCCTGGTGCCCGCGCTGCTCCGCGAACGCCGACCCGACCTGCGGATCGGGCACTTCTCGCACACCCCGTGGGCGCCGCCGGACTACTACCGGATGCTGCCCGACGACGTCGCCGCCGACGTGCTGCGCGGGGTGCTCGGCGCGGACCGCGCCGGGTTTCTCACCGCCCGCTGGGCCCGGGCCTTCGCCGACTGCTGCGCGGACGTGCTGGGCGCGGAGGTGACGACCGGCGAGGACGGCCGCGTCGACGTCGTGCACGAGGGCCGCACCACCCGCCTGGGCGTGCACCCGCTCGGCGCGGACGGCGACTTCCTCCGCGAGCGCTCCCGGCGCCACGACGTCGCGGAGCGGCGGCAGCAGCTGCGCGCCCAGGTCGGTGGCGGCGACCGCCGCATCGTGGTGCGGGTGGACCGCACCGAGCTGTCGAAGAACATCGTCCGCGGCCTGTACGCGTTCCGCCGCCTGCTCACCGACCACCCGGAGTGGCAGGGGCGGGTGGTGCACCTGGCGTTCGCCTACCCCTCGCGGCAGGACCTGGCGGTGTACCAGGAGTACACCGCGGAGGTGGCGGAGGTCGCAGAAGAGATCAACGCCGACTTCGGCACGCCGGCATGGACCCCGGTGGTGCTGCACGTGGAGGACGACTTCGCCCGTTCGCTGGCCGCCTACCGGATGGCGGACGTGGCCCTGGTCAACCCCATCCGCGACGGCATGAACCTGGTCGCCAAGGAGGTCCCCGTGGTCTCCGACGAGGGCTGTGCGCTGGTGCTGTCCCGGGAGGCGGGCGCGTACGCCGAACTGGCCGAGGACGCGCTGACCGTCAACCCGTACGACATCGCGGAGACCGCGCGGGCGCTGCACGAGGGGCTGAGCATGCCGAAGGGCGAGCGGGCCGAGCGGTCCAAGCGGCTCGCCGACGCGGCGACCGCGCTGCCGCCCGCCGACTGGTTCGTGGAGCAGCTGGAGGGGCTCCGCGGCTGAGGCCGCGTCGGCCGACCGGACCGGTCGCCCCGGATGCCCCGGATGCCCCGGATGTCAGTCCTCCTCCTGGAGGGCGAGGTCGGCGACCACGGCAAGGTGGTCCGACGGCCAGACGCCGTCCACCGGCCCGTCCCCGGCCCGCCGTACCGACCGCACGTGCCCGACGTTGCCCGGCCCGGGCGGACCGACGTGGACGTAGTCGATGCGCACGCTCGGGTCCCGGCGGGCCGCGACGTAGGGGTTGGCGGCGTCCCAGGTGGCGGCGGGCAGGCCCGGCGCGGCGAACTCCCAGGCGTCCAGGAAGACCTGACGGCCGACCGGCGGCGTGGTGCGCAACCCGCCCAGCAGCCGCATCTCGTCGCTGTCCGGCCAGGCGTTGTAGTCGCCGGTGAGCACCGGCGGGAAGTCCGTGCCGGCGCGGTGCTCGGCGACGAAGGCGGCGAGCGCCCGCACCTGGGCGCAGCGGACGGCCGACTCGTGCGCGCCGGAGTTGAGGTGGGTGGTGAAGAACGGCACCCGCCTGCCGCCGGGCGCGTCGATCAGTGCGTGCAGGCTGAGCCGTCCGTCCGTCCGCCCGGCCGCCGTCGGTGGGCAGCCGCAGCCGGGCCCGGTCGACGACCGGCCACCGGCTCAGCACAGCGTTGCCGACGCCGATCTCGTGCGCGTCCGGGGCGTGGAGCCGGCGCTGCCAGCCCCCGGGCGCGTCGGAGTCGGCGCGCACGCAGTACATGCCGAGGTCCCTGGCGAGGCGGTCGGCGAGGCAGTCGTCGCCGTGCGACCACACCTCCTGCAGGCCCAGTACGTCGGGGCGGACGTCGAGCAGGACCTGCCGGATCGCCTTCCAGCGCCGCTCCCACGGGCCGAAGCGCCACCACAGGTTCCAGGTCATCACGCGCACACCGGGTGCCTCCCCCGTGGTCGGCCGCCTCATGCGCCACGCTCGGGGCGGGCCGGACAGGCCTTAGCCCCCGGCGTTCCCGTCCGGGCCGAGGGCGGCGGCCAGCGCCTCCAGCAACGCGACCACGCCGTCCGGGCCGTCCACCACCAGGTCGGCGCGGTCGGCGAGTTCGCGTACCTCGTCGCTGCCGCTGCACACCAGCAGGCCGCCGACGCCCTCGCTGCGCAGCGCGTCGACGGCCGCGAACGCGGCCAGGTCACCGAGGTCGTCCCCGGCGTACACCACGGACGTCGCACCCGTCTCGCGGGCGAGGTCGGTCAGCGCCCTGCCCTTGTCCATCCCGGGCGGGCGCAGTTCCAGCACCATCCGCCCCGGCTCGACGGCCAGTCCGTGCCGTGCGGCGAGCGCCGCCATCGGCTCGCGCAGCCGCGCGAAGGCGACGGCCGGCTCGGCGGCGCGGCGGGTGTGCACGGCGAGCGCGTTGCCCTTGTCCTCGACGTGCACGCCGTCGGTACCGGGGACGTCGGCGAGTGCACCGGGCAGTTCCTCCCGCACGGCCTCGACTCCGGGATGCGGGGGCGGCGCCTCGACGGCGCCGGTGACGGCGTCCCAGCGCTCGGCGCCGTAGGCGCCGAGCACCACCAAACGGTCCAGGTCCGGCACGCCGGCGAGGCCGCCGTACTCGACGGCGGTCGCGGCCGGGCGGCCGGTGACGACGGCGACCGTGGCGAGGTGGGGCGCGAGCCGGGCCAGGGCCGGGACGGCGTCCGGGTGCGCCCGTGCCTGCTCCGGGTCCGGCACGATCGGGGCGAGCACGCCGTCGAAGTCCAGGGCGAGCAGGGCCCGTCCGGGCTGTTCGAAGAGCTTCTCCAGACCACGGCGCCCGGCAGGGGCCAGGGGCGCCGGGCATCGCCGGGTGAAGGACGGGGGGAGAGAATCGAGGTCACTGCCCATGGGCCCGACCCTACCCACGCGTCGGCCCTGCACGGGCCGACTCACGGCCGACACACCGCTCAGCCGCACGACGCCTCCGCCTCCCGCCGCAGCGGGAGTCCCCGTCACGGGCGGCCGGACCCGGCGCGGGGCATCCGGTGGCCGGCGACAAGGGCACCCACACACCGGCGGCCGGCGACGGGGACGGTGGCCCACCGGTGCGTCCGGCGTCGCTGGGCCCCACTCCGGAGCCACGGCCGGACCGCCGGGCCGGCCGTCGGTGCGACCCGCCGGGGCGGTCAGCGGTGGGCGCGGTGGGCTTCGCGGAGGCGGCGGAGGCGGTTGACGGTCACCGGGTCGTGTGCCAGCGCGCGCGGATCGTCCAGGAGCGCGTTGAGTAACTGGTAGTACCGGGTCGGGGACATGTCGAGCCGTTCCCGTATGGCGCGCTCCTTCTCGCCCGGACCGGACCAGCCGCGTCGTTCGACGGCGAGCACCGCCCTGTCCCGCTCGGACAGACCGCCTCCGTCATCCGCCTCCGCATCGGCGTCCGCGTGCGCACTCATGCGACAAACCTACTCGCACCGGGAACCCCGGACCTCCCTACACCTCGATAAAGATCGCGCAAGTGGACTAGACCTCTCACGGGTGAACGCGGGAGACTGTCCCCGTGAGTCCATACGTCATCGCCCTCGATGTGGGCGGCACCAGGATGAAGGGTGCGCTGCTGGGGCCCGACGCCGGGCGGACGCCGCTGTACGAGGCGCGCCGCAGCACGCCGCGCGAGAGCGGCCCGGGGGCGGTCGTCGGCGCCGTCCTCGACTTCGTCGCCGAGCTGCGCGCGGAGGGCGTCGCGCGCCTCGGCGCGGAGCCGCGTGGCGCGGGCGTTGTCGTACCCGGCATCGTCGACGAGGCCGGCGGCACGGCGGTTTTCGCGGCGAACCTGGGCTGGCGGGACGTGCCCCTGCGGGACCGGCTGCGTGAACGGCTCGGCACACCGCACGTGGCGCTCGGCCACGACATGCGGGCCGGCGGGCTCGCCGAGGCCCGCATCGGCGCGGGCTCGGGCGTGGACCGGTTCCTGTTCGTCGCGCTCGGCACGGGGATCGCCGGCGCCGTCGGCATCGACGGACGCATCGAACCCGGGGCCCACGGCGGCGCCGGGGAGATCGGCCACGTCGTGCTGCGCCCGGACGGCCCGCCCTGCGGCTGCGGGCGGCGCGGCTGCATGGAGACCCTGGCGTCGGCGTCCGCCGTGGGCCGCGCCTGGGCGGAAGCGAGCGGTGTTGCGACGGCGACGGCGGCGGACGCCGCTGCCGCGGTCGCGGCCGGCGACCCGCGCGCCGCGCAGGTGTGGCGGGACGCCGTCGCCGCGCTGGCGGACGGCCTCGTCGTCGCGGTGACGCTGCTCGACCCGCGGACGCTGGTGATCGGCGGCGGACTCGCGGAGGCCGGCGCCACCCTGTTCGACCCGCTGCGGGCCGCGGTCACCGAACGGCTGACCTTCCAGCACGTGCCCTCGATCGTCCCGGCGGCACTGGGTGACGCCGCCGGCTGCCTGGGCGCGGGACTCCTCGCCTGGGATCTTCTCTCCGCGGAGGTTGTGAGCCGATGACGGCGCAGACACGACGAACGGTCCTGACCGGGGCCCGGCTGGTCCTGCCGGACGGGGTGGCGGACGGCGGCCGGGTGACGGTCCAGGGTCGCACCATCGCCGCCGTCGCCACCCGTCCTGGCGAGGCGGTGCCGCCGGTCACCGCCGCCACCGCGGACGACGAGGTGGACACCCACGAGCTGACCGGCCACTGGCTGGTGCCGGGCTTCGTCGACATGCACGTGCACGGCGGCGGCGGCGCCTCCTTCTCCGCGGGCACGGCCCAGGAGGCGCTGACGGTCGTCGAGACGCACCGCCGGCACGGCACGACCACCATGGTCGCCTCCACCGTGACCGGCGACCTGGACGATCTCGCGCGGCAGGCGGGCGCGCTGAGCGAACTGGTGCAGCAGGGCGACCTGGCGGGCGTCCACTTCGAGGGCCCCTTCATCGCCCGCAACCGGTGCGGCGCGCACCAGCCGGAGCTGCTGCGCGACCCCGACCCGGCGGACGTGCGGAAGCTGCTGGACGCCGCACACGGCACCGCCCGGATGCTGACCCTCGCCCCGGAACTGCCCGGCGGGCTGGACTCGGTGCGGCTGCTCGTCGAGCACGGCGTCGTGGCCGCCGTCGGGCACACCGACGCGACGTACGACGCCACCCGGGAGGCGATCGACGCCGGTGCCACCGTGGCCACGCACCTCTACAACGCGATGCCCGCGCTGGCCCACCGCGCGCCCGGTCCGGTGGCGGCACTGCTGGAGGACGAACGGGTCACCGTCGAGCTGATCGACGACGGCACGCACCTGCACCCGGCCGCACTCGGTGTGGCGTTCCGCGCGGCCGGGCCGGGCCGGGTGGCGTTCGTGACGGACGCGATGGGCGCGGCCGGGATGGGCGACGGCGTGTACCCGCTGGGCCCGCTGGAGGTCGAGGTGCGCGACGGCGTGGCCCGGCTGGTGGAAGGCGGCTCCATCGCGGGCTCGACGCTGACCATGGATCAGGCGTTCCGCCGCGCGGTCACGGTGGACGGGCTTCCCGTGGCGGACGTGGTGCGGGCGCTGAGCGCCACCCCGGCGCGCCTGCTGGGCGTGTTCGACCGGGTCGGCTCGCTGGAGGCCGGGAAGGACGCGGACCTGGTGGTGCTGGACGCGGACTTCGCGCTGACCGCCGTGATGCGGAAGGGCGAGTGGCTGGTTCCGCCGCCGGCAGGGTGACCGCCGGTAAGCCGACGGGGCCGAGGTCTGTGCTCGGCCGCAACACGATGGCATGATCACCCCCGCACATCAGGTTTTCGTACTACGACGAGGGAACGGCGCACGTGTACTCAGGGGGTGGATCCGCGTGATCCTGACGGTAACGCTCAACACCGCCCTGGACGTCGGCTACCGGGTCCCCCGCCTCGAACGGCACGGCACGCACCGCGTGAGCGAGGTGCGGGTCAGACCCGGCGGGAAGGGACTGAACGTCGCCCGGGTACTCGCCGCCCTCGGCCACGACGCGGTGGTCACCGGCTTCGCCGGCGGCCGTACGGGCGAGGAGGTGCGGACACTGCTCGCCCGCCGGGCGGAGGACGCCTCGGCCGCACCGGACGCCGGCTCGCTCACGGACGCCCTGGTCGACGTCGGCGGCGAGACCCGCCGCACGGTCGCCGTGATCGACGACGCCACCGGCGACACCACCCAGCTCAACGAGCCCGGCCCGCACGTCGCCCCGGAGGAATGGACGGCGTTCCTGACCGCGTACCGGGACCTGCTCGCGGCCGGCGGCGGCAGGTGCCGGGCGGTCGCATTGTGCGGCAGCCTGCCACCGGGCGTACCGGTCGGTGCGTACGGGACGCTGGTGCGGGAGGCGAGGAACGCGGGCGTGCCGGTGCTGCTGGACACCAGCGGCGAGCCGCTGCGGCGCGGTCTGGCCGCCCGTCCGGACGTCGTCAAGCCCAACATCGCGGAACTGGCGGGCATCACCGGCACCAACGAGCCGCTGCGGGCGGCGCGCGAGGCGCGTCGCCGGGGGGCGCGGGAGGTCGCGGCGTCACTCGGCCCGGACGGGATGCTGGCTCTCACCCAGGACGGCGTGTGGCGGGCCGCCCCGGCGCGTCAGCTGGCCGGGAACCCGGCGGGCGCCGGGGACTCGGCGGTCGCCGGGCTGCTGTCCGGTCTGGTCGAGGGCCTCTCCTGGCCGGACCGGCTGGTGCGCGCGGTGGCCCTGTCGGCGGCCACCGTCGCGGCCCCGGCTGCCGGGGAGTTCGACGCCCCGGTCTACGCCGAGATGCTGCCCCGCGTCGAGGTCACCGAGCGGACGGCGGCGGCGTGACAGCCCAGGGGACGCACGGACCGGGGCTGTGTGGACGCGGCGGGGCCCGGCCGGTCAGCCCTTCCAGCCGGGCTTCAGCCAGACCTGGTCGAGGGCGAACGCGCACGTGTTGCCCTGCTCGCAGGACACCGTGATGTCGTTCCTCCCCTCCTGAAGGACCACGTAGGAGTAGCTCGTGGTCCAGCCCTTCTCCCAGTCGCCCTTCTTGGCGTTGGCGAAGTTCTTCATGCTCAGCGGCCGGTCGTGCGGGTCGCCGTTGACCACGAGGGTGGAGTCCGCGTCCCGGCCGGGGACGGAGTAGCGCACCATCACGGTGTACTTGCCCGCCTTCGGCACCTCGGGGCTCCAGGTCGCGCTGTCGCCGGCGTTGGGCATCGTCACGTACGAGCCGTTGCGGCTCTGGGCGCCGGGGACGTCGTTCGCGGCGGTGGCCTTGCCGCCCAGCGTCAGCGCGGCGGCGTCCTCGGCGGGAAGGTCGAGCGGCTTGTCCTTCTGCCCCTCGTCCTTGCCGCCGGTGTCCTGCTCCTCGCCACCGGCGCCCGCGGTCGGGGTGGTGCCGGCCTGCGGGTTGCCGGTGCCGCCGCTGTCGTCGCTGTTGAAGAGCATGGCGGTACCGATGCCGATGACCACGGCGGCGACCACGGCCACGGCCACGACGAGCAGTCCGTTCCGGTTGCCGCCGGATCCCCGGCCGCCCCGGCCCCGGCCGGACGGGCCGCCCGGGGAACCGTCCCCCTGCCGGCGGACCGCGGCGCGGCCGCCGGGCATCGTCTCCGGCGCGGCATAGTGCGCGCTGGGGCTGCCGGTGCCGTGCTGCTGGAACGCGGTGGCCTGGCCACGCTGCTGCCCGCCATAGGTCTGCTGTCCGCCGTACTGGCGTTCGCCGACCGCGCGGACCTGGTTGTACGAACGCCGGGGGACCCCGGGCTGCGGTGCCGTCGCCGCGCGCCCCTCCGCGCCGCCGCCTTCCTGGCGGTACAGATAGGCGAACGGATCGTCGCCCTCCGGCGCACCCGTGCCCTGGTTCTCGGCGGTCATCCCCTGTCACTCCCTCTGCGTCAGGTATCCGGCCGAGCCTACATCCCGGGGGTGGGCCCGACGCCAACGCGGAAGTGATCACTCGTCGGACATCGGGCGAAGTCCCAGCTCACCGCGCGTCCCGTGGCGCCCGGCCGTCAAGGCACGTCTCAGCCCTCGGGACACGGACGGCGACACCGCGGTGCGGACGCCGCGCGGCGACCCGTCAGCCCGCGCGGCGGCGGCCGCCGGACCGGGAACGCTTCTCCACGTACATGCGCTGGTCCGCGGACTGGAGGACCTCCTCGGCCGTCATGCCGCAGGCCGCCCAGCCGATGCCGAAGCTCGCCCCGACGCGGACCGCGCGGCCGTCGACGCGGATGGGCGGGATGATGGCGTTGCGCAGCCGCACCGCCAGGTCCTGGGCCTCTGCGAGGCCGACGCCGTCCGCCAGCACCACGAACTCGTCGCCGCCCAGGCGGGCCACGGTGTCATTGTCGCGGACGCCCGCGGAGAGCCGGCGGGCGACCTCGATCAGCACCGCATCGCCGCAGTGGTGGCCGAACCGGTCGTTGATCGACTTGAACCCGTCGAGGTCGCAGAAGAGGACGGCGAGCCCCTTCTCCCCGTCGTGGTGCGGCGGCACGGCGTGGTCGTGGTGCGCGGCGTACCCGTCGAAGGCGGGGATTCCGGAGGCCGGAGTGTCGTACGGCCCCTCGAAGGCCTCCAGCGCCCCCAGGCCCGCGGCGGTCGCCGCGGCGGGGTCGGTCAGCGGCGCGACGGTCGGGTCGGCCGCCGGGCGGGGCGCCTGGGTGAGCACCGGTCCGATGCCCCCGTCGGCACCGCCGGGTGCTCCGGCCGTGCCGGCGCACAGCCGGGCCCCGAGCCGCGCGCGCAGTTCGGCACTGTTGGGCAGGCCGGTGAGTGAGTCGTGGCTGGCGCGGTGGGCGAGCTGGATCTCGTGCCGCTTGCGCTCCTCGATGTCCTCGACGTGCGTCAGCAGGAACCGGGGCCCGTCGGCCGCGTCGGCGACGACGGAGTTGCGCAGCGAGACCCAGACATGGCTGCCGTCGCGCCGGGCCAGGCGCAGCTCGGCGCGGCCCCCCTCGGCGGAGGTGCGCAGCAGCGTGCCGATGTCCTCGGGATGGACGAGGTCGGAGAAGGAGTAGCGGCGCATGGCGGCGGCCGGGCGGCCCAGCAGCCGGCACAGCGCGTCGTTGGCGCGCATCAGGCGGCCGTGCTGGTCGCCGCCCATCTCGGCGACGGCCATGCCGCTCGGCGCGTACTCGAACGCCTGGCGGAAGCTCTCCTCGCTGGCCCGCAGTGCCTGCTGCTCGCGTTCGAGGCGGACCAGGGCGCGCTGCATGTTGGCGCGCAGCCGGGCGTTGGAGAGGGCGATGGCGGCCTGGGTGGAGTAGAGCTGCAGGGCTTCCAGGGTCCAGGCGCCGGGGCGGCGGCCGTTGCGCGGCTTGTCCAGGGACATCACGCCGAGCAGTTCGCTGCCGGAGGTGTGGAGCGGCGCGAAGAGGCGGTCGCTGGGCTGCCACCGGTCGGTGTCGTCGCTGACCGGTGCGGGCGTGTGCCATTGGGGGACGTCGTCGTTGTCGAGTATCCAGCCCTCGTGGCAGGGGATGAAGCGCAGCGACCCGAACGGCTCGCCCATCGCGAGGCGCCGTTCCCAGGACGCCCGGGAGCCCACCCGGCCGGCCATGGCCGTCTCGGCGGCCTCGCTGCCGGCCACGGCGGCGACCACCAGGTCGCCGTCGGGGCGGACGAAGTTGACGGCACAGAGTTCGAAGCCGAGTCCTTCGACGACGCCGTCGGCGATGGTCTGGAGGGTGTCGGCCATGCTGCGTGCGGTGTTGAGCTTCGCCACCGCCTGGTGCAGGGCCCGCAGACTGGCGAGGCGGACGTAGGGCTCCGACTCTGTCTCCATCGCCTCCCCCTGAGCTTGGGCGTGAACGTCGGCTCCGCGAGCGTTCCGCGCGCCTCCCGGCGCGCGTTCCCGTGCACGTGCACGTGCAGGTGACCACTGAATCACAGTCAGCACCACAGCCGGTACACAGGGTCAACAATAAAACGCTTCTGTGACTCAAGTCACTGGAGGGGGCGCGAAAGGGGCGCACAACCCGCGCGAAAACGGCGCGGACGGGACACCGAACCGGCACGGACCGGACGTCGGTCGTCCGTTTTCCTCCGTCGCCAGGCCGCCAGGCCCGGCGGCGCGGACGTCGGGGCGCGGGTCCTAGGTGTATTGACCCGGAGCGTTGTTCACACGGCTGATCGGTGGCTGGCCGCCGAGTGCGGTGTGGCAGCGGTGGTGGTTGTAGGTGTGCAGGAAGTCTTGCAGAGCTGCGGTCCGCTGCTCGTTGCTGGTGTAGGGCCGCAGGTAGGCCCATTCGTCGAGCAGGGTGCGGTTGAAGCGTTCGACCTTGCCGTTGGTCTGCGGTCGGTAAGGGCGGGTGCGTTTGCTGGTGGCGCCGAGGTAGGTCAGGGACTGCTTCCAGAGGGTGCTCTTGCGGTAGGACCAGGCGTTGTCGGTCAGCACCCTTTCGATGCGGTCGATGCCGAGGGCGGCGAAGTGGGCGGCGGCTCGGCGGAGGAAGCCTGCGCAGGTGGCGGCCTTCTCGTCGGGGTGGACCTCGCTGTAGGCGAGGCGGGTGTAGTCGTCGACGACGGAGTGGATGTAGTCGAAGCCGACTCCGGTCTTGGTCAGGCGGCTTTCCGCGCGGCCGTGGACACGCCAGCCGCCGCCGTCGGGAATCCGCCCGAGTTTCTTCACGTCCACGTGCACCAGCTCGCCGGGCCGCTCGCGTTCGTAGCGGCGAATGATGCGCCCGGTTGGCCGGTCCATCCAGGCCAGCCGGTGCAGGCCGTGCCGGGTGAGGATCCGGTGCACGGTCGAGGGCGGCATGCCCAGGATCGGGCCGATGCGGGCGGGTCCGAGTTTGCGTTCGGTCCGCAGCCGGCAGACCCGTGCTTCGGTATCGGCATCGGTGCGGTGCGGTGTCGTGTGCGGGCGGCTGGGGCGGTCACACAAGCCCGGCTCGCCCTCGGCTCGCCACCGGTGGACCCACTTGTGGGCCGTGGCCCGGGATATGCCCATCTCCGCAGCCACATGGGCCACCGGGCGGCCGGAACGGACACGATCGACCAGCAGACGCCTGCCCAAAGGAGTCAGACGGGCATTACGGTGGGACACGAAGGCCTCCGTGCGGTGAAGATTCGACACCTCCACCACACACGGAGGCCTTCGCCATGATCAAGACCTGTGAGTGTCAACAACGCTCATGAGCAATACACCTAGGCCCTGCCTGGTTCCCAGGTCCGATGCGGGGGCGGCGCGACGCGGGATACCGTCTTCTGACGTGTCCCGAGCATTGCAGCAGCAGACGACGAAGACGCCCGTGCCCCATCCTGAAGGGGTGAGCGAGGAGGAGTTCAAGGCCGCCATGGCCCGGCTGGCGGCCGGAGTGGTCCTGGTGTCGGCCCACGACCCGGACGACGGGCCCCGCGGCGAGGACGTCGGCATGACCGCGACCGCATTCCTGTCCGTCTCGCTGGAACCCCCACTCGTCATGGTCAGCGTGCGGGACGGCTCACGCATGGACGAGGTGCTGGAGCGGCAGCCGCGCTGGGCGGCATGCCTGCTCACCGAGGGGCAGCGGCACATCGCCGGCCGGTTCGCGATGAAGGGGCGCCTCAGCGACCGGCTGCTCTTCCAGGAGCTGCCGCACGACCGCGGCGAGGCCAGCGGCGCCCCCCTGCTGCGCGAAGCGCTGGCCGTCGTGGAGTGCCACACCGAGCAGCGGGTGCGGGCGGGCGACCACAACCTGGTCATCGCCCGCGTCCTCACCTCGTCCGTGCGGCACGGCGAGAGCACCGGCCCGCTCACCTACTTCCGCGGCCGGTACCGCACGCTCGCCTGACCCGTCCCCCCGCCCTCGTCCGGTCTCAGTCCAGGACGCGCACCCCCAGCTGGGCCGCGAACGCCGGAGCCAGGTCCATCAGCTGACCGGTACCGATCACGGCGCCGGAGAGCCGGTCGACGCCGCCCGCGAAGCCGAGTTCGGCGGCGTCCCGCAGGTCCACGTCGCGCAGCCGGGCGGCGGACAGGTCCGCGCCGCGCAGGGCGCAGTCGCGAAAGGACACCCGCTCCAGACGCGCCCCGCCGAAGTCCGGCTCGACCAGGACGCAGCCCTCGAAGGTCACGTCCACGAGCGTGGCCTGCCGCAAATTGAGGACGTCGAGCTTGCCGCCGCGGACGTGCACCCGGGTCAGCCGGGCGCCGTGCAGCTGAGCGCCGCCGAGCCGGGCGCCGGTCAGCTCGACGTCCCGCAGCTCCGCGTCCGCGAGGTCGGTGCCGACGCCGGTGACGCCCTCCAGGACGGTGTCGATCAGGCGGGCACGCTTCAGCCGGGTCCCGGTCAGGTCGCACTGCCGCAGCGCGCAGTCCAGGAAGGTGCTGCCGCCGCCGTCCGCGCGCGACAGGTCGAGTCCGGTGAGCGACTCGGTGTCGTGGTCGCCGTCCGGCTCCAGGCCCGGCCCCGCGTACGGGGTGAGGTCGGGCAGCGAGAGCTGCGGAAGCTGCGGCCGGGGTACGGAACGTCGCGTGCTCGCCATCCCGCCATCGTGCACCGGGCCTCTGACAACGCCACCGCCAGTGGCGTACGGCCCGTGCGGCACGCGCCGACTCCGGCGGCTCCGGCCCGTCCGCTACGGCTCCTCGGTGCCGTCGGGCAGCCGCTGGCCGGTCCAGATGGTCTTGCCGCACGGCGTGTAGCGGCTGCCCCAGCGCTCGGTGAGCTGGTGGATCAGGAACAGGCCACGGCCGCCCTCGTCGGTGGGGCGGGCGCGGCGCAGATGCGGATGGGTCTGCGTCGGGTCGGAGACCTCGCAGATCAGCGTCTCGTCCTTGATCAGCCGCAGCGTCACCGGCCCGCCGGCGTACCGGATGGCGTTGGTGACCAGTTCGCTGGCGATGAGCTCGGTGGTGAAGACCAGGTCGTCCAGCCCCCAGGAGGCGAGCTGGGCGGCGACGACCTCGCGTGCCTGTCCGACGATCGCCGGGTCGGCGGGGAACCGCCATTCGGCGGTGTGGTCGGCGGGCAGTCGCCGCGGCCAGGCGAGGAGAAGGGTGGTGTCCGCGTCGGGCGCCTTCGGGACCAGGCTGCTGAGCGTCTCGCGGACGACGTCGGCGGGCGAGGAGTGCGTCCGTGCGGCCTCCCCGAGGGCGTCGCACAGGCGCGAGGCGGGCGAGTGGTCCTCCCGTGCAGGCGGCAGGTTGCCGGAGTAGAAGGCGAGCCGGCTGCCGGGTTCGAGGGCCAGCTCGAACGGTTCGAGCGGTTCGCCGGCCTCCCCCAGCGGCGGGCCCGGTTCGCACGTCGCCAACGCGCAGTCCCCGTCCGGGGAGATCACGGCGGGCGGCGGGTGCCCCGCGGACGCCATCGTGCAGTGCCCGGTGACCGGGTCGTAGACCGCGTAGAGGCAGGTGGAGCCCCTGATCCGGCCGGCCGGTCCGCAGGTGGTGGCGTCGTCCGCGGAGAGGCGTTCGACCAGGTCGTCCAGGTGGGCGAGGAGTTCGTCGGGCGGAAGGTCGAGGTCGGACAGCGTCTGCACGGCCGTACGCAGCCGCCCGGTGGCCGCCGTGGCCTCCAGGCCGTGGCCGACCGAGTCGCCCACGACGAAGGCGACGCGCGCGGAGGACAGCGGTATGACGTCGAACCAGGTGCCCCCGACGCCCGCCGTGGTGGCCGCGGGAAGGCAGCTGCCGGCGGCCTCGGCGGCGCTCACCTCGACCAGCGAGGGCGGCAGCAGGCTGCGGCGCAGTGCCTCGGCGGTACGCCGTTCCTGGGTGTAGCGGCGGGCGTTGTCCACTGCGAGCGCCGCCCGGCTGACGACCTCCTCGGCGAGATCGGCGTCGCGCCGGTCGAACGGGGCGGAGCCCTTCCGGCGCCACAGGTGCGCCGAGCCCAGCACCAGGCCGCGGGCGTGCAGCGGCACCCACATGTAGGACACGGCGCCCTCGGCGAGGAAGAGCCGCCGCCGGTGGTCGTCGTCCGACCAGGCGTCCCGCATCTCGTCCAGGTCGGGCACCTGCACGGCAGGCTCCCGCAGGTACTCGGTCTCCAGCGTGCGGGTGAGGGCCGTCTCGCCCGGCTGGTACAGCTCGGCGGGCCACTCCCCCTCGGCGGCCGCCACGCCCACCCGCGTGAACGGCGCGCCGCGCGCGATGTCGCCCGGCTCCTCGCCGACCAGCACCACCTCGGTGAAGTCGACGGCGGCGAGGTCGGCGAACTCCGGCACGAGGAAGTCGGCGAGTTCCTCCGCGCAGCGGGTCAGGTCCAGGGAGGTACCGATGCGCTTGGCGGCCTCGCTGACCATGGCCAGCCGCTCCCGGTCGCGGTGCTCGTCGGTGATGTCGATGACCGAGGTGAGCACGCCTCGGCCGGCGCCGTCGGCGTCGAGCAGCGGGAGCGCGGAGAGCGACACGACGCGGTCATCGTCCGGCCGACCCAGGCAGCGCGCGCGGTGCGGCACGCCCATGACGGGCTCGCCGGTCTCGGCGACCCGGCTCAGCGTGGCGACCAACCGGGCCGCGTCCTCCGCCTCCAGGAACGACTCGGGGTGCCGGGGCACCGGCCGGGCGACCCGCCCGCTTCCGTCGGGGTCCCCGCGGCCGACGGCGAGGGGACGGAAGCAGTCGTGGCCGAGGTTGGTGCGGGTGACGCGCAGCAGGGCGTCGTGGACGGCCAGGCCGACACGTGACTGCGAGAACAGGGCGCGCACCAGCGCGTCCTCCTCGAGGAGACGTTCCTGCCGGTCTCGTTCGGCGGCCCGCCGGTCCGCGACGCGCCTCGGACGCCGCCGCCGGTCGCCGTCGTCGTCCCCGCAGGGCCGCTCCTCGCCGCCCCACAGGCGCCGGTCGTCACCGGAGGCCGGGGCAGGCACGGGATGGCCGCCCGGTTCGTCGTCGGAGTCGCGGGAGATGCCGCCCTCAGGCCCGTCGGCGGAACGCGCCACGCCAGGGGTCTCCGCGGCGTGCTCGGGGGAGGGGGACCGCGGTTCGGGTGGATTCATACGGCATGTCCTGTCTGTGGCGACACCATCGGGCGGGAGGCGCTGCGACGGCACCTGGCCGGCGCCACGATGAGACCCATAGGGGGAAATGTCTCACCTCCACCGTAGCTCCGCACCACCCCGGGACGGAACCGATGAGTAACAAACCCCCGGCACCCCCACGCAGCGTCGCCGACCGCCTACAGACGGGGAAAGCGTGCCCGAAGGCTCCACACCTCGGGGTTCGCGTCGAGCCCCTCGTGCATGTCGACGAGGTCGGCCAGCAGGTCGTGCAGGAAGTCGCGGGCCTCGCGCCGCAGCTCCGCGTACCCGAGGACGAGCGGAGGCTCGTGCGGAGCGGCCCAGTCAGCGGTGACCTCCACCGTGCCGAAACGGCGCTCGAAACGCAGCCGGTCGACGCTCTCGGTGAAGTCGATCTCGGCCCGCTGCGGGCCCGGCGAGCGGCCGCCGAGGGGGTCGCGGTCCAGCCGCTCGGCGATGTCGCAGAGCGCCCAGGCGAAGTCCAGCACCGGCAGCCAGCCCCAGGCCGTGGACACCTCATGGTCCGTGTCGACGTCCGCGAGATACACGTCGCCGCAGAAGAGGTCGTGCCGCAGCGCGGTCCGGTCGGCGGCGCGGTAGTCGGTCTGCGGCGGGTCGGGGAAGCGGGAGGAGAGGGCGTAGCCGATGTCGAGCACGCCCCGATGCTGTCACGGGCCCGGTGCGCGGCCGTCGGGCGGGCGCGCGGGCGCGCGACGGCGGTCGACGCGTAACTCGCCGGGCGCGCTCCCGCCGGCGCGCACCGCGGCTCAGGCGCCGCGCGGGTCCGGCGCCGTGCGCAGGGCGATCAGCGCGATGTCGTCGCTGGTCCCGGGGTTGTGGCGGTCGACCAGTTCGTCGCAGAAGTCCTCCAGCGGTGCCGTCACCAGCGTCTCGGCTCGCTCCCGGAGACGTTCCAGGCTGGTGTCGATGTCCTCTCCGGGCCGCTCGACCAGGCCGTCGGTGTAGAGCAGCAGGGTGCAGTCGGGGCTCAGCCGCTCCAGCGCGTTGCCGCGGGGGATCTCCGGGGAGACGCCGCCGAGCAGCGGGCCGTGCGACGCCTCCAGGAAGCGTGAGCTGCCGTCGGCCTCGACGACCAGCGGCGGCGGATGGCCGGCGACGGCGTAGTTGAGCCGCCAATGGCCGTCGCCCATCGGCTCGACACGGCCGAACACGCAGGTCGCGGTGGTCTCTTCGGGGCCGAGGCACTGCGCGGCCAGGTCGAGGCGGCGCACGATGTCGCCGGGCGGCTCGGTGCGGTCGACCGCCAGCCCGCGCAGCATGTTGCGCATCCGGCTCATGGTGACGGCGGCGGCCAGGTCGTGGCCGGCGACGTCGCCGATCACCAGGCTGGCCACGCCGTCCGGCAGCAAGAAGGAGTCGTACCAGTCGCCGCCCACCTGGGCGGTGGTGGCGCTGGCGCGGTAGCGCGCGCTGATCTGGAGTCCGGGAACGTGCGGCGGCGAGGTCAGCAGACTGTGCTGCAGCGCGTTGGCGACCCGCCGGGTTCGGTGCAGTTCCAGGGCGTTGCGCAGCGGTCCGTGGGCGTGCTCCAGGATGTCGCGGATGAGTTCGGTGTCCTGGTCGGAGATGGCCTCCCGCACGCCGCAGACGAACGCCGAGACCATCGCGGCGACCGTGCCGTCCACCAGCACGGGCACCAGGACGCCGCTGTGCGCCTGGGCCTTGACGATCCACGGCGCGAGCGCGGGCGGGGCGAACCCGGGCGGCGCCTGGCCGGGCGGAAACGTCGCCCGGGCGGGCACCCGGGCCAGCGCGGCGTGGGTGAAGGCGCTGTGGGCGTGCGGGTCGACGTGCTCGTCGCGCAGCGGAGGCAGCCGCGCCTCCAGTCCGCGCCGGGCGGTGGCGGCCACTCGCTGTACCGTCAGGGCCTCGGTCTTCGAGCCGTCGCCCGGCGACTCGGGCAGCAGGTAGATGCCGCACTGGTCGGCGAGCGCGGGCACCACGACGTGGCTGAGCGCGGCGAAAGACTCCTCCGCGCTCGAGGCGTCGCCGACCACGGCGGCGGCCCGGGCGAGCAGCGTGGCGCGGCGCTCCTCCAGCCACTCTTCCTCGATGTCGGAGCATCCGGCCACCCACTCCACGAGCGTCCCGTCCTCCCGCAACGGCACGGCACCGATGCGGCAGTGCCGGTAGGAGCCGTCCCGGTACCGCAGCCGGTAGACGTGCTCGAAGCGCTCGGGAACGTCGCGTACGGCGTCGCGCCACGCCTTCTCCAGGGCGGGCCGGTCCTCCGGGTGCGCGGTGTCCAGCCAACCGTCGCCGATCAGCTCGGCCCGCGTACGGCCGGTCACGTGCTCCCAGCCGGACACGTCCAGCGCCCGGCCGGCCGGGTCGGCCACCAGGGTCTTCTGCTCGCTGGCCCCGACCAGCCGCTGGAACCGGTGGAGGATGCGCCGCTGCGCCTCGATCTGGCCGGTGACCTCGCTGGACACCACCAGCACGCCGCGCAGGCCGTCCGGTGCGACCGCCGGGGAGAGGCTGCAGGTGAACAGCTTCTCGGCGGGCCCTTCTCCGGGGACGTGCAGCACCACCGGGAGGGCGGTGAAGACGTACGGCTCGCCGGTGCGCTGGACGGCGTCCATGCGGCTCAGGAACTCGTCGCCGGCCAGGTCGGGGCAGGCCCGGGCGAAGGGGGTGCCGAGCGGGGCGTCGCCGAACAGGCCGCGGTGGCGGGGGTTGGCGTAGGCGAGGCGGTGGTCGGCGTCCCAGGTCGCGGCGACCGTGAACGGCGCGGCGTCGAACGCCTGCGCGGGCAGTCCCGGGGAAGGCGCGGCACGCCGGCCGCGCGGCCTGGCGGAGGAGGTCACGAGGTGTCACCCCCTACCGGTGCGACGAGTGCCTGGGCTGTCAGGTCTCACCCGGCCATTGTCGCTCCGCCACCCGCCCCGGTCCACGCGGCGGCGACACCCGGACGAGCCGGTCCGGGGGAGGGACGGGGCGCGTGAGGTCGCCCCGCACGACGCCGGCCCGGCCTCCCTGCGGGGAGGCCGGGCCGGCGGGGCGGTGCGTCGGGCCGCCGGGGCCCTGGCGGCAGTGCGCGCGGTCAGACGTTGACGCCGAAGTCCTGCGCGATGCCGACGAGACCGGAGGCGTAGCCCTGACCCACGGCGCGGAACTTCCACTCGGCGCCGTTGCGGTACAGCTCGCCGAAGACCATCGCGGTCTCGGTCGCCGCGTCCTCGCTGAGGTCGTAGCGCGCGATCTCGGTGCCGCCGGCCTGGTTGACGACACGGATGAACGCGTTGCGCACCTGGCCGAAGTTCTGGCTGCGGGACTCCGCGTCGTAGATCGAGACCGGAAAGACGATCTTGTCGATCTCACCGGGCAGCGCGGCCAGGTTGACGTTGATCTGCTCGTCGTCGCCCTCGCCCTGACCGGTGACGTTGTCGCCCGAGTGCACGATCGACTGGTCCGGGGTGGCGCGGTTGTTGAAGAAGACGAAGTGCTGGTCGGAGTGGACCCGTCCGGCCCCGTTCACCGCGATGGCGCTGGCGTCGAGGTCGAAGTCCGTGCCCGTGGTGGTACGGACGTCCCAGCCGAGGCCGACCGTGACGGCGGTGAGGCCAGGCGCCTCCTTGGTGAGCGAGACGTTGCCGCCCTTGGACAGGCTTACAGCCATGGGGTTGCCCTTTCGTTGCGAATCTCTCGGGTCCCTACCCTTCACCCCCCACAACGCCACCGGGCCGGGCCCGGGTTCCCACACGGTGCGAAAACGCCGTGACGGCGGACGGCCGGACGCGCGACGATGGGACGCATGTCCGGTCCCCATGTCATCCGCGGCTCCGTCCCGCTCCCGGAGTCCGAGCTCCGCTGGCGTTTCAGCAGGTCCTCGGGGCCGGGCGGGCAGCACGTCAACACCAGTGACAGCAGCGTCGAACTGCGTTTCGACCTCGCCGCCACCGAGGCGCTGCCCCAGGTGTGGAAGCGGCGCGCCCTGGAGCAGTTGGCGGGCCGCCTGGTGGCCGGTGTCCTGGTCGTACGGGCGAGCGAGCACCGCTCGCAGTGGCGGAACCGCGAGACGGCCGCCGTACGGATGGCCGCGCTGCTCGCCGAGGCCACCGCGCCGCCGCCGCGACCGCGGCGGAAGAAACGGATACCGCGCGGCGTCAACGAGCGGCGGCTGCGGCAGAAGAAGCAGCGCGGCGACCTCAAGCGCGGGCGCTCCGGGCGCGACTGGGGGTAGACCCCGCGGCGACCGCGCGACCCCGGGGACTCACCGCGGCCCCCGCAGCGACGGAAGCTCAGCGCAGGGCGTGCCGGCCGCGGCGGCGCGGCCGGGCGGCCCGCCGGGCGGCCCTGCGTCCGGCGTCGTGGCTCTGCCCGGAGCCGCCGCCGTTTCCGCCGCCGCCCTGGTCGCCGTCCCCCGGACCCCGGCTCTTCCCGGAGGAGCGCCGGGCCCGCAGGTACTCGATCACGATCGGCAGCACCGACAGCAGCACGATGCCGATCAGGATCGCCTCGATGTGCTGGTGCACGAAGTCGACCTGGCCCAGCGCGGCCCCGAGCAGTGTGACGCCCGCGCCCCACAGGACACCGCCGAGAACGTTGAAGGTGACGAACGAGCGGTAGTTCATCCGGCTCACGCCCGCCACGATCGGCGTGAAGGTCCGCACGATCGGCACGAAGCGGGCCAGCACCAGCGACTTGGGACCGTACTTCTCGAAGAAATCGTGGGCCTTCTCGACGTTCTCCTGTTTGAAGAACCGCGAGTCCGGGCGTTTGAAGAGCGCCGGACCGACCTTGCGGCCGAAGAGGTAACCGACCTGGTCACCGAGGACCGCGGCGATCACGATCAGGCTGCACACCAGCCACAGCGGGTAGTGCAGGTACTGGCCCGTCGCCACCAGCAGGCCGGTGGTGAACAGCAGCGAGTCGCCCGGCAGGAAGAAGCCGAAGAAGAGCCCCGATTCGGCGAAGACGATGACGAGGATGCCGATCAGTCCGAAGGTCTGGATCAGGTAGTCCGGATCCAGCCAGCTCGGCCCGAGCGCGAGATTCGTCACGGAAGCGGCTCCTCGTCATGCGGAAGACGGGCGGAAAGCGGACGACAGGACGTCAAGAAGGACCAGGCCCGCACGCCGGGCTCTGGTCCTGCACGAAGCCCTGCCGACGCGGCGCCGGGCTCGGGGGGTACGTCTGCCGCCTCAGTCTACCGCCTGGGCCGACACCCCCTCAGACGCCGACATGCAGGCGCCTGCGGCCGGTCCTAGCATCGGAAGAGGGTTCACTTCCAAGGGGGCGGCTTCCTTGATCGGAACACCGCGGACGGGCGCACTCATGGCCGGTCTCGTCGTGCTGGCCGTCCCGCTCACGGTCGCCTACCTGCTCTTCCCCGCCCGCCACACCAGCCTGTGGGCCGCCATCGGCTTGCTCGGGGTCGCCGCGATGCTGGTCGGCGTCCGCCGCAACCGGCCCGCCCCCGCCTGGCCGTGGGCGATCCTGGCGGCCGCCTCGCTCGCCTTCACCGCGGGCGACACCACCTACAACCTGCTGGAGAACCTCTTCAACCAGCCCAACCCGTTCCCTTCCCCCGCCGACGTCTTCTACCTGCTCACCTACCCCCTGTACGCCGTCGGGCTGTACGCGTTCACCCGGTACCGCAGGCCGGGGCGGGACCTGGCCAACCTCCTCGACGCGCTGATCCTCACGCTCGCCCTCGCGCTTTTCTCCTGGCGCTTCCTCATCGACCCTCTCGCCAGCGCCGAGGACACACCCTTCCTCGACAAAATGATCTCCATCGCCTACCCGCTGGGCGACGTGCTGGTCCTCGCGCTGCTGCTGCGGCTGCTCGTGCCCGGCGGCGCCCGGTCCCGGGCGGTGCAACTGCTGGTGCTGGGCTCACTGGGCCTGCTGGTCTCCGACGTGCTGTACGGCTACCTGCAGCTCCAGGGCACCTGGCAGGTCGGCTCGCCCATGGACCTGGGCTGGGTGGTCTTCTTCCTCGCCTGGGGCCTGGCCGCGCTGCACCCGTCCATGGTCGAACTGACCGAACCCATGCCGCCCCCCGCCCCCGGCATCCCCCGCCGCCGCCTCGCACTGCTGGGCGCGGCCTGCCTGGTCGCCCCGGGGATGCTGGCGTACGAGGCCGGCGCCGGCCGCCCCCTGGATGCCGCGGTGCTCGCCGCGTTCGCCGGCGTGATGTTCCTCCTGGTGCTGGCGAGGCTGGGCGGCGTCATGGCCGACCACCGGCGCGCCGTCGGCCGGGAGCGCGGCCTGCGCGTCGCGGCCGGCTCGCTGGTCTCGGCGATCAGCCCGCGGGAGGTGGCGGCCTGTGTGGACGTGGCCGCCACCGCCCTCTTCGGCCGCGGAGTCCGGCACTCCACGCTGCTGCTGGTGTCCGACCCGGAAGGCAACCTCCAGGCCATGCCCACCGCGGGGCGCCCCTGGGTACGGCAGGTCGAGGAACACCCCGAGGAGCCGGGGGGCCGTCTCTCCGCACTCGCCTCCGGCAAGCGCCTGGTCTCCGTCGAGGCGCTGGGACCCGCCCTCGCGGCCGACCTGGGAGAGTCGGAGAAGGTGCTGCTCTGCCCGCTCACCGCCGAGGGGCCGCGCGGCCGCCCGTTGCTGGGCATGCTCCTCGTCGCAGGCTCCGAGCGCAGGCTCCTCGGCCTGTGGGGCGCCCTGGAGAGCCTGTCCTCGCAGGTCGCGCTCGCCCTCGAACGGGTGGGCCTGAGCCGGGAGATCGGCCGCCGCAACAGCGAGGCGTACTTCCGCACCCTGGTGCACAACACCTCGGACGTGATCCTCATCGTCAACGACGACGACACCGTGCGCTACGCCAGCCCTTCCGCGGACGGCATGTTCGGCACCACCCACCTCCCGGGAACGCCCCTCGACCGGCTCCTCCACCCCGACGACCGGGCGGCCGTGCTGGAACGCCTGGCCCGCATCCGGGCGGGCGGCAGCGGCGACACCCGCGGCGACTGGCGCGTGGCGCGGGAGGAGGGGGATCCTCTCGACGTCGAGGTGCGCTGCTCCAATCTGCGCCACGAGAACACGGTGCACGCCCTGGTCCTGACCCTGCGCGACGTCACCGAGCAGCGGAAGCTCGAACGGGAGCTGACCCACCGCGCGTTCCACGACCCGCTGACCGGGCTGCCCAACCGCGTCCTGCTGCTGGAACGCATCGAGCGTGCGCTGCTGCGCGGGCGCCGGGACGCCACCCTCACCGGTGTGCTCTTCATCGACCTGGACGACTTCAAGATCGTCAACGACACCATGGGCCACTCGCTGGGCGACGAGCTGCTGACGGCCGTGGCCCGCCGGCTCACCTCCACGGTGCGCCGCAGCGACACTGCGGCCCGGCTGGGCGGTGACGAGTTCGCCGTGCTCATCGAGGGTTCCAAGCGGCCCGCGGACACGGAGCGGCTGGCCGGGCAGGTCGTGCAGGCCCTGTCCCAACCGTTCCGGCTCACCAGCGGGACGGTCAACGCGTCCGCGTCCGTGGGCATCGCTACCTCCGAAGACAGCGCGGACAGTGAGGAGTTGCTCGGCCACGCCGACCTGGCCCTGTACGCGGCGAAGACCGCGGGCAAGCGGCAGTGGCGGCACTACCGCCGCGAGCTGCACTCGAGGCTGCGGGAGCGGCACGAACTCCAGGCCGGGCTGGACAGCGCCATCGCAAAGGAGGCGTTCGCGCTGCGCTACCAGCCCATCGTGCAGATCTCCTCCGGCGACCTGGCCGGCTTCGAGGCCCTGGTCCGGTGGCCGCACGAGCGGCGCGGCCTGGTGGCGCCGGACGAGTTCATCACCCTGGCGGAGGAGACCGGCCACATCATGCCGCTGGGCGCCTGGGTGCTGGCGCGGGCGGCGTCGGACGTGGCCCGCTGGCAGCAGGTACGCCCCCGCGCCGAGCCGGTGTGCGTCAACGTCAACGTCTCCGCACGACAGTTCCGCGACGGGGCGTTCCTCGGGCAGGTGCGCCAGGTGCTGGACACCTCGGGGCTGGCGCCGCGTTCGCTGATCCTGGAGCTGACCGAGAGCGCCTTCATGCGCCGCGACGACCAGGTCCGCACCACGATGTCCACGCTCAAGGACCTCGGCGTGTCCATCGCCATCGACGACTTCGGCACCGGCTTCTCCTCGCTCAGCTACCTGCGGGACTTCCCCATCGACATGCTCAAGGTCGACAAGTCCTTCATCGACCACCTCACCACCGACGCCCAGCAGGTCGCCCTCGTCGAGGGCATCGTGCGGATCGCGGACGTGCTCGGCCTCCAGGTCGTCGCCGAGGGCATCGAGGAGCGCGGCCAGCGCGACCTGCTGGCCGCGATGGGCTGCCACTTCGGCCAGGGCTACCTGTACGCCCACCCGATGACCTCGCAGGAGGGCGAACGGCTGCTCCTCGACGGTGCGCAGCAGCACCGCCCGAAGGCCCCGAGCACCACCGCCCGGCACACGCAGCAGCGGCCCGAGGGGTGGGCGATCCGCCGCGACCCGCGCTGGGGCGACCTGTCGAAGCTGTGGCACTCCAGCCCCATGGTCGACGCGGTGATCGACGAGGTGGACGGACGCCGCATCCGCTGCGGGAACCACTGGCTGACCGACTTCGCGTCCTGCAACTACCTCGGCTTCGACCTCGACCCCGAGATCATCGAGGCCATCGGGCCGCAGGTGAGGCGGTGGGGCACCCACCCGAGCTGGTCCCGGCTGATCGGCAACCCGAACCTCTACCCGCGCATCGAGGAGCGGCTGGCCGGCCTGCTCGGCGCCCCGGACGCCCTGGTGCTGCCGACCATCAGCCTGATCCACCAGTCGGTGATTCCCGTCCTCGCGGGCGAGGGCCATGTGTTCGTGGAGGCCAAGGCGCACCGCACGGTCTACGACGGGTGCGTGGTGGCGCGCGGCCACGGAGCGAGCGTGCAGCGCTTCCACGCCGACCGGCCCGACCAGCTCGACGCCCTGCTGCACGCCGTGCCCGCCGGCTCGTCCCGGCTGGTCTGCCTGGACGGCGTCAACAGCATGACGGGCAACTGCCCCGACCTGGCCGCCCTCGTCCGCGTCTGCCGGGAGCACGGCGCCCTCCTGTACGTCGACGACGCGCACGGCTTCGGCGTGATCGGTGAGCGCCGGCCGGACGAAACCTCGCCGTACGGGTGCCGGGGCAACAGCATCATCCGGCACATCGGGGAGAGCTACGAGGGGATCGTGCTGGTCGGCGGATTCTCCAAGGCGTACTCGTCGCTGCTGGCGTTCCTCGCCCTGCCGACCTGGCTCAAGGAGCACCTGAAGGTCGCCGCCGCGCCCTACCTGTACTCCGGCCCGTCACCGACCGCCTCGCTGGCGACCGTACTGGCCGGAATGGACGTCAACGACCGCCGGGGCGACGCGCTGCGCGGCGACCTGTACCGGCGGACGGCGGCGGTCCTGCACCACCTGAGGGAGCTGGACGTCGGCACGCCGAACACCGACGGACTGCCCATCATCGAGATCCCGCTCGGGGACGCGGCCGACCTGGACGACGTGAGCGGCTTCCTGTGGGACCGCGGCGTCTACGTGACGCTCGCCGCATACCCCTTGGTGCCGCGGGACCAGGTGGGTTTCCGGGTGCAGATCACCGCGAGCAACACCGACGAGCAGATCGAGGAACTCAACGCGACGCTGACCGACCTTGCCCGCCGCTTCCCGCTGCGTCCCGCGGACGACGCGGGCGGGGCGGGCACCGGTCCCCGTGCGGCGGCTGGCGGTACGGGGAGGCGACGGTGACCACCCACCCGGCACACGGCCCGGCGCGCGACCGCCGCCCGGCCGGGGTGCCACCGCCGTGGCGCAACGCCGAGGCGGACTGGGACCGTTGGCCGGTCGGCGACTACCTGGCGGAGAACTACCGCGAGATCCATGACGCCGACGCGGCGGTCATCCGCCACCACGCGGCCGTGTACCGCCGCATCCCGCCGGGCAGCGTCGCACTCTCCCTGGAGCTGGGCTGCGGACCGAACCTGTATCCGCTGATGCAGGCCGCCGCGGTCAGCCGTCGTATCGACGCGCTGGAACCCGGCGCGGCAGCGCGCGCGTACCTGGCCCGGCAGTTGGCGGGCCTGCAGGACTCCAGCTGGCAGGAGTTCTACGCGCTGTGCCGCGACCTCGATCCCGCCCTGCCCGGAACGCTGACCGAGGCGCTGTCCCGGGTGCGGCTGGTGCCGGGCGGCGCCGCCGCCGTCCGCGCCGGTGCGTACGGTCTGGCGTCGATGCACTTCGTCGCGGAGAGCGTCACCGAGGACGGGGACGAGTTCGCCGCGTTGTGCCGCGCCTTCGTCCACGCGGTGTGCCCGGGCGGGCAGTTGCTGGCGGCGTTCATGGAGAACATGCCGACCTACCGGATCGGCGCCGACTCGCGCTGGCCGGCGTTCCCGGCCGACGCGGACACCGTGCGCGCGGTGTTCGCGCCGCTCACCGAGGACCTGCGGCTGACCCGCGTCGCCAAGGACGCCGGCCTTCCCGACTACGGCGACACCGGCATGCTGCTGCTGCACGCCCGGCGCGCCCCTTGAGGGCATGGGGCCGCCCCGCACGGTCCCTATCGCCACCCTCCCAGCCGGGCCCGCACGGCGCGGACCGCGTCGGCGTGCTTCGCGCGCAGCCCGGAGACCCGCGTGCCGCGTTCCCCCCTGCCCTCCCCAGCAGCACATCCGCCGACTTCACCTGCTCCTCGTGTCCCTCGCCGCAGCCCCGGCCCAGCTCGATGCGGTCGATGCCGCGGCCCGCCGCCCCCTCGGCGGGCATCAGGTACATCAGCAGCCCCAGCGAGTACCGGGCGAACGCCGTGTCGTAGGCGGGGAAACGGTTCACCAGCACCCGCCGGGACCGCAGCCCGAAGGTGCACGCGATCAGCCGCCCGTTCGCGTACAGGGCCGACACCAGACCGGAGCAGCCCCCGGCCCGGGTGTCGTGGAGGTCGGACACCAGCGCGCGGACCGCCGGCCGGGCGAGGGGGTCGGGCCTGCTGACGGTCCGGCACCGTGCGGAATGCCAGCGCATCAGCGTGTCCAGCACGTCGGGCGCGCGTTCGTCGAACACGAAGCGCAGGTCGCCCGCCTCGCGCGCCAACCGGCTCTCGCAAGCCCGCAGTTCGCGCAGCTCGCCGGGCGCGCGCCGCCACAGCAGGTCGGTGTAGGCGGTGGAGCCGTCGTCGACGCGGCCGGTCCGGTCCGCCCCGTCCGTACGCCTGCCGCGCCCGCGGCCGTGCCCGGCGCACGGCGGCCACGGCGACGGCGGGCTCGCGCGGCGGTCGACCGGACGGTGGCGGGGCGAGCGGGAGGGCGCCGTACGAACCGGTCCGAGGCCCGGCGGGCGGGGTGCCCGCGCACACAGGGCGGGCTCGCACCACCCGCGTCGGGTGGCGAACGTCGCCCCGCGGCAGGCCAGTCGGTGGCGCGTCGCAGCGGGTGCGGCACGCACGTCTCGCGGATGGACTGCGCCGACGAGAACGGCACGGAATCGCCCGAGCGTTGCTGATTGCAGAGGCGAACGCTCCCCGTACTTCCAGGTGTACTTCCGGCGACGGGCGCCGTCAACTCGCCGCCGAAGATCACGCGCGTAGAATGACAGGTGTGCCCGGATGGATCGAGGACTACGCCCTCGTCGGAGATCTGGAGACCGCGGCCCTCGTCGGCAGGGACGGGTCGGTGGACTGGCTGTGCGCCCCGCGTTTCGACTCCCCGGCCTGCTTCGCCGCCCTGCTGGGCGGACAGGAGAACGGACACTGGCGGCTCGCCCCGGCAGGTGCCGGGCGCTGCAACCGTAGGTCCTACCGCGGTGACACGCTGGTGCTGGAATCGGTGTGGGAGACCGTCTCCGGCACCGTCCAGCTGACCGACTTCATGCCGCCGCGGATGCGAAGCCCGTACCTGGTGCGGGTGGTGGAGGGCGTTTCCGGGCGGGTCGCGATGCGCGGCGAGCTGCGGCCGCGCTTCCATCACGGGCGCATCGTGCCGTGGATGCTGCCCGGCAACGGTACGGGCCGACAGGCGCGCGCGGCCTCCGCGGTGGCGACGGCCCCCGGGATGACCGCGTTCGCCGGCCCGGACGCGCTGCGGCTGACGGGTGAGCCGCCGCCCGAGGTGGACGTGGCGGAGGGCTGCGCGCGGATGGATTTCACGGTCTCCGCGGGCGAGCGGCGCGCCGTCGTCCTCAGCTGGAGCCCGTCCTACGACCCGGCGCCCGCGGATCTCGACACCCGCGCCGCGCTGGCCGCCACCCTGGGCTTCTGGGAGACCTGGTCGCAGCAGTGCTGCTACCGGGGCCCCTGGCGGGAGGCCGTCGTCCGCTCTGTGATCACGCTGAAGGCACTCACGTACGCGCCGACCGGCGGCATGCTGGCCGCCGCGACCACCTCGCTCCCGGAGGACGTCGGCGGGGAGCGCAACTGGGACCACCGGTACTGCTGGCTGCGCGACTCCACGTCCACGATGTCCTGCCTGCTGCGCAGCGGATTCCGGGACGAAGCCGTCGCCTGGAAGGACTGGCTGGTCCGCGCGGTGGCCGGTGACCCGGCCGACCTGCAGTCACTCTACGGCGTCGCGGGCCAGCGCAAGATCGGGGAGGGCACGGCGGACTGGCTGGGCGGCTACGAGGGCTCGGCGCCGGTGCGCATCGGCAACCACGCGGTCCAGCAGCTTCAACTGGACGTCTACGGCGAGGTGCTGAACACCTTCTACTCGGCGCTGCGGGCGGGCGTGCCGATCGAACGCCACACCTGGAGCCTGCTCGCGTCCTTCATGGACTACCTGCAAAAGCACTGGCGGGACGCGGACGAGGGACCGTGGGAGGTCCGGGGCCCGAGGCGGCACTTCGTCCATTCCAAGGTGATGTCCTGGGTGGCCGCGGACCGGGCGCTGCGGATGGCCCGGGCCGCCGGAATGCGGCCGATGGCCTCCCGGTGGCGGGCGATGCGGCAGGAGATCCACGACGAGGTGTGCCGCCTCGGCTGGGACGCGGGGCAGGGCACGTTCGTGCAGTACTACGGCGCGCCCTCGGTGGACGCGACGGCGCTGCTTCTCCCCCGTCTCGGTTTCCTCCCCGCGCGGGACCGGCGGGTGCTGGCCACCGTCGACGCGATCCGCGACCGTCTGGGCCATCACGGCTTCCTGCACCGGTACGCGCCGGTCTCCGACTCCGCGCGGCACGCGGTGGACGGCCTGCACGGTGGCGAGGGAGCCTTCCTCGCCTGTTCGCTCTGGTACGCGGACGCTCTCGCGGCCGCGGGCCGGCGCGCGGAGGCCCGGGCGGTGTTCGAGGACGTCCTGTCCGTCCGCAGCGACCTCGGTCTGCTGTCGGAGCAGTGGGACCCGGTCGGCGGACGTCAACTCGGCAACGCGCCGCAGGCCTTCAGCCACGTGGCGCTGGTCAACACCGCGTTCACCCTGTACGGCACCCGGTCCGGCCCGCGCCGCTGAACCCGTCCCGCAGGGCGTGCAACCCTCGCGCCGCGCCAGGCGTCACTTCTTCGCAAGGCCCCCGCCCCCTCTCCTCCGGAGTGCCCGTGAACCCCGAGCCGGCCACGAAGTCGAGCACGCCGCAGCGGATCGGCGTGGGGCTCTGCTCCGTCCTGGTACTCGTGGGCGCCGCCGCCGTGGCACACGACGCCCGCACCGTTCCGGCACCCGCACCCCCGGGCAAGCCCTCGCACAAGGCCTCCGTGCCGGAGTCGGAGCCCGGACCGCCCGTCGTCCGCGCCGGTGACGGCCGCCCGCAACCGTCCCCGTCGCTCACCGAGACGGCGGTGCTTCCCGGCCTCGTCGGCCAGAACCTCGACGCGGCACGAGAGGCCGCACGGGCGGCCGGCTTCTCGACGCCGACCTCGCACGACGCCTCGGGGGAGGGCCGGCGGCAGATCTCCGTCCGGCACTGGAAGGTCTGCGCCCAGACGCCCCTCCCGGGCACACACCCGACGCACATCGCGGTCGACCTCGCCACGGCCAGGATCTCCGAGCCCTGCCCCGGCTGACCGCGCCACGGGCCCCGCCGGGGCCACCGGGTGCACGACCCCCCGTATCACCGGCGCGGCCGTGGGGGCACCAGCCTGTCCAGCAGGGCGTCGAGCCCGGCAGCCAGCCCTTCCACGCCCCCCTGCTCGGCGAGCACGGGCGCGCTGTCCCGCAGCCGCGGCAGTTCGTTGACCGGCATCCGGTGCAGACCCAGCCGGAACGCCGGGTCGGTCTCCTCCGGGTTGTCCACCATGGCGCGGAGCTCGACGAAGAGGTAGCCGAGCACCCACCCGTTGTAGGCCCGGAACACCGCGGCGGCGGCGTCCTCGTCGAGACCGCCCCGGTCCAGCAGCACCAGCACCCGCTCCTGCTGCTTGAGGACGGGAAGGGGCCGGCGTGCCAGCGGCACCGCCAGCATGCGGGTCGCCAGCAGCGGGACGACGTGCGGGTGGGCGAGTGCCACCTCGTACGTCGCCCGCGACACGCGGTGCAGCTCCGTGCGCCAGCCCGCCGCCTCGGTCCCGGCGTCCAGCCGCTCCTGGAGTTCGGTGTACAGCGCTTCCACCAGGCCGTCCAGGAGCGCGTCCTTCCCCTCCGCGTACCGGTAGACGGCCATGGCCTCGACGTCCAGCTCCGCCCCCAGCCTCCGCATGCTCAGCGCGGAGAGCCCTTCCCGGTCGACCAGCTCCAGCCCGACGGCCAGCACGCGCTCCCGGCTCAGGCGCCCGGTCCGGTTGCGTGGCCGGGCCCGGCGCTCCGGACCGTTGCGCCCCCGGCCACCTCCGTCGGCCTGCGTCGGCATCGTCGCTCCCTCGAAGGGCTTGACTTGAATGTCTGATTTACCCTAGAAAGTACATATACGGTGTAAACATACACGATCTGGGACGGGAACACCATGAACGCCACACCGCACTCGACGGCCGGAACACCGTCGGCGCACGCGGCGCCGCCCGCGCACCCCGCACGTCGGGCCACCGACAACACACCGCACCCGATGCGGCGGGCGGAGGACGTCCCTCCGGCCCGGCCGACCGTCAGCGTGGTCGTTCCGGCCCGCAACGAGGCCCGCAACATCCCGTGGGTCTTCGAGCAGATCCCCGACTGCGTCGACGAGGTCATCCTGGTCGACGGCGACTCCAGCGACGCCACCGTGCTCATGGCGACGCAGTGCCTCCCTGCGGTCCGCTTCATCCCCCAGTGCGGGCCCGGCAAGGGCAACGCACTGCGGACGGGCTTCCTGGCGGCCACCGGCGACCACGTCGTGATGATCGACGCCGACGGCAGCATGTCCCCCGCAGAGATACCCCACTTCCTGCACTTCCTCGAGAACGGCTACGACTTCGTCAAGGGGTCCCGCTTCATGGCGGGAGGCGGCTCCCTCGACATCACCCGCTTCCGCCGGCTCGGCAACCAGGTGCTCCTCGGGGCCGTCAACCATCTCTACGGCACCAAGCTGACCGACCTCTGCTACGGGTTCTGCGCCTTCCGCCGCAGCTTCCTGGAACAACTGGACCTGCATGCGGCGGGGTTCGAGATCGAGGCCGAGATGATCGTGCACGCGCTGCGTTCCGGGCTGCGCATCGCCGAGGTGCCGAGCCTGGAGCTGCCCCGCCGCAGCGGGCGGTCGAACCTGCACGCCGTCTCGGACGGACGCCGCGTGCTTCACACACTGCTCGCGGAACGCCCCGGCGCCCGCCCCCGGACCGCCCCCGCCGACGACTGACGCCGCGATGACCGACGCGCCCCGGGAGCCTCCCCGTCAGGCGGTGAGCGCCGCTCTGCGACGGGCGGCGGCTCACCTCACCGGAGGCACGGCGGTGCTCACGGCAACGGCGACGGCCGTGCTCCTTGCGGGCTGCGGCACGCCGTCGGACTCCGGCTCGCGCGAGGCGGGATGGGAGAGGGGCGGCGCTCCTCCCGCGACGGACACGGGCCTGGGATGGGGCTTCACCCACACCCAGCGCAGCGCCGACGGCGACGGCCCCGCGGAGCGGAAGGCGATCGTCGACGAGCTGTCCGTGCAGCCGCTCCCGCAGGTGCAGGCGATCATGGGCTGGGGCGCGGGCAATCCGGAACCATCGCCGGGAGACTACGACTTCGACAGTCTCGACAGCCGCATCTCCCTGATCCGCAGGACCGGCGGCACACCGGTCATCACCCTGTGCTGCGCACCGGACTGGATGAAGGGCGGCAAGGCCGGAAGGACCGACTGGTCCCGGATCGAGGAGGCGCCGTCCCCCGAGCACTACGACGACTTCGCCGCGCTGTCCGCCAGGATCGCCGAACGGTACCCGGACGTCCGGCACTTCGTCGTCTGGAACGAGCTCAAGGGCTTCTGGAACCCGGACGAGGGCCGCTGGGACTACGAGGGCTACACGCGCCTCTACAACGCCGTCCACAAGGCCGTGAAGAAGGTCGACCAGCGGAACCTGGTGGGCGGGCCCTACCTGGGCATGGACAGCGTGCCGCCGGGGCAGTCGCACCACGCGTCCGCGGTGCGGGGCCCCTGGGGCTCGCTCGACCAGCGTGTGGTGGACGCGCTGGACTACTGGCTCGCCCACCGTGCGGGCGCCGACTTCCTGGCCGTCGACGGCTCCAGCGCGGCCCGGGACGACTCGCTGAGCCCGGACCGGTTCACGGCCACCGAGAAGTTCTCCGACGTCGGCCGCTGGCTGCACGAGCGCAGCTCCCTGCCCCTGTGGTGGTCCGAGTGGTACGTCACGACGTCGGACGCCGGCTGGCAGGAGGACGAGCACACCGCTGTCCAGGCCACCGCGATGATGGAGATCGCCCGGGGCGATCCCGCCGCCGCCTTCTACTGGAACCCCCAGAAGGCCGGAGGCCGCTGCACCGGCTGCCTGTGGAAGAACGGCCCGGCGCCCGGCGACGAGGTCGCCGGGCCCATGCTGGAGCTGCTGCGCGGCTTCGCCGCCGCGTTCCCGCCGGGGACCGAATTCGCCACGCTCTGGGCCGACGACGCGCGGGTGCGAGTCCTCGGCGACGCCGACACCGTGCTCGCCGTCAACACCTCGGGCCGCGCGCTACGGGCCGAGGTGGACGGGGAGCCCGTCGACTTCGGCCCGTACGAGGTGGCCTGGCTGCAGCGGTGAACGCCGCCGGCCCGCCCCGCCGAGGGGGTCAACTCAGCGTGAGGAAGCGGTTGACGATCGCCACCGCCAGGAGGCCCACGAGCGGCAGCGCCGCCAGCAGGGACACCCGCATCGCGCGCAGCCGTCGCCGGTCCGGCACCAGCACCCGTACGAACTCCCGGGTCGTCAGCAGGACCAGCAGCACCGCGGCCACCACCCCGCCGAGGACCGACCAGACCGTCCAGGTCACGTTCAGGCCGGTGTTGCCGACCTGGGGCTGATCCGCCGGCTCGCTGTAGGGATCGGCCAGCCGGTACACGGACGCGTCCCGCCGGTCGACGACCTCGGTGACGTCCGGGCGCCGGTCGAGCGCGGCCGTCGCCCGGTCGTACCAGTGCTCCGGGTAACCCGCCGTCAGCTCCAGGTACTTCGCGGAGCCGCGGGTGAGCACCAGGTAGGAGTTCGGCCCCGCGTCCTCCAGCCCCTGCACCAGAGGGCCCGCCTTCTCCGGGACGCGCGGCGAGACGACCGGCTTGTAGACGGTCTTCTCCATGTCCTGGGTCACCCGCCAGGGGAGGTTCGGCGACAGGACGGAGGGCGGGTCGGTGTCGAGCCACAGCGCACGGGCGGTCGGGGCGTCGTGGCGGGCCAGGTGGTCCATCGCCGCCACCTCGCTGGGGCGGACCCGTTCGTAGGACTCGTTGCCCCAGCGGGCGACGAGGAAGCCGCCCATGAGGACCAGGCCCGCCATCAGCGCGGCGAGCAGACCCAGCCACGGCCGCCTGCGGTACGAGAGGCGTGGGAAGAACGCCAGACCCGCCAGGACCGCGGCGGCGGGCAACATGAACATGAAGACGCGCAGAGCGATCTCGCCGCCGTAGGACTGCAGCCAGACGCCCATGAACGGCATCACGAAGAGGATGACGAGCGCCCGGTCGCTGATCCCGCGCCTGCGCCGGCGCAGCCAGCCGTACGCGGCCAGCGCCATCACGCTCGCGGCCAGGAGCACCCGGCAGTAGAGCACCATCGAGTGCAGGCTGCTGCCGCCTTCGATGCGGCCCGAGGTGCTGGAGGTGATGTTCCCGCCGAGCGAGCCGAAGCTGCTGAACAGCGGGTGCCCCGACCAGTACGGCTCGACGAAGAACCCGGTCCACGTGGCCACGATCACCAAGCACAGCAGCGGAAGCCCACGGAGCCGGGAACGCTTCCACAGCACCAGCCCGGTCACCGCGGCGAGCATGATGAACGGGGTGAGCGGGTGGCTGACCGTGGTGAAGGCGAACAGCCCGATGAGGAGCGCCAGCAGCAGCGCCGCCCGGGTGCCCCGGGCACGCCGCGGCCGCGCCTCACCGGGGACCCGGGCGCCCGCCTTCCGTGCGTCCGGCGGCGAGGAGCGGAACCAGAGCAGCAGCACCGCCACGAACACCAGGTACGCGAGGAAGCCCACCGACTGCGGCGAGAAGTAGTCCTGCCCGACCCAGCCGCACAGCACGAACACCCAGGCCGCGCACCACTTGGCCCGCCAGGTCGCGCGCACGGCGCGGAGCAGCAGGAACACCGGGACGAGGTAGAGCAGGTTGATCGCGACCGGCCACCACTGCATCAGGGGGGTGAGGTCGGAGATGCCGCCGGCCCTGGTGAGCAGGGCGACGCCGACGAAGAAGCCGGGCCAGGTGAAGCGGCCGTCCATCTCGGGGGCCACGCTGCCGGTCCGCTCGACGTACTCCACGAACCCGGCGTGCTCCCAGGCGGTGGAGAAGCGGGGGAATGCCTCGATCACCGCCGGCACCGCGTGCAGCGACACCACCGTCGCGAGCAGCACACCCAGGAGGAGACCGCGGTGCTGCGTGCGCAGCCACAGCCCGCAGCAGAACGTGACCACCAGCAGGAACGCGCCGAGCAGTGTGGTGCGCGGCAGGACGGACACCAAGCCGAGGCCGTTCATCGCGTCCAGCGAGGCGTCGGTCATCCCGCGCAGCGGCAGCCAGTACAGGGCCAGCGCCGCACCCAGCATCGCCCAGCCGACAGCCACCGGCCACGCCCACCGACGGCGGCGCACGCGACGGGTGGCGGCCCGTGGCGCGCCGGAGGGCGTGCCCGGCGGTGCCGCGGCCTTGGTCAGGGACACACGCCCGGACCCGGGCCCCGCCGGAGGCGCCGGCGTCGGGCGGGGGCGCAGCACCCGTGCCAGGCCGACGCAGGCGACGGCGGCGATGAGGGTCTGGCTGGCCAGCTGCGCGTAGCCCGCTCCCGTGATGCCGAAGGGCCCCAGCAGGACCACCGTCGAGCCGAGCAGCAGCACGCAGAGCGAGCCCTGCAGCAGCGCCACCCGGGAAGTCCGGTTCTGCACACGGAGCACCGCGAAGTACACCTCGAACAGGACCCGGGTCAGGGTGGCCACCGCCATGAGCCGGAGCAGCAGCGTGGCGTGGTCGGCGTACTCGGCACCGAAGACCCGCAGGATCTGCGGCGCGAAGAGCACCGTGAGCACACTGATCGGCACCATGATCAGGGCCATCTTGCGGA
This sequence comes from Streptomyces sp. RKND-216, assembly GCF_004795255.1. Lineage (NCBI taxonomy): Bacteria > Bacillati > Actinomycetota > Actinomycetes > Kitasatosporales > Streptomycetaceae > Streptomyces > Streptomyces sp. RKND-216. The sequence continues at coordinate 3,278,123 of NZ_SSBQ01000002.1, read as the reverse complement.
GCGAGGCCCGGCAGAGCGCCGCGAGCCGGGACGGGGCGTGCGCCCCCTCCACGGTCAGGGAGGCGCCCATGTTGATCGCGAGGAGGTCGATCGAGGAGCCGATGACCGCCGCGAGGTAGAAGTAGGCGTTCAGTTCGGAGCTGATCTGCGTGGCCACGACGACGGGCAGCAGGTAGATCACGGCCAGCGAGAACAGAGATCCGGTGCAGTCGCCGGCCAGGAAGCGCCCGATCTGCCGGGGCGCGGGAAACACGGCCTTTCTGGTGGCGCTGACGTGGCGGGGTATGAGCCGCCGGAAGACCAGCCACGTCAGCGGAACGACCGACAGGGCGATCGCGGCGGCCCAGGAGACGAAGACCCCGGCGACGGGGAACACCGAGGCCAGTGCCACGACGAGCACCATCTTGGCGACGAGGAAGACGGTGTTACCGGCGGGCACCCACACCGCGCTGCGCAGCCCGGTCAGCACGCCGTCCTGCAGTGTCAGCAGTGCCCAGAGGATCACCGAGGCCAGGAAGGCGAGGGCGGGCAGCCCTCCGTCCACCAGGCGGTAGGTCGGACCCCAGAAACCGAGGGTGATGACGAAGATCGTGGCCGCGGCCGCGACGATCAGCGCGCTGACCAGATACGTACCGAGGACCAGCCTGGGGGTGCGGTGGCCCGCGACCGGGATGAAGCGCTGCAATGCGCCGGGGAGGGTCAGGGCGGTGAGTCCGGCGAGGAACTTCATCGCCGCGATCAGCGCCGACCCCTGACCCACAGCGCTGTCCGAGTAGTAGCGGGCGGCGAGCACCCAGAAGGCGATCCCCAGCACCCCGGAGAGGGCGGTGTTGAGCATCAGCGCGTAGGCGTTGCGGAACAGCGGGGTGCCGGTGCCACCGCCCGCCTTCCCGGACTTTCCGCCGGCGGGCGGCGGTGCGGGAGGCGACGGAGGCTCGGAGGGCCCCGGCCCCTCGGAGGGGGTGGCCGCTTCGGGAGGTGGGGGTGATTCGGGAGGTGGGGGTGGTTGGGGACGTGGGGGTGGTTGGGGACGTGGGGGTGGTTCGAGAGCTGCGCGAGCTGCGGTCGGGGCCGGCGTCGGGGCCGAGGCCAGGGCCGAGGCAGGGGCCGGAGTCGGGTCCGGGCCCGGGTCCGGGGCGCGCGTCCGGGGGCCGTCGCCGACCGCCGGAGGCGCTGCGGCCCACCACGAGATCACGGTCCCCGGCCCGGGATGGCACAGCTTGCGGGCTGCGCGCTGGGACGCCCGGCCGACCGCGAAGCCGTGCGTCAGCAGCCGGTCGAGGACGAAGTTCGGGCCGACCAGCCGGTCTTCGACGAGGGCCTCGAACTCCTCGATGCAGGTGGAGCGCCGCACCGTCAGGCGGCGCAGCGCGTACAGGCACTGGGTGGGCCGGGCCATCGCGTTCCCCACCGAGAGCCCGACGGTATACCCGGCCTCCCCCACCGCACGCCGGACGCGGGCGCTGGAGTAGCCGTAGGGATACGCGAAGGAGACGGGGCGGCGGCCCAGTCGCTCTTCGAGGAGATGCCGGCTGTGGAGCAGTTCGAACCACAACCGGTCGTCGGGAAGCTGGTCCAGCGGGGGGTGGCGGTGGGTGTGGGCGCCGATCTCCACGCCCGCGTCGGAGAGTTCGTGCACCTGCTGCCAGTCGAGCATGCCGCACGGGGCGCTGTCCGCGGCTTCACCCCCGCGCAGCCAGCCCGTGGTCACGAAGACCGTGGCGGGGAAGCCGTGCCGGCTCAGCACGGGGAGCGCGTGCCGGTGCACGCCCTCGTAGCCGTCGTCGAAGGTGATCAGTACCGGCCGGGCGGGCAGGGAGCCCGTGTCCCGCCACGCGACCGACAGCTGCCGGGTGGTGAGAGGGGAGAACCCGTGGCCGGTCAGCAGCTCCATCTGCTCGGCGAAGGCCGCCGGAGACACCGACAGGCGGTAGACGGACCGGTCCGGGCGGTCGGCTATCGCGTGGTACATCAGGATCGGCACGGCCGGGCGGGCCGTCGGAGTCACGGTCATGGCGGCCCGCACCCCAGACCGGTCGGTACGGCGAACACGGTGCCGCCCCGGCGTGCCCGCAGGGCGCCGAGGACGTACCCGGCGGCGGCGGTGACAGCGCCGGCAAGGATCGCCCCCGCGCGTCCCGCGGCGCCCCGGCGTCCGCGCAGCGCGTCCCGCATCCCCGCCAGCACCCCGGCGGGCAGTACGCGGGTGACGTAGCGGCGTTCCGTCTCCAGCCCCGCCGTCGCGCCCACGCTTCGGCTGACCAGCGCCTTCGACAGGCCCTCCGCGTGACAGCGGGAGGCGAAGTAGCGGAAGCGCTCCCGGTCGGCCGGGACCTTGTGATGGATCACGGCGCGGTCGTCGAGCAGGACCAGCGCGTCGGGCAGCGCGTGCTGCAGCCGGATGCACAGTTCGGTCTCCTCGCACCCCAGCGGCCGGCTGCCGTGGTCGCGTCCGATACCGACGGCGAAGCCGCCGACCTGGTCGAAGACCGCCCGGCGGAAGGCGGCGTTGCCGCCGAGGACGTTGCGCACCGTGGCGCGGCCCTCCGGCTGCCCCCGGTAGGAACCGCCCACCACCCAGTCGAACTCGTACGGGAACCAGGCGGGCCGCTGGCCGGACGCCCAGGCGGGTACGGTCCGGCCGCCGACCGCCCGCACGCGCGGGTCGTCGAACGCGGCGGCGAAGTGCCGGAGCCAGTCGCGTTCGGCCACCGCGTCGTCGTCGAGAAAGGCGACGAGTGTGCCGGTGGCCGCCGCGAGCCCCGTGTTGCGGCCCGCGGACAGGCCCTGGGGCCCGGCGTTGGCGAGCACGGTGACCGTCCCGTGCGGCGCAGGAGCGTAATGGGCGGCGAGCTGCCGGAGCAGTGCGGGATTGTGGTCGACGACGAGCAGCGTCTGATGGGCCGGAAGGGTCTGTGCGCGGACCGAGGCCACTGCGGCGAGGATGTCCGACCAGCGCTTCTCGGTGTAGACGCAGATGACCACGGAGATCGTCTCAGGACTCAAGGGGTCCTCCCTGAAACTGAGGCCGCAGCCGGGCTGCGCGCGGAGAACGTCGTATGTTTACAACGTATGCCCGGATTGCGCGGAAAGTCCAGAGCGGTCGGAAGGGCACCCCCAGCGGTCGGCGGCGGCCGATGGCGACGGAACGTGCGGGGACGGGCGACGAGGGGGAAGGATCACGCCTCGCTGCCGGAGCGCAGTCGCCCCAGCCGCCTGAGCAGCCTGTCCGCCGGGCGGCGCAGCCCGGGACGGCCGAGCACGGTCCGCCGCAGCGCGCGCAGGGGACCGCGCCGCACCTGGTGGGCGAACGCCACGGGGTGCGGCCGCTTCACCCAGCCCTCGCCGACCCGCAGCTCACGGGTCTTGAGCGCGTCCTTGTACCACATCTCGCCCCGGCCCAGGTCGAGATACGCCTGCCCGGAGGCCGCCGCGTGTTCGGCCATCTTCAGGTGCAGCAGCATGCCCGGCGAGAGATTCGAGTGGTCCGTGTCGTATGCCGGGAACCAGCAGCTGATCACCTGCTGCGACCGCAGACCGAAGTGCCCGGCGATCGGCCGCTCGCCCGCGTACAGCACGGACAACAGCCCGGCGCACTCCGGCTCGTGCGCCCCGAAGAGCTGCTCCACGAGCCCCAGCAGCTCCGGCTGCGCGAAGCGGTCGCTGCGGCCGGTCCTCCGGTACTGCGCCGACTTCCACCGCATCAGCGTGCGGAGCAGGTCCGGGTCGCGCTCGTCGTGCACGTAGCGCAGCTCGCCCAGCTCGCGCTCCAGCTTGCGCTCACGTCGGCGCAGATCGCGTACGAGCTTCGGCGAACGGCTCCGCAGACCTTCGAGATACGGCTCGTAGCCGTCCCCGACGTCGATCACGGGCGACGGGTACCACCGGGTGGCCGCCGCCCCGAACGGCCACTGCATTTCGGCGAGATGGTCGAACTCCCAGATGGCCAGCCCGCAGGCGCGCAGCAGTTCGTGCGGGTCGGCCCGGAAGTCCCCGTCGTGCACCATGCCCTGACAGTCGGACACCCCGAGGCCGACGGCCGTCCCCACCCCCAGAGGGCTACGACGGAAGGGGAAGAACGCGGCGGCCGTACCGCCGTCCGCCACACCGGGCCCCTCGCGCCGGTCACGCACCACGGCCACCTGCACGCCGCCGAAGCAGTCACCCACCGCGGCCGTGAAACCGTAGGAGAGGAAGGGGTTCGCGAGCGCGTCGTTGCCCGACTCCCAGGCCCGGGCCTGCAAACCGGCCCAGGCCGCCCGGTCCGCCGCGCTCAGCTCCCCGGGGGCGTGCACGGTGACGTCCACGTGGTCCCCACCTTCCCGCAGTGCGGCCTGCAGGGGGATCGACCGTGGGGGTGACCCCTTTTGTCACGGTAATGCCGAATCCCCCGCCCCGCAGACCGGGAGCAACCCCCCGCCCCGCGCAGCCCCGCACAGTCGCGCCACCCGGAACCGTCGGCTGATGTCAGCCGGTGATGCCACAAGCCCCCAGCGATTCCGCAAGGGCCTTGCGAGCTGGAGTGGACTGGAGCCGCCTGTCGGATTCGAACCGACGACCTTCTGTTTACAAGCTGTAACCGGCTCGGTCATCTACGGCCATACTGGCCGCTGCAGAACCTCGCGCGGCTACCACCGGTCGGGGACGGTCACCAAGGTTGCTGTACTCCGCTGCTGTACAGCACTGCCAACGAGGAGTGAAGCGTGACCCTGTTGCGCAAGGGCTCACGGCATCTGACGGTCGACGGCGTACGGTACCGCTGGCTGATGCGCCGTACGCCTACCTACAGCCAAGGCATCTGCGAGACGCCGATGACTGTCGCCGTCGAGTTGGCCGAGCAGCTGGTATCCGCTCCGGTGTCGGTCAGCTGATCAGCGAGTGTGACGGTCGTCAACCTCCCTCGCCTTCTGTCAGCCGTGGCCACCTTCGCACGGTCCCAGAGACGGCCCCGGCCGCAGCCGGCCCCCGCCATCGTGTCCAATGCGGTGCCGCTGCCAGCTCTCACTCTGCACGGGAGAGACCGGGAGTTGTTCATCCTGGTAGTGCCACGGGACGATGCGGTCGACTTCAACGACGCAAGATGAGCCGATTGAAGAGACCAAGCGCCATCGGTCCTTTATCCTGGAAGGTGGTGGTCACACCGTCAGAAGCAGCGCCCGTATCGTTACCCTGCCACACTTGGAAGGTCTCACTTCATGACCATTTCCTTCATTCCCGCTTCCAGGATGCTCGAACGATCGAGGTTGGCGCAAGAGGAGTCCGATACTGCCTATTTTTTCGACCTCCTTTACTTGGGCGAGATGGTGACGAAAGTGCTCGTCATTGAGATTCTAACTGCAATCGAAGACGATCGCGAGCGGCATAGGTACTCTCTCGAGTACGAGCTGGTTCGAGCAGATGGAATTGGAAGATGGGCTGAGGTTTTGGACCAGGCGGTTTCAGGGCCTGCGAGTCAGCATCTCAACATCGCAGGCCGCGATTCTCAGCGGGCTATTTCTGAGACGTTTAAGCCAGGCGCCGATGGCTGGCAGCGTAAGGCAGTCGATTCTCTCAATGAGGTTTGCAGATGTCTTGAAGCGACGTACGAGGACCTCACGCGTCAAAGAACCAGTCTAAGGGCTTGGGTGCGCCAATTCAGCTGGCTGAGAAACCGCACGCGCGGCCACGGTGCCCCACGCGGTGCCACGCTTTCCAGCATCTGCCCACCACTCGAAGAATCACTTGCAGCGGTCTTGGAGCATGCACCTGCCTTCAACCGAGCATGGGCCCATCTCCACCGAAGCCTGTCAGGAAAGTACCGCATCAGCGCTTTCGGTAATGGGCGAGATGAGTTCGCCCACCTCGCTCGCGAGAGTGATCACTCCCTCCCGGATGGCAGCTATGTCTATCTAGGGGAACCCCGCCGTTCTTCGCTTCTCTTCACAGACCCCGACCTTACAGACTTTTATCTACCGAATGGCAATTTCCGTAACGGCAAATTCGAAGCGCTGTCTTATGTCAGCGATGAGGTGCGCACCATTGATGGTAGCGGATACCTTCTCCCGAAGGAGGCACAACCCCCTTCGGAGACAACCGCGAATCCGGCTATGGACTATGTAGGGCAGGCTCTCAGTAACGTACCTCCGCGCCCGGATCGTTATGTGGAGCGTGCTGCCCTAGAAAGAGAACTTGCGGAACTTCTCTGTGACGATCGCCACCCGGTAGTTACTCTGCAAGGCCGCGGGGGCGTAGGCAAGACCTCCCTGGCTTTGGAAGTGCTTCATAAAATCTCCCAAACGGACTCCTTCTTTGGCATTATCTGGTTCAGCGCACGGGATATTGACCTGCTGCCAGAAGGACCTAAAGTGGTGCGCCCCGACGTACTTTCTATCGATGACGTAGCGAGAGATTTCGCCGGATTGATGGAAATTACACCTTCACCGAAGGCGGCCGAGGCGCGAGAATACTTGTCGAGCAATTTGTCCGGAGATTCAGAATGGGGTCCATTCATTTTCGTGCTCGATAACTTCGAAACCATCAGAGATCAAGCTGAACTCTTCCAATTTCTTAGCAATTCCGTTCGCCTCCCAAATAAGGTGCTTATTACGACGCGCACGCGTGATTTTAAGGCAGACTACCCTATCGAAGTAAGCGGAATGAACGAAAGTGAGTTCAATGAACTTGTTGATGTGACGGCCGTTAGGCTTGGCATCTTCGAGCTCATCGACCCTGAATACAGGGACGCACTTTACCGCGAATCCGGCGGTCACCCGTACATTACGAAAGTACTGCTTGGGGAAGTGGCAAATGAAGGGCGCCGGATCACCCCGCGGCGCGTCATGGCCGCTAAAGAGGTTATGCTTGACGCCTTGTTTGACCGTTCCTACGCTTCTCTTTCCTCGTCCGCTCAGCGGGTCTTCCTAACTCTGTGCAATTGGCGCTCCCTTGTACCACGCATCGGCCTGGAGGCGGTGCTCCTTAGGCCTGTGCCCGGACATTCCGATACCAACATGGCCCATCTCGACGTCGATGCCGCTTTGCGAGATCTTGAGCAGAAGTCTCTCATTGAAATTGTTCGCGAGGGGGGCGATGGACAGGAATTTCTCTCCATTCCGCTTGCGGCAGCGGAATTTGGGAAGAAGAAACTGGTGACGAGTCCGCTTAAATTTGCCATCGACTCAGATCTTGAGTTGATAAGAGGCTTTGGAGCTACAAGCACCACAGACCTGGCGCATGGTCTAGGCCCCCGGGTTGACCGCTTGGCAAGATTGGCAGCGCAGCGAGCCGAGAACGGAGAAGATGTCAGTCAGGAACTTTCTGTAATCGAATACATTGCTACCGGATTTCCGTCGGCATGGCTTACCCTAGCGCAACTTCAGCGAGATCAGATGTCCGACCTGACGGCGGCTATTCATTCTGTTAATCGCTACATCGAAAATAATCCAGTAGACCAAGAAGGATGGAATCGTCTGGTGGCTCTGTACCAGGCGGCCGACGATCCGCTCGCTGAAATGAACGCCCGGTTGCAACTTGCCGAGCTCACTCGCCCAGCATTCAAAGATCTGAGTTCTGCGGCTTCTCGGCTTAACGGCCTCCTCTCTCGCAGGGAGCTAGTTCTTGACGCTGACGAACGGCGCCTCATGGTTCGTAAGCTGCGTTTGCTACTCGAATCGCGTCATCAGGAAGCAGACGCAACCGATCTTTCTCGCCTCGCCTGGCTATGCATGTTTACCCAGGATACTCAGGCTGCCGATGGCTGGACGACAGAAGGACTAAAACGAGATCCACACAACGAGCACTGTCTGCGCCTGAAGCGTCGACTTGCTTCTGGCGCTAACGATGACTGAACTACTGCCGAAGGCCAGTCAGAGCGGACTGTCACCTTCGAGGTTGGTGGAGTGACTTTGGGCTGGAGCTGCCATGGGGCGAGAGATCGGGGGCCCGTAAGCTTGCCGCGACTCGGGCAGCACCTAGCCTGCCCGCAATAGCCCGAAGTGGGCCCCCGATCTTCGAGGCTCGCCCCATGGTGGCTGCCTAAAGTCACGGAGCCGACCGCCCCAGCCACGATGGCGCCCCCTTCTGTGGCTCGCACCGTGCGCGGGCCGGCGGCCGGGCCGGAGCGGGGCGGAGACAGGAGCGTCGGCCCGGCGGCGAGCCGGGCCGCGCGGCGAGCGGAGCGAGCCGTCTTGATGAAGTAGGGAAACTCTTACCGCGTCTCGATGAGCTGGCGGCCATCGTGGTTGCGAACATGCGGCCCATCGCTGGCAGTTGCGTCCATCAGGCGTACTGCGTAGACCTCGCTCATCCGCTCGGTCACCTCTTCGGGCGTGAGCCATGCGACGGCGGTGGACTCGTCGGAGGTGCGCTCGGCTCCGCCGGACGGCTTGCAGCGGAAGACCAGAGCCACGACGCCTCGCGCCAGGTTCTTGTAGACGCCGCTGAGCTGGTCTACCTCGACCCGGATGCCGGTCTCCTCGTAGACCTCGCGTCGCACGCCCTCCTCCGGTGACTCGTCGAGTTCGAGTACGCCCCCGGGGAGCTCCCACTTGCCGTTGTCCGCGCGCTTGATCGTAAGGAACCTGCCATCCTCGCGGATGACCGCTCCGGCGACGGACACGGAGTGCAGCGGCGTTGACCGCGCTGTCGGGGTACCGATACTCATGTATAGGAGCATAGGAGGAAGCAAGGACATGGGTACACCTGCGGCACGCGACTCGGCCGTCCCGAAGTATCTCCAGATCGCCGAGGGCCTGGCCCAGCAGATCCGCGAGGGCGTACTCGCCCCCGGTGAGCAGGTGCCCAGTGAGGCCGAGGTGATCAAGCAGTACGGCGGCTCTGTCGGCACCGTCCGGAAGGCCATCGCCGAGCTGCGCACGGCCGGGCTCGTCGAGACGCACCACGGCCGCGGCTCCTTCGTGAAGCGCCGGCCTCCTGTGCGCCGGAAGTCCTCCGACCGGTTCCGCCGCTCGCACCGCAAGGCCGGGAAGGCCGCGTACCTGGCCGAGAGCGAGCAGACCGGGTCCACTCCGTCGGTGAACGTGCTCTATGTCGGTCCGATGGAGGCGCCCGAGGAGATCGCCGAGCGACTGACTGTCGAGCCTGGCACGAAGGTGCTCGCCCGGCGGCGGCTGTACTTCAGCGACGGCATCCCGACCGAGGAGGCCACCTCGTACCTGCCGTGGGACGTGGTCAAGGACATCCCGGAGATGTTCGCGGAGAACCCCGGCGGCGGTGGCATCTACGCCCGCCTGGAGGAACACGGCAACACCCTCGCCGAGTACGTCGAGACCGTCCGCGCCCGGCTGGCAACCAAGCAGGAGACGTCCGGTCTGAGCCTGAGCCCCGGCTCGCCCGTCATCCACCTGGTGCGCGAAGCGATCACGGACACCGGCCGCGTGGTCGAGGTGTGCGACACCGTGATGGCCGCTGACAAGTTCGTCCTCGACTACCGCATCGCCGCCGGGGACTGACGCACCGGCAGGTCAGAGCGTCGCGAACAAGAAACTTCGAGAAGGGACTTGACTCATACACATGAGTGCGCGACTCTTCTAACCGTCACTCATATACATGAGTGACGGAGTCGATCACATCTAGAGGAGTCTCCTCATGCGTCAGATCCCCGTCGACACCAACGCCGCTCAGGTCATGGCTGCTGGTCCGGCTGAGCCGAAAGTCAACCGGCAGACCGGTGAGGTCCAGACCGACCGCGAGACCGGCGCGAAGCTCATGACGGTGAACGTGATGTTCGCCCTGGAGGGCAACGCCCCGGAGATCCTGGCCATCACAGTTCCGGACACCGGCGTCTCCGGTGAGCTGGCCATGGGCACGCCGCTGGCGCTGACCGGCCTGGTCGCGCGGCCGTGGGAGAACGAGTTCAACGGCCAGCGTCGGCACGGCATCGCCTTCCGCGCCGTCGCTGTCACCTCCCTGGCCGACACCGGCGCCAAGGCCAAGGCGGCCTGACCATGGAGACGCTGACGATCGCCTCCGTGGTGGTCATCCTGGGCATGGCGGCGCTGCTGCGGTGGCGCCGCCCGGCCTGGTACTGGCTCACCTTCGGTGCCCTGGTCGCGGTGATCCGGCTCCGTGTCCGGTACGCCTCGGTCATGGAAGCCTGCGGGCTGACCGTTCCGCCGTCGCGACTGCGGCTGCTGCTCGCACGAGCCACCCGCAGCGAGGTGCCGGCCTCCCGCGTCCCACGCATCCGCCGTCTCCGGGTGACTCGGACTGGTCTGGTGGTGCGGGTCAAGCTCCAGCCGGGGCAGGACGCGTTCGACTTCGCCGCCGCCTCGGACCGGTTGCGGCACTCCTTCGGCATGCAGGGCGTCTCCTCGCGAGAGGTCAAGGCCGGGATGGTCGAGCTGCGCATGACCGGCTACGACGTCCTGCGCCGGGTACAGATGCCCACCAAGACCGAAGAGTCGACGCTGCGGGTTCCGGTCTCCCTCCGCGAGGACGGCTCGGTGCACTACCGCGACTACCGGCAGGTCCCGCACGCGCTGAACATCGGCGCCACACAGTCCGGCAAGTCCGTCTACCAGCGCCGTCTGGTGGCTGCGCTCGCGCCGCAGCGGGTCGCCCTGGTGGGGATCGACTGCAAGAACGGTGTGGAGCTCTACCCGCTGGCCCGCCGCTTCTCCGCCCTGGCCGACAACCCGGACGACGCCCTGGGCCTGCTCGAAGCACTCATCGACCGCATGGAGACGATCCTCGACGTCATCCGGCGTGAGCAGCGCATCAGCGCCGACGTGCCGGACGCGGAGATCACCGCCGACATCTGGGGCCTGCCCGAGCATCTGCGGCCGGTACCGGTCGTGTTGCTGGTCGATGAGGTCGCCGAACTCGCCCTCGCCACGAAGGCGGAGGAGAAGCGGCGCGACGCCATCGTCACCGCCCTGGTCCGGCTCGCCCAGCTCGGCCGCGCCGCCGGCATCTACGTCGAGGTCTGCGGGCAGCGCTTCGGCGCCGACCTCGGCAAGGGCATCACCCTCCTGCGCTCCCAGCTCACCGGCCGCACCGCCCACCGCGTCAACGACGAAGCCTCCGCGAACATGGCCTTCGCCGACATCGCACCCGACGCCGTACTCGCCGCCGTCCAGATCGGCACCGACCGGCCCGGCACCGCCGTAGCCGCCGACTCCTCCGGCGGCTGGGTCCTCACCCGCACGCCGTTCACGACGCTGCGGCAGGCCGTCAACACCTGCAACCAGCACGCCGACCTCACCCCCGAGCTCCCGGAGCTGGCCGACTACCGGCCCGCCCTCGACACGGCCCGGGCCCGTGAGCTGACCGAAGCGGCCTGACCCCTTCGCGCGCTCCCCCTCGGTTGGTGTGACCGCCTCACGCCACGCCCCTACCCCACCCATGCCGAAAACCGGAAGGAGTGAACCGACCATGACGCAGCAGCAGGCAGAACGGGCCGCGATCCTCACCGCCGGGGCCGTCATCCTCGTCCTGACCGTGGCCGCGTTCTGGCTCTCCTACGCCCACCTCGCCGACGTCGCCAAGGAACACGGCCTCGCCTCCAGCCCCGAGCGGGCCTGGGCCTGGCCCGGCACCATCGACCTGTTCATCCTCGCCGGTGAAGTCCTCATGTTCCGCGCCGCACTGCGCGGGGCCTGGGACTGGTGGGCCTTCGCCCTCACCGCCGCCGGGTCACTCGGGTCCATCGGCCTCAACGTCGCCGGAGTCGAACAAGACGCCCTGAGCCTGGAACACGTCGTCGCCGCCGTCCCCCCGACCGCCGCCCTCCTCGCCTTCGGCGCACTCATGCGGCAAGTCCACGGCCTCGTCACCGACACCTCGACCGCCGACGAACCGGAGCACGCCCCGGCCGCGCTCGCACCGGCCGAAGAGCCGGCACCCACGACCACCCAGGTCGAGCAGGAGCCCGCACCGGTCGAGCCGGTCAAGGCCCCCGCCCCGGCACCGGCGGTCTCGGTTCCGGCTCCGCTGGTCGAGCACGCCCGGAAGCTCGCCACTGCTCACCAGGAGCGCACCGGGGCGCCGATGGACACCGACACCCTCCGCGCCCGCCTGGGCGTCCCCGCGCCGATGGCCGACGCCATCGCCGCCCAACTCACCTGACCGGAAGGACACACCCGCCATGGCCGGACGAGAGCCCACCGCCGCAGAGTTCCGCGACGCCGCCGACGAGATGGACGCCACCGGACACCACTTCCTCGCCCGCGAACTCCGGGCCGAAGCCGACGAACGCGACGCCCGCACCACCGACACCGACAAGGAGAACTGATCGTGGCTGCCCGTGACTTCTTCCACTCCGTCGAGCGCATCGGCCCGGTGCAGATCGGCACCCACCGCGACCGCCGCACCGGTCAGACCCGCCACGCAGCCGTGTGCACCTCCGAGCGCTGCGGCTGGTCCGCCGACTACGGCACCCGCTCCGCCGCCCAGCTTGCCGCCCGCACCCACCGCTGCCGCATCCGCTGAAAGGAGAGACCGACCCATGTCCGTAGAGATCCCGCTCGTCGCGCTCCTGGCCGTCTTCGGCTACTTCGGCATCAAGCTCTTCCGCCCCCCGACCTGGCTCGTCGTGACCCTCCTCCTCGGCGGCTTCCTGCTGGCCGACACCTTCATCGCCCCGGTCATCGAGGGCGGCGCCGAGACCGGCACGCAGATCGTCAACGGCACCAACGACTGAACGAAAGGACCCGCCATGTTCCGACCGAAATACCCCACCGTCCCGGCCCCGACCGGCACCACGCCGCACGTGGTCACTCCGGCCGCAATCCGTCCCGGCGCCGCTGTCGAACCGACCGGCTGCGACTGCCAGCACCCGGCCCCGGTGCATGCGCCGGCCACTCCGGTCCCCGCGGCTTCGGCCCGGATGACGCCCGGAACCGCTGCCGCGCTGGTGGCCGGTGGAACCGCGGCCGTCCTCGTCGTCGGCACGGTCCTGGTCTCCATGCTCCTGGCAGTCGCCATCACCGCCGCATCCCTCGCGGTCTGCGCCCTCGTCGTCCGCTCCCTGCTCAACGGCCAGCACCAGCGCTGACCGGCCCTCCGGGCGGCACCGATACCGCCAAGCATCCGCCGCCCCGGCAGGGCACAGCCCCCAACCAACCCAGTCAGATCAGAAGAGACACCCATCATGACCCACACGATCACCGCCCGACGGATGCGGCACTGCCGCGACTGCGACGGCTTCCCCGTCGTCGCCATCGACACCGGCCAGCGCCACCCCGACGGCACCCGCCGCACCCTCCGCGCCACCTGCCCGGCCTGCAACGGCACCGGCACCACCCCGCTCCGCACCCGCCCGGCAGAGGTGCGCGCATGACCCACACCGCCACACCGGCGGCCACGCTGGACCCGACCACCCTCGCCGACGCGCTCAGGGTGGCCGGGTCCCCCGGCTTCGACCGCTGGCAAGAACAAGTGCGCCGCACCGGCGGCTGCGCCAACCCCATCCACCTCACCGGCTGGACCCTCACCAAAGACAAGACCACGGGCGAGACGCTGCAGCGCTACTCCACCGAGGATGAGCCCGGCGGACGGCTCCGCGTCGCCTGCGGCAACCGCCGCGCCTCACGCTGCCCCTCCTGCGCCCACACCTACGCCGGGGATACCTGGCACCTCATCAGGGCTGGACTCGCCGGGGACGACCGCCGCGACATCCCCGCCACGGTGCGGGATCACCCGCGCGTCTTCGCCACCCTCACCGCGCCGTCGTTCGGCCCCGTGCACAACCGGCCCGACTCCGGCCGCTGCCGCTGCGGCACCCGCCACCCCGCCGACTCCGACACCCTGGGCACGCCACTCGACCCGGAGTCGTACGACTACGCCGGGGCCGTGCTGTTCAACAACCACGCCGGACAGCTCTGGCAGCGCTTCACCACCCGCCTCCGCCGCGAGATCGCCCGCCGCGCCGGGATCACCCAACGGGAGCTGTCCAACACGGCACGGGTGTCCTTCGGCAAGGTCGCAGAATTCCAGCGCCGAGGCGCGATCCACTTCCACACCGTGATCCGCCTCGACGGCCCCGACGGGCCACAAGACCCGCCGCCCTCCTGGGCCACGCTCGGGCTACTGACCGACGCCATCCGGGCTGCGATCCGGCACTCGTACACATCGGTCACCGTGCCCGCGACCGATGGGCATCCTGCCCACACCCTGCGCTGGGGCACACAGCTCGACGTGCGGCCGGTCAAGGCCTTCGGGGACGGATCAGAACTCACCGAGCAAGCCGTCGCCTCCTACATCGCCAAGTACTCCACCAAAGCCGCCGAGACCACCGGCACCCTCGACCGCCGCATCGGCGAAATGGCCGAACTCGACCACCACCAGGTGCCCGACCACACCCGCCGCCTTGTCCGGGCCTGCAAGGACCTCGACCCGGTGTATCCGGACCGGCGGCTGTGGGCCTGGGCACACATGCTCGGCTTCCGGGGCCACTTCTCCACGAAGTCGCGCCGGTACTCCACCACCCTCGGCGCCCTCCGGCAGGCCCGAGCCGACTACCGCGCCGCCGAGCAGACCGCCGCACTCGGCATCGAGGACCTGGAGCCGGACACCGTCCTCGTCCTTGCCGACTGGCAGTACGCCGGTCACGGCCACACCCCTGGCGAATCCGCACTCGCCGCCGGCATCGCTGCCGAGATCCGAACTCGACGCGAGACAGCCCGCGAAGCCCTGCAAGACCTACGTGCTCAGGAAGGAGACTAGCCATGAGCGCAGCCGTGATCGAGAGGAAGTGGCACACCACAGCCGAGGTCGCCGAGATGCTCGGCTTCGGGCTGTCCAAGACGAAGATGCTCGTTCTTACGGGCGAGATCCGCTCCGTGAAGATCGGCCGCAACCGTCGCATCCTGCCCGCGTGGGTGGACGAGTACGTCGAGCGCTGCGCTGCTGAAGCTGAGCGGTGGTCGGCATGAGCGGCAAGCGGGGCAACGGCGAAGGTTCGATCTACCCCTACCGCAACGGTTTCGCGGCATACGCCTGGGTCGACACGCCAGACGGGAAGCGGAAGCGGAAGTACGTGTACGGCAAGAGCCGTGCCGAGGTGCATGAGAAGTGGGTCAAGCTGCACGGCGAGGCGAGTAGGGGCCCGGTCGCCACCCGGCACCGCACGGTGGCCGGCTTCCTCGACTACTGGCTGACCTCTGTCGTGAAGCCGAACCTCGCTCCTCTGACGTATGTGGCGTACGAGGGGGCGGCGCGTCTGTACATCGCTCCGCACCTGGGCGCCAAGCGGCTCGACAAGCTGACCGTGCGGGACGCGCGCGAGTGGTTGACGAAGCTCGCCGACACCTGCCAGTGCTGCGCACAGCGCAAGGACGCCAAGCGCCGTCCCGAACGTCAGCGGTGCTGCGCCATCGGTGAGTGCTGCGAGCAGTACCCGAGCGGGCGAGTCGTGCAGATCGCTCGGGACACGCTGCGTGCGGCCCTGAGTCAGGCGGTGGTCGAGGAGGAGATCTCCCGCAACGTCGCCAAGCTCGTCCGGGTCCCCAAGCCGCGGCGCCGCAAGATCAAGGCGTGGTCCGTCGAGGAGGCGAGCCGTTTCCTGGAGCACGCCGCCACTGCCGATGACCCGCTCTACGCGGCGTGGGTCCTGGCGCTCACGCTCGGACTGCGACGCGGGGAGATCCTGGGCCTCACCTGGGAGTCCATCGACTTCGACGCCGGGCAGCTCTACATCGACCACCAGTTGCAGCGGGCCGGCAGTGAGGTGCTGCACCGCGAGACGAAGACGGAGGACTCGGAGACGTTCCTTCCTCTGCCCGAGCTCTGCCTCGGCGCGCTCAGGAAGCGTCTCGGTCAGCAGGAGCAGGACCGCCAGAAGGCCGGCGACCTCTGGCAGGACGGGCACGGGCTGATCTTCACCACCCGCTACGGCACCCCTATCGAGCCCGGCAACCTCACCCGGGCCTTCTCCGTTCGCATCCGCCAGGCCGGCCTCCGGGGCATCCCGCTCCGGAACACCCGGCACACCACGGGCTCGCTGCTCGTTGCCATGAAGGTGCACCCCAAGGTGGCACAACGAATCTTGCGGCACTCCAAGTTCACGATGACCTTCGACGTGTACTCCGAGGCCAGCGACGAGGAGATCCGGGACGCGCTGCAACGGCTCTCCAACAGGTTCGGCGGTCCCCCCTAGGAGCCAAGGCCCGAGCCTTAGCCGCAAGCGTCCGAGTCAACGTCGGCGGCTGGAGCGCCTGACCGCTACTCAAGACGGAACACAATCCGGAGTAGCTCCTTTGCACGGGCGCGCAGGTGATCACTGCGAGCGAGGAGAGCCAGCCAGAGGAACGCCGAGACTGTAGCGATGAAAAGGAACGCCCCAGAAGCAGCGGAAGCCATAAGTGATGCCAAGTCAGGTGCCACAGCAAGACCGTAGCTCCTACCATCAATGACTGCGAATGTAAAGCACTTTACAGGTTCAGTAAGCCGCTTTACGAGAGTATCCATCTGTACAGCTCACACGCCTGATGGAAGGCCGGACAGCGAGGGAGCACCCCTCCGATGTGGCGGACTTCACATGCGCCGCTGCATCCGCGGCGCACTGCAACGGTCAGTCAGAGCCCACCCAGCTCCTGACGATCACCCCGGTTGCTGTACTTCGCTGCTGTACGCACGACAGAGGCCCCGTTCCGATCTTGGGACGGGGCCTGTGAACTGGAGCCGCCTGTCGGATTCGAACCGACGACCTTCTGTTTACAAGACAGATGCTCTAACCAGCTGAGCTAAGGCGGCGTGCCGGGTGGCGCCCGGGGTGCAGTGTACCTGCCCGCATCGGGGTGACGACGTGGAGTTTCGACCGGCCGGGACTACTGACAAGCACGTGGGCGACGGGTTAACGTCTCGGAAACCTCCCCGCCGGGAGGACAATCCCCCTTTACTACGGATCGTCCGGCACGTACCTGCCGGTGAAGGAGTACACAGGCATGGCCACGGTCACCTATGACAGCGCCACCCGGATCTACCCCGGTGGCGACAAGCCCGCTGTCGACAAGCTCGACATCGACATCGAGGACGGCGAGTTCCTCGTCCTCGTCGGCCCCTCCGGCTGCGGCAAGTCCACCTCGCTCCGGATGCTCGCCGGGCTCGAGGACGTCAACGAGGGCGCCATCCGCATCGGTGACCGTGACGTCACCCACCTGCCACCGAAGGACCGGGACATCGCAATGGTGTTCCAGAACTACGCGCTCTACCCGCACATGACCGTCGCCGACAACATGGGCTTCGCCCTGAAGATCGCCGGTGTGCCGAAGTCGGAGATCCGGCAGAAGGTCGAGGACGCGGCGAAGATCCTGGACCTCACGGAGTACCTGGGCCGCAAGCCGAAGGCGCTCTCCGGCGGTCAGCGGCAGCGCGTCGCGATGGGGCGCGCCATCGTGCGTGAGCCGCAGGTGTTCCTCATGGACGAGCCGCTGTCGAACCTCGACGCCAAGCTCCGCGTCCAGACCCGTACGCAGATCGCCAGCCTGCAGCGCCGCCTGGGCATCACCACGGTGTACGTCACCCATGACCAGGTCGAGGCCATGACGATGGGCGACCGGGTGGCCGTGCTGAAGGACGGCCTGCTGCAGCAGGTCGACTCGCCGCGCCACATGTACGACAAGCCGGCCAACCTGTTCGTCGCGGGCTTCATCGGCTCGCCGGCGATGAACCTGGTCGAGGTGCCGGTCACCGACGGCGGTGTGAAGTTCGGCAACAGCGTGGTGCCCGTGGAGCGCGAGGCCCTGTCCTCGGCCACCTCCAAGGGCGACACCACGGTGACGGTCGGCTGCCGCCCCGAGCACTTCGACCTGGTGAACGGCGACGGCGGCGGCCTGAAGAAGGACGAGCACGCCGGCCTGGCCGTGTCCGTCGACGTCGTCGAGGAACTCGGCGCGGACGGCTACGTGTACGGCAACGCCGAGATCGGCGGCAAGGAGAAGGAACTGGTGATCCGCGTCGCGGGTCGCGACGTGCCGGAGAAGGGCTCCACCATCCACGTCGTGCCGCGCGCGGGCGAGACCCACGTGTTCTCGACCTCGACCGGCGAGCGCCTCAGCGACTGACGGCGCCGAGGGCGCGGGACGGCGACACGCCGTACGCCCCTTGTCGGACGACGGGCCGTACCTCCGGAACTCCCGGGGGTACGGCCCTTTTACACCGGTTTCGGGCGGTGCGCGTCAACACCATGACGCGACTTCGAAGTTTTTCTTCCCTCGACAGAGTGACGGAATGTCGCTTCATCATCACTCCTCGCTACGATCGCTCCGTGACACACCACGCAGCGAACAAAGCAGCCCGCAGGATCGGCCGCTCCCTCGCACTCGTGCTGCCCGTCGTCCTGGTCATGTCCGGGACGCTCGCGGTGGCCCGCGTGCCCTGGGCGGCCGACCCCTCCGAGTCCCAGCTCCTCACGGCATCGGCGGAGAAGTCGTCGACGCGCCAGGGGGCTCCGGCGGCGCCGGAGGACGTACTTCAGGAGCGTCTGATCACCGAACTCCAGGCCAAGGACCCGGGAGTCGCGCTCACCAGCCTCCAGCGGGAGATGCAGCGCCGCCCGTCCCTCGCCGAGCACTGCACGTCCATCGCGAAGGCGCTCGGCCGCGCCGCGGTGAAGAAGTACGGCGCCGTGCACCGTGCGCAGGGCTTCTCCCGCCCGGTCTGCGACACCTCGTTCGCGACCGGCGTCGCGCAGATGCGCTAGCGCGACCACGCGGAAGCGCCCGAAGGCGCTCCGACGCGGCTGCGCGGTGGCCTGCGGAGGGTGCGCGTCCAAGGACGTGCGCCCTCCGCAAGCGCGTGCGCGCCCGCCCGCCCGGCGCCGCCCCCACCGCGGCGGGTGGCGGCCGGCCCCTGCGTCTGGCCCGGCGCCTCCGCATCACGCCCGGGCCGCCCATAGGGTGCCGTCATGACCAGTGACCGGACCGACGAGCCCGACGTTCCGCACACCTCGCACCGCCCCAGCCAGGCGGTCGTCCTGGCAGGCGGCCAGGGCACGCGCCTGCGCCCGTACACGGACGACCGCCCGAAACCAATGGTGGAGATCCCCGGCACGGGCACGCCGATCATCGGGCACCAGCTGGCCTGGCTCGCCGCCGAGGGCGTGACGGACGCCGTAATCTCCTGCGGCCACCTCGCCGAGGTACTGGAGGGCTGGCTGGAGGCGACCGAACTCCCGCTGCGGGTCAGCGTGGTGGTGGAGCACGAGCCACTCGGCCGCGGCGGCGGCCTGCGCTACGCGGCCGCCTCCCTCCCCCGCCCCGAAGAGCCCTGGTATGCCACCAACGGCGACATCTGGACCCGTTTCTCGCTGCGCGAGATGGCCGACTTCCACGCCGAACGGGACGCCACGGCGACGCTCGCGCTGGCCCGGCCGCGCATCCCCTGGGGGGCGGTGGAGACCAACGAGTTCGGGCACGTGCTGGACTTCATCGAGGCCCCGCCGTCGCCGTACCTGATCAACGCCGGCGTGTACGTGTTCTCCGCGGCGTTCACCGCCCTGCTGCCCACGCGGGGCGACCACGAGCGGACCACCTTCCCCCGCCTCGCCCGGGAACGTGCGCTGGCCGGCTACCCGCTGCCGCACGGCGCCTACTGGCGGGCCATCGATACGGCGAAGGACCTCACCGAAGCGGCACGGGAACTCGCCGGGGAGGCATGAGAACGCCCCGGCCGGACAGCCGTCGGGTAGCGGCCGAGACGCCCACGGGCACGGCGCGCCCCGGACGCTCTCCATGTGCGATCCGTACGGCGTGCGGCAATGCTGGGCCGTGGACGAGCGGCAGAGGAGTGTAGATCCAGATGTCCATGATGAACAAGATCAAGAGCATGCTGAAGGGCCACGAGAGCAAGGCCGCGAAGGGCATCGACGTGGCGGGCGACCTGATCGACCGCAAGACGCACGGCAAGTACCGGCGCCACGTGGACAAGGCCCAGCGCAGGCTCAAGCAGGAGCTCGGACGGCCCGGACCGCACGGAGGGACGCAGGGCGGACCGCACGGAGGGACGCAGGGCGGACCGCACGGAGGGACGCAGGGCGACACCCGCGGCGGACACGACCGTCCCGGCGGGCCCGGCGGGAACCCGTACGGCGACCAGGGCCGGCCGCCCGGGCGCTGACGCCGCCCGTCTCCGGGGGCGGACGTACGAACGGCCCGGCGGGATGTCCCGCCGGGCCGTTGGTACGTCGCGGCGCCGCCGTGGCTCAGCCGAGCAGGCCGCCCAGCGCGCCGCCCCGCTCGGGCCCGCCGCCGCCCGTCGTGCCGCCGCCCGTCGATCCGCCGGTGGCCGTGCCGCCGCCCGCGGAGCTGTCGTCGCCGGACGGGCCGGAACTGCCGGTCCCCGTGGTGGAGGGGGCGGCCGGCTGCTCCGGCGCCTGCGGCGCGGCGGGCTGTGCCGGTGCCTGCACGGTCTCCTGCTGGCTCGGGGCGCTCGGCGCCCCGCTGCGCCCGCTCGGCGTGCCCGCGCTGGAGGCGGACGGCCCCGGGGTGCGGTCGGTGCCGGGCGTGCGGACGCCGGTGCTGCCGTCCGGCCCGGTCTTCTTCTTCGGCTCCTGCGGCAGCGGCGAGCCGGGCAGGTGGTTGACCGGCGGCTGGCCGGGCTCGGAGACCCGGGGGGCGTCCGAGGCGCGGACCGCGCCGCCGAGGACCGCGCCGACCAGCAGCGCCAGACCGCAGACGAGCACCGCGACGACCGCGCCGCGGCGCAGCACGCGGCGCCGCAGGTCCCAGATGTCCGCGCGCGGCCCGAGGGTGCGCCACGCCTCTCCCGCCAGCCGGCCGTCGAGTGAGTAGACCGGGGCTCCCGCGATCAGCAGCGGGCTCCAGGCGGCGAGGTAGATGATGTCCGGGGTGTCGTAGACGGGCACCGAACTCCAGCTCACGGTGACCAGCAGGGCGAGGGACAGGGCGGCGCCGATGCCGGCGGCGAGGCGCTGCCAGAGCCCGAAGATGGTCAGGACACCCACCACGACCTGGAGGAACGCGACGGTGAGGCCCGCACCGACCGGGTGCGACACCGCGAAGTCGTGCAGCGGTGTGGCGATGGCCCACGGCTCGAGCGAGCGCAGCCAGGTCACCATCGAGCCGCGGGCGCCGCCGTTGAAGTAGACGGGGTCGCTGAGCTTGCCCATGCCGGCGTAGACCGAGATGAAGCCGAGGAAGATCCGCAGCGGGAGCAGGACCATCCCGAGGTTCATCCGGCGGCCGGGGTAGTACGCGTGCCGCACCGGGTCGTTGCGGCGCGGGCGGCGCACCCCGTCGGCGTACGCCTCGCCGTCGTCAGCCGGTCCGTCCAGGTGGCCTGTGCCGTCCGGGCCGCCGGGCAGGTCGTCGTACGCGCCGCGCGCGGGCCGTACGCCGGCCAGCAGCGGCTGGGTGTGCTCCGAGGGACCCGGTCCACGCGGGCCGACGACGGTCGGGGGCGCGTCGTCGAGGCGCGGGAGCGTCCGGGTGGAGGCGTTCGCCGCCTCGGGCGCCGCGGACGGGCTCGGGAGCAGGCCGGTCGGGGGCACCCGTACGGCCTGGAGCAGCCGGATGGCGCCGGTGTCCTCGGGGTTGGCGTGGCCGCTCCACACGAGAGGGGCCCGGCGTCGTCCGGCTCTGGGGGCGGCGCCGACGGAGGCGCCCGCCGTCGCGCCGAAGCCCACTTTGGCGCCCGCGGCACGGGCGGCGCGCAGCCGTGGGGCCTCAAGGGCCGCGCTGCGGGGTGCGGGGCCGGCGAGCAGCACCCGGAAGCTCACGTGGTTGACGATGACCTGCCCGGGGTCGGACGGGACCTTGACCGTGCTCAGCACGGGCTCGTCGTCGGTGAATCCGCGCGTTCCCCCGGTAGGTGTGCGGGGTGTTCTCGTGTCCACACTCATCTAACCGAGTGACGGACGGAGAAGACACTGCCTTGACCGCGCCGATCTGTCCGCGACCCGTCAAGCGACCAGATCACCACACGAAGCGATCGCTTCCGGGCGCAGGTGCGCCCGCCGGTGCCACCGGCGGGCGCGGTCCTCAGATCACGCGCGGCGGCGGGCCGCCTCGTACAGCACCACGCCCGCGGCGACGCCCGCGTTCAGCGACTCGGCTCCGCCCGGCATCGGAATGCGCACCCGCACGTCGCAGGTCTCGCCGACCAGACGTGACAGGCCCTTGCCCTCCGAGCCGACGACGACCACGACCGGACCGTCGAGCACGTCCAGCTCGGTCAGCTCGGTGTCCCCGTCCGCGGCGAGACCGACGACCGTGAGACCGGCCTTCTGGTACGTCTCCAGTGCACGGGTGAGGTTCGTCGCGCGGGCGACGGGCGTGCGGGCGGCGGTTCCGGCGCTCGTCTTCCACGCGCCCGCCGTCATCCCCGCGGCGCGGCGCTCGGGCACGACGACGCCGTGGCCGCCGAAGGCGGAGACGGAGCGCACCACCGCGCCGAGGTTGCGCGGGTCGGTGACCCCGTCCAGGGCGACGATGAGCGGGTCCTCGCCGTCGTCGAAGGCGGCGGCGGTCAGGTCCTCCGGGTGCGCGTAGTCGTACGGCGGCACCTGGAGCACGACGCCCTGGTGGTTGAGGTGGTTGGTCATCCGGTCGAGTTCCGGACGCGGCGCCTCCATCAGGTGGATGCCGCCGCGCTCGCCCGCGAGGCGCACGCACTCCCGGACGCGGTCGTCGTTGTCGATGAACTGCTGCACGTAGAGGGTGGTCGCCGGGACGCCCTCGCGCAGCGCCTCGACCACGGAATTGCGGCCGACGACCAGCTCGGCGCTGCCCCTGCCCTTGCCGGCCCCGCGGCGGGGGCCGCTCTGCCGGCCCTGCGCACGGCGCGCCTTGGACTGGGCGGCACGCTGCTTGGCGTGGCCCTTGCGCATCTCGGCGGGCGGGGTCGGGCCCCTGCCCTCCAGGCCGCGACGGCGCTGGCCGCCGCTGCCGACCTGCGCGCCCTTCTTGTTGGACGTGCGGCGGTTGCGGCGTGCGCTGTTGCCGGCCATGGGGTACCTCTGTGCTTCCTGCGTTCCTGCGATGGAAATGTCGTGGAGTGGTCCGACGGTGGTCGTGCGTACGGTGCGATTATCCCCGACCGTACCGGGGACCGGGGCCGTGGCGCCCCTCGCCCGCGCCGGCCCGTCGGCGCGGGCGCCCGACCCCGCGTCCCTCGCCCGCGACGGGCGGGAGGGGGACGCGGGTCGGGCGGGGGTGCGTCAGGAGGCGGACGAGGAGCCGATCTCCCACCGGGGGCCGGAGGGGGTGTCCTCGATGGTGAGGCCGGCGCGGGCGAGTTCGTCGCGGATCGCGTCGGCGGTCGCGTAGTCCTTGCGTCCGCGCGCGGCCTGCCGCTGCTCCAGGATGAGCGCGACCAGCGAGTCGACCACGCCGTGCAGTTCGTCCGCCGCCTTGGCCGCGCCGCCGCCGGACCACTGCTCTGCCATCGGGTCCAGGCCGAGCACTCCGAGCATGGCCCGCAGGTCGGCGAGGTGGCGAGTGGCCGCCTCCTTGTCGTCGGCGGACAGGGCCTGGTTTCCGTGCCGGACGGTGGTGTGCACCAGGGCCAGGGCCTGCGGGACGCCGAGGTCGTCGTCCATGGCCTCGGCGAAGGCGTCCGGCACCTCGTCCGCCGGGGCGACCTCGCCGGTCATCTCGGCGACGCGGTGCATGAAGCCCTCGATGCGGCCGAACGCGGCCTCCGCCTCGCGCAGCGACTCCTCGCTGTACTCGATGGTGGAGCGGTAGTGCGGGGTGCCCAGGTAGTAGCGCAGCACGATGGGCCGCCAGCGCTTCACCATCTCGCTGACCAGCACCGAGTTGCCGAGCGACTTGCTCATCTTCTCGCCGCTCATGGTGACCCACGCGTTGTGCACCCAGTAGCGGGCGAACGCGTCACCGTACGCCTCGGACTGCGCGATCTCGTTCTCGTGGTGCGGGAACACGAGGTCGACGCCGCCGCCGTGGATGTCGAACTCCCGGCCCAGATACTTGTGCGCCATGGCGGAGCACTCCAGGTGCCAGCCCGGACGGCCGGTGCCCCAGGGCGTCTCCCAGCTGGGCTCGCCCGGCTTGGCCGCCTTCCACATCGCGAAGTCGCGCGGGTCGCGCTTGCCGGTCTCGTTCTCCCCCGACGGCTGACGGAGGTTGTCCAGTTCCTGGTTGGACAGCTTGAGGTAGCCCTCGTGGGAGCGCACGGCGAAGTAGACGTTGCCGTCGGCGGCGTACGCGTGACCGGAGTCGATCAGCGTGCGCATCATGTCGATCATCTCCGGAACGTGTCCGGTGGCCCGCGGCTCGCAGGTGGGCGGCAGGCAGCCGAGCGCGGCGTAGCCGTCGTTGAACGCGCGCTCGTTCTCGTAGCCGATCGCCCACCAGGGGCGGTGCTGGTCGGCGGACTTGGCGATGATCTTGTCGTCGATGTCGGTCACGTTGCGGACGAACGTCACGTCGAGGCCGCGGTGTTCGAACCAACGGCGCATGATGTCGAAGTTCAGACCGGAACGGATGTGCCCGATGTGCGGCGCCGCCTGGACGGTGGCACCACACAGGTAGATCGAGACGCAGCCCGGCCGGAGCGGGACGAAGTCACGGATCTGCCGGGCGCTGGTGTCGTACAGGCGAAGAGTCACGCGGCCAAGAGTAGTCGGCCGCGGGCGGGGTGTGCGCGCACCTCGGCAAGGCCCGTCCCCAGGGGATCTTCCCGGAGCCGCGCCGGTACGGGCGCCCCCCGGGGCGGCACCGCGTCTCAGAGCCGGCCGACGACCTTCCGCGGGGTGATGCGCACGACGACGCGCTCGCCGTCCTTGTGCGACTCCGGGTTGAACTCGGCGTAGGTCTTGCCGGTGTACTTCCTGGCCAGCTCGTCGATCAGCTCCTGCCCGCCCTCGGTGGTGAGCGTCACGGAGCCGCGGATCTCGGCGTACGTGTAGGGGTCTTCCGCGGGCTGCACCACCACGGTCACCCGCGGGTCGCGTTCGAGGTTCCGGGTCTTGCGGCGGCCCAGTGTGGTGGAGATCAGCAGTTCCTCGCCGTCCCGCTTCACCCACACCGGCGACACCTGCGGACTGCCGTCCGGCTGGATCGTGGCGATGTGGACGAAGACGTTGCCGTCGAGGACCTTCTTGAGCTCGTCGGAGAACACGGTGGAGGTGCTCCTTCCTGCTAACGGATGCGGTGGGCGTCGGCTCCGGTGGAGGACGAGGCGCCCGGCCTCGCGCCGCCGACTGTGCCGCCCCTCACACAAGGTGCAACCCCGGCCGGCCCGTCGCCATTCCCCCCTTCTGCCGGACACCCGGCCGCCGCACGGACGCGTCAGGCCGCGGGGACGGGGAGAACCAGCGCGGTGGCGACGGCCGCCAGCCCCTCCGCGCGTCCGGTGAGGCCGAGGCCGTCGGTGGTGGTGCCGGATACGGACACCGGCGCGCCGCAGGCGGCGGACAGCGCCTGCTCGGCCTCCGCACGCCGCTTGCCGATCTTCGGCCGCACGCCGATGACCTGGATGCTCACGTTGCCCACCGCGTAACCCCCGGCGGTGACGATGCGTGCGGCCTCCGCGAGCAGGCTGACCCCGGAGGCTCCGGACCATTCGGGGCGCGAGGTGCCGAAGTGCGCGCCGAGGTCGCCCAGGCCGGAGGCGGAGAACAGCGCGTCGCAGGCGGCGTGCGCGGCGACGTCGCCGTCGGAGTGGCCCGCGAGGCCGTATTCCTCGCCCTCCCAGAGCAGGCCGGCGCACCAGAGCGCGCGGCCCTTCTCGAAGGCGTGCACATCGGTGCCGACACCGATGCGCGGAACCGGGAACGGAAGCTCACGCCGAGGGCCCCGCTGAAGCTCCCGCTGGGGATCAGAAGCCATCGGTGGCCCTCCTCCGGGCGAGGACGGCCTCGGCGAGCACCAGGTCCAGCGGGCGGGTGACCTTGAACGCCTCCGCGTGCCCGGGGACGACCACCACCTCCACGCCCAGCCGCTCGACCATGCCGGCGTCGTCCGTGACGCCGTCCCCTTCACGGGCCACCCGGGCGTGCGCGTCGGCGAGCGTCAGGCGGTCGAAGCCCTGCGGCGTCTGCACGGCCCGCAGCAGGGACCGTTCCGGGGTGCCGACGACCGGCTCGGGGTCGCCCGGCCGCTCCGGCGGCCGGATCTCCTTGACGGTGTCGGGCACCGGCAGCGCCGGTACGACGGCGGGCGCGCCGTCCCGTACCGCCGCGGCCACGGCGTCCACGGTGTCCACGGGGACCAGCGGGCGCGCCGCGTCGTGCACCAGCACAGCGGTGACGTCTTCGGGCAGCGCGGCCAGGCCGAGGCGTACGGAGTCCTGACGGGTCTCGCCGCCGGGGACGACCAGCACCTCCGGCAGTGAGTGCTCGTCCAGCAGGTGGCGCACGCCGTCGACGCCGTCGGCCGGAGCGACCACCACGACCAGGGACACCGCCCGGGCGCGTGCCATGGCCCGTACGGCGTGCACCAGCATCGGTGTCCCGCCGAGGGCGCGCAGGGCCTTGGGGGCCCCGGGGCCGAGGCGCACACCGCGCCCGGCGGCCGGGATCACCGCGGCGGTACGGACGGCGGGCCGGACGGTGGAGAGTCGCGCCGGGCCGGGGACGGCGGCGGAAGCGGAGGTGGAGGTGGAAGCGGAAGTGGGATCGTGTGACATCGGTTGCGCGTTCAGGTTTGTGTCCTCAGCCGGGTTGGGTATGGCATGGGCGTAACCCCGGCCGGTGGCTGGGGAGTGCCGGGTGCGACACCTCGATCGGACCCTTCCGTGACAGCCGGTCGAGCGCGCTGCCGGGCCCGGCACAAGGGGTGCGAGGGGTACACGACGGGCGGCTGCCGATCGTGACACCCAGCGTACTGAACGCGATACAGCGATGCCGCAGCGCCCGGGACGAACCGGTCGGTCGTGGACCGCACGGTTTCCGGGCACCGCGGCATGGCGGTGGCGACGCCGCCCGTTCCAGGACTCGCCGGATGGCACTCGACGACTCACATGGGGCGGCCGGGGGTCAGGAGGCGAGAACCTCGTCGAGAAGCGCCTCGGCCTTGTCCTCGTTGGTCTTTTCCGCCAGCGCCAGCTCGCTGACGAGGATCTGACGCGCCTTGGCGAGCATCCGCTTCTCGCCGGCCGACAGACCGCGCTCGCGCTCGCGACGCCACAGGTCGCGGACGACCTCGGCAACCTTGATCACGTCGCCGGAGGCGAGCTTCTCAAGGTTCGCCTTGTAGCGGCGCGACCAGTTGGTGGGTTCTTCGGCGTACGGAGCGCGCAGCACCTCGAAGACCTTGTCCAGGCCCTCGGAACCGACCACGTCACGCACACCCACGAACTCCGCATTGTCCGCCGGCACACGAACAGTCAAGTCGCCCTGCGCGACCTTCAGAACCAGATAGGTCTTGTCCACGCCTTTGATCTGGCGAGTTTCGATGGCCTCGATCAGCGCGGCCCCGTGATGGGGATAGACCACGGTGTCGCCAACCTTGAACGTCATGTGTCAGGTACCCCTTCCGTGGCTATCCAGTCTAACACGTGAACGAGCCGTTCTGAATGACGTTTCCGCAGGTCAGGCCGGCATCTCGGGGCTTGACAAGCGACCCGTTGTCATGCTGCGGACCTTGAGTGGAACGAAGAATTCGCAGGTGGGGACGCGTCTTCGCGGGTGCCGAAACGGACCCCGGAAGGGCCCCACGAGAAGGGGAACCGTAGCCTGAATGCCCGTTATGTCCGGTTCACAGGGGGACCCGTTCGCTCGTTCTCCGGAATTGATCAGCGAACTGTTCCGCAGGGCGAACACGGCTGCGTTCCGCCGGTCGGCCGCACCGACAGTGATCAATTCCGGCCGACGTTCTCACATTCTTTCCCGAGAATCCCACCGACCCGTCCGGACGGGGGAACCGGCCGGGGAATCCGCCGCATCGCAGCCGCCCCTCCGGCGCGGCACGCGCCCGCTCCGCGCCGCGCCGGAGGGGCGGCTGCGGCCCTTGCGCGCGGGGTCGGTAGCCTGTGAGCCCACAACCGACCACCGTCCGCGACCGGGCACGCCGTTCGGCCGCCAGAGCTCGTCCTAGGAGTTGCCGCCGCCGTGAGCAGCAGCCTTCGACGCGGCACCCTCGCCGCCACCGCCCTCGCCTCCTGCGTCCTCACGCTCACCGCGTGCGGCGCGGGGGACAACGCCGCGACCCTGCAGGTCGAGCCGGACAGCGCCAGCAAGCAGGCCGGCCCGATCAAGGTCGAGGCCGTCAACATCATCACCACCGAGGGCGGAGACGGTCCCGTCGGCGTGTCGGCCCGCATCTTCAACGACAGCCGGAAACCGGAAACCCTCGAGGCCATCCGCATCAAGGGCGTCGACGGCCGCGTCAGGCTGAGCCCGCCCGCGGGGAAGAACTCCCTCACGGTGCCCGCCGAGGGCCACCTGGCGCTGGGCGGCGAGGGCCACGCCTCCGCGTTCGTACCGGGCCCGGGCACGGTCAGCCCCGGCGAGATGCAGGCCGTCACCTTCGTCTTCAGCCGCACCGGCAAGGTGGAACTGCGCGCCGCGGTCGTGCCTTCGGACCACGACGGTTACGAGCGCTTCGCCCCCAGCGCGCGGCCGACCCCCTCCGGCGCGCCCACCGGCAACCCGTCGCCGCGCCCCGGCGAGGAGACCGGCGAACCCACCGGGTCGCCCACGGGCTCCCCGACCGGCTCTCCCACGCCCGGCGAGGAGAACACCGAACCCGCGACGGGCGAGAGCCCGGCCGGCGAGTAGCGCCGGCACACCCGCAGACGGAAGCGGCCGGGGGCCGGCGGAGATCCGCCGGCCCCCGGCCGCTCTCGTCCTGCCCCGCGGCGCGCCGACGTGCAGCACCCTGGAGGCGGTCCGGTCAGGGCTCGAACTTGTAGCCCAGGCCGCGCACCGTGACCAGGTAGCGGGGCGCGCCCGGGTCGGGCTCGATCTTCGCCCGCAGACGCTTGACGTGCACGTCCAGCGTCTTGGTGTCGCCGACGTAGTCCGCGCCCCACACCCGGTCGATGAGCTGCATGCGGGTCAGCACGCGGCCGGCGTTCCGCAGCAGCATCTCCAGCAGGTCGAACTCCTTCAGCGGCAGGTCCACCTTGCCGCCTCCGACAGTCACCACGTGCCGGTCGACGTCCATGCGCACCGGTCCGGCCTCCAGCGCCGCCGGCTCGACCTCCTCCGGCTCGCCGCGGCGCCGCAGCACCGCGCGCACCCGGGCGACCAGCTCCCGGGAGGAGAAGGGCTTCGTCACGTAGTCGTCGGCTCCTATCTCCAGCCCCACGACCTTGTCGATCTCGCTGTCCTTGGCGGTCACCATGATCACGGGGACGTTGGAGCGGCCGCGGAGCTGCCGGCACACCTCCGTCCCGGGCAGGCCCGGCAGCATCAGGTCGAGCAGCACCAGGTCGGCGCCGTTCCGCTCGAACTCGTCAAGCCCTTCCGGCCCCGTGGACGCCACCGCGACCTCGAAGCCTTCCTTGCGCAGCATGTAGGACAGTGCGTCGCTGAACGATTCCTCGTCCTCGACGACGAGCACTCGGGTCACGGGAGGACCTCCGGGGCGTCAGATGTACGTGGTCGTGATGGGGATGTGGTGGGGTCGTGCACCCCGTCGTCCTCGTCGTCGAAGTCGGACGGTTCCTGCAGCGCACCGCTGAGGCGGTGCTCGTGGCGGCCGGACTCCGCCTTCTCCCGGGCGTTGCCGGCCTCCGGCAGCCGCAGGGTGAAGGTGGAGCCCTGGCCCTCCGCGCTCCACACGGTGACCTCTCCGCCGTGCGAGGCGGCCACGTGCTTGACGATGGCGAGGCCGAGGCCGGTGCCACCGGTGTCGCGGGAGCGGGCCGGGTCGACGCGGTAGAATCGCTCGAAGATCCGCTCCTTGTCCGCAGCCGAGATGCCGATGCCCTGGTCGGTCACCGCGATCTCGACGAGGTCGCCGCCCGGCGCGGCGATGCGCCGTCCGGCGATGCCGACCCGGGTACGGGCCGGCGAGTAGTTGACCGCGTTCTCGACGAGGTTGCCGAGCGCGGCGGCGAGC
The DNA here is from genome assembly GCF_004795255.1 of Streptomyces sp. RKND-216. Taxonomy (NCBI): domain Bacteria; kingdom Bacillati; phylum Actinomycetota; class Actinomycetes; order Kitasatosporales; family Streptomycetaceae; genus Streptomyces; species Streptomyces sp. RKND-216. The sequence continues at coordinate 3,248,193 of NZ_SSBQ01000002.1, read as the reverse complement.
TGCCCGCGGTTCCCCCACACGTGGAGGTTCTCGGTGCCTCCGGACGCGAGGGTGATCTGCTTGTTCGACGCCGACTGCCGGCAGCGGTCCAGCGCCTCCCCGACCAGTTCGGTGACCTGCACCGGCTCCGAGTCCTCCAGCGGGTCGTCGTTCTGCACCCGGGAGAGGTCGATCAGCTCCTGCACCAGGCTGGTCAGCCGGGTGGCCTCGTTCTGCATCCGGCCGGCGAAGCGTTCCACAGCCTCGGGGTCGTCCGAGGCGTCCATCACGGCCTCCGAGAGCAGCGACAGCGCGCCGACCGGCGTCTTCAGCTCGTGGCTGACGTTGGCGACGAAGTCGCGGCGCACCGCCTCGATCCGCCGGGCCTCCGTCAGGTCCTCGACCAGCAGCAGCACTAGGCGGGACCCGAGCGGCGCCACGCGCGCCGACACGGCGAGGGCGTCGCCGCCCCGGCCCGAGCCGCGGCGCGGCAGGTCCAGCTCGATCTGACGTATCTCTCCGTCGCGGCGCGTGTCGCGGGCCATCCGCAGCATCTCGTCCACGGTCAACCGTCCGCCGCGCACCAGCCCCAGGGCGTACGCGGCGGAGCTGGCCTTCACCACGGCGTCGGCCTCGTCCAGCACGACGGCCGACGAGCGGAGCACGGACAGGACGGTGTCCACGCCTGGCGGCAGCGTCGCCGGGTCGGTGTGCAGCGCGGTACGGGTGGGGCGCGCCTGCTCGCGCTCGCTCCACCGGAACGCCAGCATGGCGATCACGCCGGTGCAGACACCGGCGATCGCGGCCACTGCGGCGACTGCCGCGTTCACGTCCATGGCTCCCAGGTTATGCGGCCGAAACCGCACGCCCCCAGCCCTTCCGGGGCGGTCTCGAACACTCGTCCCCCAGAGTTCACCTCGGTGTCGGAGCTGATTCACTTGTGCGGCCGGAAGAGGACGCATTCCACCCCGAACGTGGCAGCGTGGGGGGCGAACCACCCGGTCGGAGCAACAGCCCGTCCGCCCCCGGACACGCCACGCGAGGAAGGACAAGCATGCGGGACGCGTACCACGAGGAGCTGGACTCGATCAGCGACAGCCTGGTCGAGATGGCACGGCTCGCCGGCTCCGCGATCGGCCGCGCCACCACGGCGATGCTCGACGCGGACCTCAAGCTCGCCGAGAGCGTGATCGCGGCGGACGAGAAGGTCGACGACCTCCAGCGCGACCTGGAGACCAAAGCCATCCAGCTGCTCGCCCGGCAGCAGCCCGTCGCCACGGACCTGCGGATCGTCGTCACGTCGCTGCGGATGAGCGCGGACCTGGAGCGTTCGGGCGACCTCGCCCAGCACGTGGCGAAGGTCGCACGGCTGCGCTTCCCCGACTCCCCGGTGCCGCGGGACCTCCAGGCCACGCTGCTGGAGATGGGACAGCTCGCGCAGCGGCTGATGGCCAAGGCCGCCGAGGTGATCATCACCAAGGACGTCGACACCGCGCTCCAACTGGAGCACGACGACGACAAGATGGACGACCTGCACCGCACGCTCTTCCAGCACCTGATGGACGACCGCTGGAAGCACGGCATCGAGACGGCCGTCGACGTCACCCTGCTCGGCCGGTACTACGAACGGTTCGCCGACCATGCCGTGTCGGTGGCCCGGCGCGTGGTCTACCTCGTCACCGGCGACTACGTCGACGAGCTGACCGAGGGCGGTGCACCGGCGGGTGCTGCCCCCGCCTCCTCCCCTTCGGGCACGGACTCGACGGAGCCCGCCGAGGGCGCGTGACGCACTCCGGGCGGGAACCGGCGCACGCTGTACGCCCCGCCGCGCTCCCGCACGCCGGGGCCGCGCACGGCTAGGACGTGTCCGGACGGGCAGGGATCGGAGCGCATGACAGTCCCGCCCGAAGAGGAGGAACCATGCCCCACCCGCCCCTCTCCCCCACGGCCCGCGACAGCCCGCCCCCGCCGGTGCTCGGCGCCTGCGGCTGCGGCTCCGGCTGTGGCTGCGGCTGCCAGTCCGGAGGCTCCTGCCAGTGCGGCGGCAGCTGCTGCGGCGACTGACACCAACACCCCGTCGTCACGGGGCCGGGCGGGCACACGGTGCCCGCCCGGCCCCCGCACTCCGCCGAGCCGAGCCGAGCCGACGGTGTTCCTGGGGTGGGTCTTCGCCGACGCCGTCCATCGCGACCGCGGACGTGCCTGACCCGCACCGCGTACGGGTCAGGGACCTGATCGGGCTGGCTACTTCTTCTTGCCCTGATTTTTGACGGCCTCGATGGCCGCCTTGGCGGCGTCGGGGTCGAGGTAGGTGCCGCCGGGGTTGAGGGGGCGGAAGTCGGCGTCGAGCTCGTAGGAGAGCGGGATGCCGGTGGGGATGTTGAGGCCCGCGATGTCGGCGTCGGAGATGCCGTCGAGGTGCTTGACCAGGGCGCGGAGCGAGTTGCCGTGGGCGGCGACGAGAACCGTGCGGGCGGCGAGGAGGTCGGGGAGGATGCCGTCGTACCAGTAGGGCATCATGCGGCCGACGACGTCCTTGAGGCACTCGGTGCGGGGCCGCAGCTCGCTGGGGATGTCGGCGTAGCGTGCGTCGCCGCTCTGCGACCACTCGGTGCCGTCGGCGAGCTCCGGCGGCGGGGTGTCGTACGAGCGGCGCCACAGCATGAACTGCTCTTCGCCGAACTCGGCGAGCGTCTGGGCCTTGTCCTTGCCCTGGAGGGCGCCGTAGTGGCGCTCGTTGAGGCGCCAGCTGCGGTGGACGGGGATCCAGTGGCGGTCGGCGGCCTCGAGAGCGAGGTTCGCGGTGCGGATGGCGCGCTTCTGGAGCGAGGTGTGCACGACGTCCGGGAGCAGGCCGGCCTCCGTCAGCAGCTCGCCACCGCGGACGGCCTCCTTCTCGCCCTTCTCAGTCAGGTTGACGTCCACCCAGCCGGTGAACAGGTTCTTCGCGTTCCACTCGCTCTCGCCGTGGCGGAGCAGGATCAGCTTGTACGGTGCGTCGGCCATGCGTCCGAGCGTAGACGACCGGGCGGGCGCGGCCTCGGGACGGTCCGAGGCGCGGACCGGGGGCCTACGACGCGGTGGTCCTGGTGAGGATCAGGGAGGGCGGACCGTCCGGGTCGTACCGGAAGTACACCGTCCCATGGCTTCCCGTGTAGAGCTGGATGCCGCCGATCCGGCCGAGGGTGCCGTCCTCGATCGCCAGGTGGACGAAGTCATCGGCGGCGCCGAGCCATCGTCCGGCTGTTCTCTTGTCCCTCACCCGCTCAGCGTGGCGTCACCCCGTTCGACCTGGTGTTGGGGTGTCATCCCGGACGAGGTGGGCGAAGGCGTCGAGGTTGCGCGTGGACTCGCCGCGGGAGGTGCGCCAGGCGTACTCCTTGCGGATGGCGTCGGCGAAGCCCATCTCCAGGAGGGTGTTGAAGGAGCCGTCGGCGTTCTCCAGGACGGTGCCGAGGAGCCGGTCGATCTCGTCGGGCGTGACGGCGGCGAGCGGGAGGCGGCCGACGAGGTAGACGTCGCCAAGCCTGTCGATCGCGTAACTCACCCCGTAGAGGCGGGTGTTGCGCTCCAGCAGCCAGCGGTGCACCTCGGCGTGGTTCGCGTCGGGGCAGCGCACCACGAAGGCGTTGACGGAGAGGGAGTGCCGTCCGACGACGAGGGAGCAGGTGGTCGACAGTTTGCGGGTGCCCGGGAGGGTGACGACGTAGGTGCCGTCGGAGGGGTTCTCCCAGTCGATGTCGGCGTCCCGGAGCGACTGCTCCAGCACAGCGGTCGGTGACGTCGGCGTCGGCTCAGCCATGCAGTGATCGTAGGCGACGGCGCCGGGACTGGAGCGCGGCGGTGTACGTCTCGGCGGTGGCGGCGGCCGCCGCGTCCCAGCCGAAGTCCGCGGCGTGGCGGGCGGCTGCCTCGCCCATGCGGGCGCCGAGGGCGTCGTCGTCGAGGAAGCGGCGCAGGGCGCGCGCGTAGTCGGCCGGGTCGTGGCCGGGGATGAGGAAGCCGCTCTCCCGGTCGCGTACGGCCACGGGGAGGCCGCCGACGGAGGCGGCGACCACCGGCGTGCCGCATGCCTGCGCCTCCACGGCGACCAGGCCGAACGACTCGCTGTACGACGGCATCACCAGCACGCTCGCCGCGCGGTACCAGTCGGCCAGCTGCGCCTGCCCGACCGGCGGGCGGAAACGGACCAGGTCGGCGATGCCGAGCCGGGCCGCGAGCTTCTGGAGGCGTTCGGGTTTGGCGAGGCCGCTGCCGCTGGGCCCGCCGACCACCGGCACCAGCAGGCGGGAGCGGAGGGAGGGGTCCGCGTCGACCAGTTGCGCGACGGCGCGCAGCAGGACGTCGGGGGCCTTGAGGGGCTGGATGCGGCCGGCGAAGAGCGGGATCAGCGCGTCCTGCGGCAGCCCGAGCCGGGCGCGGGCCGCGGCCCGCCCGTCGGCGGGCCGGAACGTCTCCAGGTTCACTCCGGGGTGTACGACGGCGGTGCGCGCCGGGTCGGCGTCGTAGTGATGGACCAGGTCGCGGGCCTCTTCGGCGGTGTTGCCGATGAGCCGGTCGGCGGCCCGTACGATCTGCTGCTCGCCGATCACGCGGGCGGGCGGCTCCGGGGTGTCGCCCTCGGCCAGGAAGGCGTTCTTGACCTTGGCCATGGTGTGCATGGTGTGCACCAGGGGGACACCCCAGCGCTGCGAGGCCAGCCAGCCGACATGGCCGGACAGCCAGTAGTGGGAGTGCACCAGGTCGTAGTGGCCCGGCCGGTGCCCGGCCCACGCCTGCATCACGCCGTGGGTGAAGGCGCAGAGCTGCGCGGGCAGCTCCTCCTTCGCCAGCCCTTCGTACGGGCCGGCGTCGATGTGGCGGACGAGGACGCCGGGGACGAGTTCGACGGTCGGGTCGAGGGCACCTGTGGTGGCGCGCGTGAAGATCTCGACCTCGATGCCCGCGGCGGCGAGCTGGCGGGCCAGTTCGACGATGTAGACGTTCATGCCGCCCGCGTCGCCGGTGCCGGGCTGGTGCAGCGGGGAGGTGTGCACGCTCAGCATGGCGATGCGGCGGGGGCGCCGGGGGTGCAGAAGGTGACGTGGCGACGGCAGCATGCCCTGTGGGGCGCCGCCGGGGGCGACGCCGCCGGGCGCCGTACCGTGCGGGCGCGTGCGGCGGCGGAGGCCGCCGCCGAGCCGGGACGGGGACTGGCTCACGTCGCGTGCCTCCTCCGTGGGCGGTAGTGCGACGGCTACAACGCCGTGGGGGTTGCTCTGCATTTCGACTTTGCCGAATCGTGACGGTCGGGGGCCTTGGGACCGTGCCCGCGCGGGCCCGTCCGGAGGGCCCGTCCGGAGGGCCCGTCCGGAGCCGGGTGCCCGGTGGGGCGGGATTCCTCACCGCGCCCCGCATGCGCGGCGCGGCAGCGCACCCCCTCACCGCCGCACACCCGGCGGTCAGGGCGAAGCACCGTTCGCGCAGTCCACGCGGAGTGGGACGCGCACCGCCGGGAGGGAGGGGCGGGATAGGGTCGGGGGATGGTCGGCCGGCTCCCCTCACGTCCCGTCGGGACGGCGACACGGGGCACGACGCATCCGAACCGGCTGCGCCGGATGGACCGGTGGATCGCCCACGCGCACGGACCCGCGCTGCGGCGCGCGTCGGAGGAGCCGCTCGCCGTCGACCTGGGCTACGGCGCCGCGCCGTGGACGGCGGTCGAGCTGCTGACCCGCCTGAAGCGGGTGCGCCGGGACGTGCGGGTGGTGGGTCTGGAGATCGACCCCGCGCGGGTCGCCGCCGCACGGCCGTACGCGCGGGAGGGACTGGACTTCCGGCCGGGCGGGTTCGAGGTGCCGCTGGAGCGGCGTCCGCTGCTGATCCGCGCGGCGAACGTGCTGCGCCAGTACGCCGAGGAGGAGGTGCGGGGCGCCTGGGAGCGCCTCGCGGCCCGGCTGGCGCCGGGCGGGCTGCTCGTCGAGGGGACCTGCGACGAGATCGGCCGCCGCCACGTCTGGGTGGCACTCGGGCCGGAGGGCCCGCGCACGGTGACGTTCGCGGCCCGGCTCGCCGGTCTGGACCGGCCCTCCGACCTGGCCGAACGGCTGCCCAAGGCGCTGATCCACCGGAACGTGCCGGGCGAGCCGGTGTACGCGTTCCTGCGTGACTTCGACCGGGCGTGGGCGGCCGCGGCACCGTACGGCGCGCTCGGCGCGCGGCAGCGCTGGGTGCGTGCCGTGCAGGCGCTGGCCGACGGCTGGCCGCTGGTCGACGGGCCGGGCCGCTGGCGGCACGGCGAGGTCACCGTCCAGTGGCACGCCCTCGCGCCGCGGACCTCCCCCGCGCCCCGCCGCTCCGGCTGACGACGGCTCCGGCCGGGCCGGAACGGCCGTCCGGCAGGCGGCCGTCCTCAGCCGCGGTCCAGTGGCGACCGAAGGCGAAACGGGCGGCCTCCACCTCGTGCCGCTGGTCGGCGTGCAGCACGCCGAGGGCGTACGCCGTGGCGGGGGCGATGCGCGGGGTACGGGCGGCCGCCGCGGCGGCGGCCGCGGCCTCCGCTGCGTCGTGGTGCCGGTCCAGTTCCCGGCCCGCGGCGGCGAGCGCCGCGTCGTAAGCCGTGCCGGGCGCCGTGCCGTGCGCCGGGTCCTGCGCGTCCGGGCCCACGACCTCCTGCGCGTACCGGTGCAGCCGCAGGAGCAGCCGCACGTGCAGCCAGGCGCTGTCGCCCTGCATCTCGGCGGAGAGTGCCCGGGCCAGCGCCTCGGCGTGGAAGGGGTGTTCGGAGCGGGCGAGCGGCAGTCCGTCGACGGCGTCGAGGAGCCGCAGGCGGGCCCGCTCGGCGTGCGCGCCGAGGGACGGAGCCTCGCCCGGCTCGGGGGTGCGGGTCTCGGGCGGTTCGGAGGCCAGCACGGCGAGGGTGTCCGCGAGGGCGTGGAAGCGGGAGGAGCCGAGGGCCTGGAGCGCGGCGGAGTGGGCGCGCGTTCGGGCCAGGGTGAGCCGGCGGTCGAGCAGGGCTCCGGCGCGGGCGACCCCTGCGGGGAGGGCCTCGTCCCGCCGGTCGCGCCCCTCCCCCGCCGTGCCCCTCCGCGTGGTGGCCGGGGGCGGCACGGGCGTCATCGCGCCCCCGTCGTGGGCGAGGCGGTGCAGCGCGGCGAGCAGCCGGTCGAGCCGGTCGCCGTAGGCGTACTCGCGCGCCAGGGTGCCGGACAGCCAGCTCAGTTCGGTGCGGAGCTGTTCGGCCCAGGCGGGGTCGAACAGCGGGCGGAAGGTGTGCAGCGTGGCGCCGATGCGGCGGGAGGAGCGGCGCAGCCGGCGTACGGCCTCGGCCGCGTCGGCGGCGCTCTCGGCGTGGGCGGCGGCCTCCCGGTGGTCGTGCAGGGTGCGCAGGAGGGCGGCGGCCCGGGCCTGGAGGTAGCCGCCGAGCGGGTCCGGGTCCGAGGGCGCTCCCGGCTCCGCACCCGCCCGTTCCGGTGCCGTCGGCGGAGCGGCCGAGGCCGCACGGCGGGCGGCGGGTTCCGGCGATGTCTGCCGCGCGGGGCGCGGACGTTCGGTGGCGCGGACGTCGGCGCGTCGTCCGGTGGTCACGGCGTTCCCCCCTGGTGGCGCGGGGCGGGCGACGACGTCCTGCGCGCCGCTGTACCGCCCCCGCCGAGGGGGCGGAGCGGCGGACGGTCAGGTCGTCGGGGCACGTCGCCGTCTCCGCGCGTCGATGAGCATTTCCTGGATGTTCCGCAGCGGCTGTCCCTCGCCGTCGTGGGCGACCCGCGTCCATTCCCCGTCGGAGCCGAGGTGCCAGGACGCGGTGCCGTCCGCCGTGCCGCTGTCCAGCAGCCGCGTCAGCGAGGCCCGGTGGCCGGGGTCGGTGACCCGCACCATGGCCTCGATGCGCCGGTCGAGGTTGCGGTGCATCATGTCGGCGCTGCCGAGCCACACCTCCGGCTCGCCGCCGTTCTCGAAGGCGAACACGCGGGAGTGTTCGAGGAACCGTCCGAGCACGCTGCGCACACGTATCCGGTCGCTCAGCCCGGGCACGCCGGGCCGCAGGGCGCAGATGCCGCGCACCCACACGTCCACCGGCACGCCCGCCTGCGAGGCGCGGTACAGCGCGTCGATCACGGTCTCGTCGACCATCGAGTTGACCTTGATCCTGATACCGGTGGGCTGCCCGGCCTCGTGGTGGGCGATCTCCCGGTGGACGCGGGAGACCAGGCCGTCGCGCAGCGAGAGCGGGGCGACCAGCAGCCGCCGGTAGGTGGCGCGGCGCGAGTAGCCGCTGAGGCGGTTGAAGAGGTCGGAGAGGTCCGCGCCGACCTGCGGGTCGGCGGTCAGCAGGCCCAGGTCCTCGTACAGGCGGGCCGTCTTGGGGTGGTAGTTGCCCGTGCCGACGTGCGCGTAGCGGCGCAGCGTCTCGCCCTCCTGGCGGACGACGAGTGACAGCTTGCAGTGGGTCTTCAGGCCGACCAGTCCGTAGACGACGTGGCAGCCTGCCTCCTCCAGCTTGCGCGCCCACTTGATGTTGGCCTGCTCGTCGAAGCGGGCCTTCAGCTCCACGAGGACGAGGACCTGCTTGCCGGACTCGGCGGCGTCGATCAGGGCGTCCACTATCGGGGAGTCGCCCGACGTGCGGTACAGCGTCTGCTTGATCGCGAGTACGTCCGGGTCGGCGGCGGCCTGCTCCAGGAACGCCTGCACGGAGGTGGAGAAGGAGTCGTACGGGTGGTGCAGCAGGACGTCGCGCTCCCGGAGGGCCGCGAACACGTCGGGGGCCGACGCGGACTCCACCTCGGCCAGGTCGCGGTGCGTACCGGCGACGAACTTGCGGTACTTCAGGTCGGGGCGCTCCATCGCGGCGGCGACTCCGCCCAGCCCGGTGAGGTCCAGCGGACCGGGCAGCGGGTAGACCTCGGCCTCGCTCACCTTCAGCTCTCGGACGAGGAGGTCGAGCACGTACGGGTCGATGGACTCCTCGACCTCCAGCCTGACGGGCGGCCCGAAGCGCCGCCGCATCAGCTCCTTCTCCAGTGCCTGCAGCAGGTTCTCGGCGTCGTCTTCCTCGACCTCCAGGTCCTCGTTGCGGGTGACGCGGAACATGTGGTGGGCGAGGACCTCCATGCCCGGGAAGAGCTCCTCCAGGTGCGCGGCGATCACGTCTTCGAGGGGGACGTACCGCTGCGGTCCCGCCTCCAGGAAGCGGGAGAGGAGCGGCGGGACCTTCACCCGGGCGAAGTGGTTGTGGCCGCTGACGGGGTTGCGGACGACGACGGCCAGGTTCAGGGACAGCCCCGAGATGTAGGGGAAGGGGTGCGCCGGGTCGACGGCGAGTGGGGTCAGCACGGGGTAGATCTGCTGGCGGAAGAGGGTGAACAGGCGGGCCTGCTCCTTCTCCGTCAGGTCCGGCCAGCGGATCAGGTGCAGGCCCTCGTCGGCGAGGGCCGGGGCGATGTCCTGCTGGAAGCAGGCCGCGTGCCGGGCCATGAGCTCGCGGGACCGGGTCCAGATGCCCTCCAGCACTTCGCGCGGCTGGAGCCCGGAGGCGGAACGGGTCGCCACGCCGGTCGCGATGCGGCGCTTGAGGCCGGCGACGCGGACCATGAAGAACTCGTCGAGGTTCCCGGCGAAGATCGCCAGGAAGTTGGCCCGTTCGAGGAGCGGGGTGTCCGGGTCCTCGGCGAGCTCCAGGACCCGCTCGTTGAAGGCCAGCCAGCTGCGCTCGCGATCCAGGAAGCGGTCCGCGGGCAGGTCCGGCGCCTCGGCGTCCGGGCCGTGGCCCGGCTCGTAGGAGTCCGGGTCGGAGTCGAGGTCCGGGTCGAGGGCGGGAGAGCCGGCGCCCACGGCGTGCGGGCGGTGCGCGGCGATGGAGCCGACGGAGGGTTGCGGGGCGGGAGCGGTGGGCTGCGCCGCAGCGCCCCCGCCGGTGAGCGGCGCCTCGACGGTGTCGCCGCGCCGTGCGGCGGCCACGGTGTGCGGCGGGTGCGGGCGTCCTGGTCCTGCGGCGGCTGGCTCACTCATGCCCCCATTGTTCCGCGTGCGCGCCGTGGCGGGCGCGGCGACGGCCGGCACCGGGGCGGGAGCACCGGCGCGGCGACGGGAGCGGGCGGCGTGCTGCATTCCGCGATGCTCGCAAGCGTGCGTGAATCGCCGGTTACGCGCACGTGGCCCCCAGCCGACATGCGGCCCGCCGCGCGCGGCGCCCTCCGGCCGCGCCCGGAGCCGGAGCCGCCTCCTCCGTACGGTCGGGGCCCGCGCGCCGCGATGAGTCCGGCGGCCGTCGGCGGTCGTACTGTCGAACCCGTGACGAAGGGAGGCCTTCCCATGCGCAAGGTGACCTTTTCGATGAACGTCTCGCTCGACGGCTACATCGTCGGGCCGGACGGCGACTTCGACTGGACCGGCCCCGACGAGGAGGTCTTCCGCTTCTGGATCGACGAGATCCGGGGGGTCGGCGTCCACGTGATGGGACGGCGGCTGTACGAGACGATGCTGTACTGGGAGACCGCCGACGAGGATCCCTCTCTGGACGCACCGACGCGCGAGTGGACCGCGCTCTGGAAGCCGCTGCCCAAGGTGGTGTTCTCCCGCACGCTGTCGGCGGTGCAGGGCAACGCCCGCCTGGCCTCCGGCGGCCTGGCGGAGGAGATCGGGCGGTTGCGGGCCGAGCCCGGGGAGGGCGAGGTCGCGATCGGCGGGGCGACCCTCGCCGCCGAAGCGGCCGCCTCGGACCTGATCGACGAGTACCGGGTGATGGTCTGCCCGGTGCTGGTCGGCGGCGGCATTCCGTTCTTCCCCCGGCACGAGCGCCGGGTGGACCTCGAACTCGTGGAGACCCGCACCTTCGGCGCGAACGTCGTCCATCTCCGCTACCGCGTGGCGCGCTAGGCGGCGTCGGGCCGGCCGCCCGCACCCCGGACCGGCCTGCGGTCAGGACTCCGTGCGGTACATCAGGTCCGTCTCGTGGGTGCGGAAGCCGAGACGTTCGTAGACCGCGACGGCGGGCTCGTTGTCCGCATCGACGTACAGCATGGCCGTGGGGAGGCCGCGGTCGCGGGCCAGGTGGCGCAGACCGAGGGAGGTGAGGGCGCGGCCGAGGCCGGAGCCCTGTGCGTCGGGGGCGACGCCGACCACGTACACCTCACCCAACTGTTCCGCGCTGTGCACCTTGGTCCAGTGGAAGCCGACCAGCCGGTCGCCGCTTACCGCGAGGAAGAAGCCGTGCGGGTCGAACCACGGTTCGCCCTTGCGGTCGTCGAGGTCGCGCTGCGTCAGGCCGCCCTGTTCGGGGTGGTGGGCGAACGCGGCGGCGTTCAGCGCGAGCCAGTCCTTGTCGTCGGTGCCGGGCTGGAACGTGCGGACGGTCACGCCCTCCGGGAAGGCGGGCTCGGCGCGTTCGAACGCGCCGAGCGGGCAGCGCATCTGCCTCAGTTCGCGGAAGAGGGTGAGGCCGAGGAGCTGCGCGAGGTGGCGGGCGGCCGGGTGGCCACCGTGGGCCCACAGGCGGAGCCGCTTGCCGGAGACGTCCAGCAGGGCCTGGCCGAGCTTGCGGCCGTAGCCGCGCCCCCGGTGGGCGGGGTGCACGACGAGTTCACCGGCGGGCGCCTCGACGGGGTCGGTGTCCTCGAGTTGGGCGTAGCCGACCAGCGTGCCCTCATGGCGCAGCAGCAGATGCCGTACGCCGGTGCGCCGTCCCCCGCGCAACTGCAGGCGGCCCTGTTCCGAGACGGCCGGCTGGCCGTCGTTGACGGCTGCGGCGTCGATCAGGTCCTGCGCCTCCCGTACGCCCTCGGTCGAGACCTCGTCCACAACAACCACGTCGCTCATGGGGGGAGAGCCTAGGACAACGCGCCGCCACCTGGGGGTTCCCCAGCGGTACCGAGTCGTCACCGTCCCGACCGCTGACACGCTACGCGCGTCACCGTAGGCTGCCTCCGCCTGCCCACCCATCCCAGAGGGGGACCCAGCACGATGGCAGCGAATACCTCCCCACGAGCCCGCCGCAGGCGAATCGCCGCGGCGGGCGCCGCGTTCGCCGTCGCGGCCGGCCTGCTGGCCACCGCGATCCCGGCGTCCGCGAACCCCGACGGCCGCGACGCGGACCGCGGCCACGGTCACGGCCGTCACCACGGCCGCACGGTCGACGTGCAGTTGCTGTCGTTCAACGACTTCCACGGCAACCTGGAGCCGCCGCAGGGCTCTTCCGGCGAGGTGGCCGAACTCCAGCCGGACGGCACCACGAAGGAGATCCCGGCCGGCGGCGTGGAGTACCTGGCCTCCAGCCTGCGCGACGCCCGCGAGGGGCACCGCTACTCGGTGACCGCGGCGGCCGGCGACCTGGTGGGTGCGAGCCCGCTGCTGTCGGGGCTGTTCCACGACGAGCCGACCGTGGAGGCCATGAACAAGCTGGATCTGGACGTCACCTCTGTCGGCAACCACGAGTTCGACGAGGGCATCGCCGAGCTGACGCGTCTCCAGGACGGCGGCTGCCACCCGGAGGACGGCTGCTACGTCGACGGCCGCCGCTACCGTGGCGCCGACTTCCCGTATCTGGCCGCGAACGTGACCGACGAGGACACCGGTCGCCCGGTCCTGGAGCCGTACACGATCTGGAAGCACCGCGGGGTGCGGATCGGCTTCATCGGCGTCACCCTCGAGGGCACACCGGACATCGTCTCGGCCGAGGGCGTGAAGGGCCTGGAGTTCCACGACGAGGTCGAGACCATCGACCGGTACGCGAAGAAGCTGAAGCGGCGCGGCGTGAACGCCGTGGTCGCGCTCGTGCACGAAGGTGGCGCCCCGGCAGGCGACGCGTACAACTACGACTGCGACAGCCCCGGGCCGGGCGACGGCATCTCCGGTCCGATCGCCCAGATCGCGAAGAACACGACGCCGATGGTCGACGCCTTCGTCACGGGGCACACCCACGAGGCGTACGCGTGCACGATCCCGGACCCGAAGGGCGCCCCGCGTACGGTGACGTCGGCCGCCTCGTACGGCCGGCTGTTCACCGACACCACGCTGACCTACGACCGCCGCACCCGTGACATCGTGCGCACCAGCGTCGACTCCGCGAACCACGTGGTGAGCCGTGAACAGCCGAAGGCGCGCGACATGACGCGGCTCATCGGCCGGTGGAACGAGCTGGCCGCACCGGTCGCGAACCGCCCGGTCGGCTGGATCGGCGAGGACATCCCGGGCCGCGGCGCGAGCACGCCGGAGTCGCCGCTCGGCGATCTGATCGCCGACGCGCAGCTCGCGCACGCCCAGGGTCTGGACGCCGAGGCGGACCTGGCGCTGATGAACCCCGGCGGCATCCGCTCCGACCTCGTATACGGGGCGTCCGGCAGCGAGGGCGACGGCGTGGTGACGTACGCCGAGGGCTTCACGGTCCAGCCGTTCGCCAACACGGTGAACATGATCGATCTGACCGGCGCCCAGCTCCTCCAGGTGCTGCGCGAGCAGGTCAGCGGGGACAACGCCGAGTCGCCGAAGGTGCTCCAGGTGTCGGAGGGCTTCAGCTACACCCTCGACCTGACGCGCTCCGGCGCGGACCGCGTGGTCGCCGACTCGGTGCGGCTGAACGGCGAGGCGATCCAGGAGGACGCCACCTACCGTGTGGCGGTGAACAACTTCCTGGCCGGCGGCGGCGACGGCTTCCCGACCCTGGCGGAGGGCGCGAACCCGTACGTCGGCGGGAACGACCTGGACGTGCTGGTGGACTACATGACCGCCAACTCGTCCGAGAGCGAACCGCTCCAGGCTCCGGCAGCCGACCGGATCACCGTCGTCGAGTGACCCGCGCGCGCTGAGCACACCCGCGGCACCCGCTCCACCGGCCGCCCCGCCCCGGACCTCTCCGGCGCGGGGCGGTCGCCTGTCAGCCCCGGCTTCCGTACGGCGAGCGGGCGCGCGCCGCGTGCAGCGCGTCGGCCCACCACCGGAGCTGCCGGAGCATGGCGGCGGCCGCCGCGGAGGTGCCCTCGGCGTCGCGAGGAAGGCCGTCCGCGTCGAAGCGCTCCCAGGCGCTGTGGAAGCTGAGCCCGTCGCGGACGGTGACGGCGTGCAGTTCGGCGAAGACCTGCCGCAGCTGCTCGACGGCGCGCAGACCGCCGCTCACGCCACCGTAGGAGACGAAGCCGACCGGCTTGGCCTGCCATTCCGTGGGGAACCAGTCGAGGGCGTTCTTCAGCGACGCTGGGAAGCTGTGGTTGTACTCCGGGGTGACGACGACGAAGGCGTCGGCGGCGTGCAGGCGCTGGGACAGGGCGGCGCAGATGCGGGCCGTCCCGGCGTCGGTCTCCCCGGCGGAGCCGGGGAAGACCAGCGGCAGCCGGTGGTCCGCCAGGTCGACGACGTCGACCGTCGCGAAACCGCCGATCCGCTCGGCCTCGCGGGCGAACCACTCGGCGACGACCGGCCCGAAGCGGCCCTCGCGGACACTGCCGACGATCACGGCGAGCCGCGTCGCGCGAGGCTCGGAAGCTGCGGCGGCGGAACGGGAAACGGCGGCGGGATGGGGAACGGCGGACGGGGCGGTGCGGACGGTGGGGGACATGTGAGGCCTCCAGGGCACGTCAGGTCCTGCTCGGCGGCGGACCGGTTGGTCGGGCGACGCACACGAGAGTGCAACTTCAACTGAAGTTCAGGTCAACGTCCACTGGGCCGCCGCGCCCCGGGAACGCTCCCGCCACCCGCACAGACCACCGCACACCCGCCAGATTGCCGAATTCCGTAGCATGAACGCATGGAACAGGGCGAAGTGCTCCTTCTGGACGCGGCGATCGAGGTCCTCGCCGCCGGCGGCATGCAGAGCCTGACGCACCAGGAGGTCGACGCCCGGGCGGGAGTCTCCGAGGGCAGCACGTCGCACCTGTACCGGACCCGCGACGATCTGCTCGGCGCCGTTCTCCGGCGCGTGCTTGAGCGGGAGAACGCCGTGTGGGCCCTGCTCCCCGTGGTGCCGGGAGCCTCGACCATCGAGGGCTTCGCCGACCGTATGGGACGCCTGCTCCAGATCCTGGCGGGCCCCGAGCGGACGCTGACGATGGCGCGCCAGGCCGTCTTCGCCCACGTCGCGACGTCGCCGGGGCTGCGGGCCGAACTGCGTTCCGCCCGCAGCGGGGTCAACGCGTGGCTGAGTCCCCTGCTCGCCGAGCTCGGCTCACGGCACCCGGAGGGCGATCTGGACATGCTGCTCGTGTTCATGGACGGGCTGCTCGCCTCACAGGTCGCCGGGCCCACCCCGGGGTGGAACCCGGCCCCGGCGATCGCCGCCCTGCTGCACGGCCTCATCGAGCGGCAGGCGGCGTAGGGACTGGCCGGCGGAACACTGCCCCGGCGGGCACCGGCGCTCGGTTACACGCAGCCGCAGCTGTGGCGGACGACGAGGCCGGAGGGGAACAGGCGGACGCGTTCGCGGCGCGAGCCGGCCACGCGCAGGCCGTCGTCCAGCACCAGGTCGACCGCCGCGCGCGCCATCGACTCGCGGTCCGAGCCGACCGTGGTGAGCGGCGGGTCGGACAGGCCGGCCTCCTTCACGTCGTCGAACCCGGCGACGGCCAGCTCGCGCGGCACGTCGATGCCGAGTTCGCGTGCGGCGCGCAGCACGCCGAAGGCCTGGTCGTCGGTGGAGCAGAACACCGCGGGCGGCCGGTCCGGGCCGCTGAGCAGGTCGAGCGCGAGCAGGTAGGTGTCATAGCGGTTGTACGGCGCCTTGAAAAGGCGTCCTTCCGCGGAGCGTCCGGCCTCCCGCATCGCCCGCGACCAGCCTTCGACGTGGTCGGTGACGGGGTCGCCGCTCTCGGGAGTGGAGTCCACGCCGCCGAGGCAGGCGACATAGTCGTGGCCGTGCTCCAGCAGGTGGCGGGTGGCGAGCTGGGCGCCGCCGACGTCGTCGACGACGACGGCCACGTCGTCGATCGCCTCGGGGCGGCGGTGCAGCAGCACAACCCGGGCGTCCCAGGCGTCGATCTCGGTGGCGGCGTGTTCGGACGGGCCGGAGCTGATGAGGATCAGGCCGGAGACCCGCATGCCGAGGAACGCCCGCAGGTAGTGGACCTCGCGCTCGTCGAGGTAGTCGGAGTTGCCGACGAGGACCATCTTTCCGCGCTCGGCGGCGGCCTGCTCGACGGCGTGTGCCATCTCCGCGAAGAAGGGCTGCCGGGCGTCGGGAACGATGAGACCTATGAGGTCGGTGCGACGGGAGGCCATGGCCTGGGCGACACGGTCGGGACGGTAACCGAGCTCCTTGATCGCGGCCAGCACCCGTTCCTTGGTGGCCGGCGCCACCGGACGCGGTCCGTTGTTGATCACATAGCTGACCACCGCGGTCGAGGTACCCGCCAGTCTTGCCACGTCGTCGCGCGTCACCTTGGCCACGGCGGTCAGTCTACGTGCGATGGCTCAGCCCTTGGCAGACCGCGTGCCGGTGCGACGAACGTCACCGGAGGCGCCGCCGGAGTCCCGGTCGGCGCCCGATTCCGGGGCGTCGCCGACCGCCCGCTTCGCGACCTCCTCGGCCTCGTCGGTCACCGCCCTGGCCTCGGCCTTCGCCTTCTTCGCGGCAACCGACTTCTCGCCCTTCTCGGGGGAGACGAAGCGGTAGCCGACGTTGCGGACGGTGCCGATCAGGGACTCGTGCTCGGGGCCGAGCTTCGCCCGCAGGCGCCGCACGTGCACGTCGACGGTGCGCGTGCCGCCGAAGTAGTCGTAGCCCCAGACCTCCTGGAGGAGCTGGGCGCGGGTGAAGACCCGGCCCGGGTGCTGGGCGAGATACTTCAGCAGCTCGAACTCCTTGAAGGTCAGGTCGAGGACCCGGCCCTTGAGCTTCGCGCTGTACGTCGCCTCGTCCACGGACAGGTCGCCGTTGCGGATCTCCATCGGGCTGTCGTCGGTGGCCGCGCTGAGCCGGCCGGTGGCCAGCCTCAGCCGGGCCTCCACCTCGGCCGGCCCGGCGGTGTCGAGTACGACGTCGTCCACACCCCAGTCGGCGGTGACCGCGGCGAGACCGCCCTCGGTCACGATCAGCAGCACGGGCGATCCGGGGCCCGTGGAGCGCAGGAGCTGGCACAGCGACTTGACCTGCGGCAGGTCGCGCCGGCCGTCGATCAGGATCACGTCCGCGCCCGGGGTGTCGACCAGGGCGGGCCCGGAGGCGGGGGCGACCCGCACGTTGTGCAGGAGCAGGCCCAGGGCGGGAAGGACTTCGGCGGAGGGCTGGAGGGCGTTGGTGAGCAGCAGCAGGGAGCTCATGCGGCCACCTCCCGCTGCCCGGGGTTCGTATGGTGGCTGGTTCCGTCTCGCTTGCCCATGACGTCGGTCGTCCTTCCTTCGGTCCCGGTGGGGCCTGGGGAACACATGCCCGTCGTACGTCGTCGTACGGCCGGTCGTACGGCTGCCGAAAGCACGAAAGGACCCGGGGGCGGCGCTGCCCGAGTCCTCTCCCAGCAGAATAGCCCACATGAGCAGGGAATCGGAGTGTGAGTTCGCTCGCCTTGGTCACCCGCCGGTCGCCGACGGTGACGCGAAGGCCGTGGACCAGGCCCGGCATACGGTGCTGCGGACCGCGGACGGGGTGCGGCTGGAAGCGGCGTACACGCCCTGGTCCGGCGGCGGCGACGCGGCGGGTTCGGCCGTTCCGGTGATCGTGGTCGCGCACGGGTTCACCGGGGCGCTGGACCGCCCGGCGCTGCGCCGGGCGGCGGGTGCCTTCGCCCGGCACACGGCAGTGGTGACGTTCTCCTTCCGCGGGCACGGGCGGTCCGGCGGGCGCTCGACCGTGGGCGACCGCGAGGTGCTGGACCTGGCGGCGGCCGTCCGCTGGGCCCGGGAGCAGGGGCACCGGTCCGTGGCGACGGTGGGCTTCTCCATGGGCGGCTCGGTGGCCCTGCGGCACGCGGCGCTGTGCGAGGACGCGGCGGAGCGTACGGACGCGGTGGTAGCGGTGAGCGCGCCCGCACGCTGGTACTACCGGGGCACCGCCCCGATGCGGCGGCTGCACTGGGTGGTCCAGCGGCCGGTGGGGCGGCTGGTCTCCCGCTGGGGCCTGCGGACCCGGGTGCAACCCGAGGACTGGGACCCGGTGCCGCCGTCCCCCACGCAGGTCGCGCCGAAGATCGCGCCGACGCCGCTGCTCGTCGTGCACGGCGACCGGGACGCGTACTTCCCGCTGGACCATCCGCTCGGGCTGGTGCGGGCAGCCGATCCGCGGTGCACGGAGTTGTGGGTGGAGCACGGTTTCGGACACGCGGAGAACGCCGCGCCGGACGACCTGCTGCACCGCATCGCCCGCTGGGCCACCGGCGCCCTCGCGGCCTGAGGCCTCCGGCCGTCGGGGGCAGGCACGGCGCCGCGGGCAGGGAGGGTACGGGGAGCGCCGCGCGGGGGCCATCATGGAGGGCGCACCGACGACACCTGCCACACCGACCACACCGGCGACACGCAGTCAGCCGGCGAGAGGGACGAACCACGATGGCTCGCGGAACCATCCGCTACTGGGCCGCGGCCAAGGCCGCGGCCGGACACGCCGAGGAGACGTACGAGGCCCACACCCTCGGCGAGGCCCTCGACGCCGCCCGCGTCCGCCACGCCGGGCGGCCCGACTTCGACCGCGTACTCGGGCGCTGCTCCTTCCTCGTGGACGGCACCGCCGTGGGCCCCCGCCCGCACTCCGCGGTGGAGCTGACCGACGGCGGCACCGTCGAGGTGCTCCCGCCGTTCGCCGGGGGTGCCCGGTGACCGGCGCCCGCCCGCACCCCTCGCCCGGCCCGCTGCCCCCGGAGCGGCCCGCAGCCGCGCCGCCGCCCGCCGCAGCCCCGCACACCCTCAGCCCGGCGTCCGTGCCCCCGGGTCCGCCCGGCCAGGCGTCCGCGCCGGGCGGACCGGCACGGGAGCCGGCCGACGGCGGCGCGACGGCCGGGGGGCGCCGTTCGCGCAGACGCAGCCCGATCATCGCGCCGGGCATCCTCCCAGCCCTGCTGACCACCGTCCTCGCCGGCCTGCTCGCGGGCGCGGCCCGGCTGCCCCTACCGGCCTTCGCCGTCGCCGTGGTGGTGCTCCAGGCCGTGACGGCAGCCGGCTGGTTCCGGCTGAACGGGATGTGGCCCGCCCGCCAGGGCATCGCGCTCGCGTTCCTCGCGGGCGTCGCAGCCGACGCGGTGATGCTGCTGGCCGGGAAGGCCCACGTGCCGACGGCCATGGCAGCGACGCTCGGCGCGTTCTTCGTGCTGAACCTGGTGTTGCACCTGCGCAACCGCTCCGCCCCCGACGAGCGCCTCTACGCCCTGACGGTCGCGCTCACCTCGACCGCGCTGACGGTGGCCGCGGGCGGCTGGGTGGCCGCACTCGCCACCGCGGAGTCCGGCGCGGACGGCGGCTCGGGGGCCGTCCCGGAAGCCGCCGCGCTCGTCGCCGTGGCAGCGGCCGGGATCGCCGCCGCGACGCTGGTCCGCGCGATGCCGCTGCCGCCGTACCTCTCCCCCGCGCTCGCCCTCGCGGCCGCCGCCGGAGCCGGGTTCGCCGCCGTGCGGGCCGGGGCCGCCTTCGACGCTTCCGGCCTGCACGCCGCGGGCGTCGGTCTGGCGGCGGGCGCGTGCGCGCTGACCGGGCTGCGGACGGCGAGCTACGACTTCCCCTCCCGGTTCGTGCACATGACGGCCGGCGTCGCGCTGCCGCTCGCGCTCGCCGCCCCTGCGGTGTACGGGCTCGGCCTCGCCCTCGGCTGAGGGCTCACCGCGCTCTCATCCGAATCCGACCGAACGCACGTTAGGCTCCCCCGGAGTCGAACACCTGCCCTGGGGGATGCCCGCATGCGCGCAACACGTCGCACACTCGTGATCCTGCTCGTGCTGGCCGGCCTCTTCACCGGGGCGGACCGGCTGGCGGTGTACCTCGCCGAGCAGGAGGCGGCCGACCGGATCAGGTCCGCGGAGGGCCTGTCCGGCACCGAGTCGACCAGCGTCGACATCCGCGGCTTCCCCTTCCTCACCCAGGTTCTGGACCGGAACCTCGACGAAGTGGACGTCGAGCTGACCGGCATGACGGCGGAGGCCGGAAACCGCGAGATCACCGTGACGCAGATGCAGGCCACCCTGACCGACGTCCGGCTCGGGGAGGGCTACGACACCGGAACCGCCGCGCGGGCCACCGGCAGCGCGTCGATCTCGTACGCCGACCTCAACGCCATAGCGCCCCCCGGCGTGAAGGTGTCGTACGCCGGAGCGGACCGGGCGGCCCGCAACCAGGTGAAGGTCAAGGTCGGCATCGAGATCTTCGGGCAGGAGCTGAAGCTCCCCGAGGCGATCCACAGCACCGTCGAGGTGAACGGCGACGAGCTGGAGCTGCACGCCGACGCCGTGCCGGGCGCCTCGATCCCGGGTGCCGAGGCGCAGGTCAGGTCGCGGATCGACTTCACCACCGGGGTGCGCGGGCTGCCCTCCGGCATCGCCCTGGACGACGCCGAGGTGACGGAGCGGGGCGTGCGTTTCACCCTTTCCGGCACGGACGTGCCCCTCGGCTGACCGCCATGTCCGCCCGGGGACGGGCTTCTCGTCCACAGAGCGAGACATTCCCGCCCGCAGAACGGATACGGACGCCCGTCGCCCCCGTGGCGCCGGGCGTCCCGGCGTTCCGGCCTCCGCCTCTATCTCGCGTCACGGACGATCTCGTCTCACCATCCGGATCAGCGGTGACAGATCCGCCCGCCCCTCCGTACGATCGGGCACATGAAGCGACAGGCGGATCTCACCAAGCGACGGGCGGTCGACCTCTGCCGCGTCGCCGCCATGCTCTGTCGCACAGCCGTCTGACGGCCGTCCCCCGGCGCCCCGCGCCGGCCTGACGCCGCCGCGCACCGCCGCACGGACCGCGCTCCATTCCGCGTTTCCCGCACCTCGCGCTCCCGCGCCTCCCCGGCGCACACAGCGCGGCACATCCGGCGTGCGCCCGTACCCACGCGTACGCACCCACACTGCTCACCCCGCTTCCGGAGGAGAACTGATGAGCCGCAGTGACGTCCTGGTGGACGCCGACTGGGTCGAGGCCCGTATCGACGACCCGAAGACGGTCATCGTCGAGGTGGACGAGGACACCTCGGCGTACGAGAAGAACCACATCCGCAACGCCGTCCGCATCGACTGGAAGCAGGACCTCCAGGACCCGGTGCGCCGCGACTTCGTCGACCAGACCGGCTTCGAGGAGCTGCTGTCGAAGAAGGGCATCGCCAACGACGACACCATCGTGCTGTACGGCGGCAACAACAACTGGTTCGCCGCCTACGCCTACTGGTACTTCAAGCTCTACGGCCACCAGGACGTCAAGCTCCTGGACGGCGGCCGCAAGAAGTGGGAGCTGGACTCCCGCGACCTGGTGGCCGAGGTGCCCGAGCGCCCGCGGACGCAGTACCGGGCCACGGCGCAGGACCTGTCGATCCGCGCCTTCCGCGACGAGGTCGTCGACGCGATCGGCAAGCAGAACCTGGTCGACGTCCGCTCCCCCGACGAGTTCAGCGGCAAGCTGCTCGCTCCCGCGCACCTGCCGCAGGAGCAGTCGCAGCGCCCCGGCCACGTGCCGACCGCGCGCAACATCCCGTGGTCGAAGTCGGCGAACGACGACGGCACCTTCAAGACGGACGACGAGCTGAAGGAGCTGTACGAGGCCGAGGGCGTCGACCTGGGCAAGGACACCATCGCCTACTGCCGCATCGGCGAGCGGTCCGCCCACACCTGGTTCGTGCTGCACGAGCTGCTCGGCCAGGAGAACGTGAAGAACTACGACGGCTCCTGGACCGAGTACGGCTCGCTCGTCGGCGTGCCCGTCGAGGTCGGCGCCAACAACTGAGTCGGCCCGTCGGCCCACGGCACACGAGCGAGAGGAACGCGACACCCATGTGCGGAGCACAGGCAGGCGGCCCGGACGCCTCCACCGTCAAGCCCGGTGAGACCACCATCCAGGGCAACGTGACCCGGGACGGCGAGCCCGTCACCGGTTACGTCCGGCTGCTGGACAGCACCGGCGAGTTCACCGCGGAGGTCCCGACCTCCGCGACCGGTCAGTTCCGCTTCTACGCGGCCGAGGGCACCTGGACCGTACGGGCCTTGGTACCCGGCGGCACCGCGGACCGTACGGTCGTCGCCCAGCAGGGCGGGCTCGCCGAGGTCGCGATCGCGGTCTGAGGCGTTCGACCGGACGAGGCCGGTCCGGGCGCGGACCGGCCGGACCGGGTCCGAGGGCCGCACCCCACGGGTTGGACACCCGGGGTGCGGCCCTCGACGCGTCCGGACGCGGCACCAGCCGCCACGTCAGTACACGAGGGCCTGCGTGCCGTCGGCCATAGCCTCGCTGACGAACACCTGCGCCCCGGCGATCCGAACGCCCTCCAGGACGTCCTTCTCCCCGATGTCGCGCCGCTTGGCGCACTGCGTGCACAGGGTGATCCGGCCGCCTGCCCGGATGCCGTCGATCAGCTCGGGCAGCGGTGCGGCGTGCGGCAGTTCGAACTCCGCCGCACGGCCCGGCAGAGCGAACCACGCCGACTCACCCGTCAGCCACAGCGACACCTCCACGCCGCTGGCGGCCGCGACCGCCGCCACCGTGAACGCCTGCGAGCAGCGCTCGGGCGCGTCCGCCCCCGCCGTCACCTTGATCACCAGCCTCTTCGCCATGCCCCCACGGTATGCGGCGCCCCGCCGCGTCCCGCTCCGCCCCGCCGCAACCGGATCGTGATCATGCGTAGGGCAACTTTCCCGCCTCCTCCCCGGTCAGCGCGTTGACGAGAACATGAGGAGCCCCATGGAAGACCAGCCCGCGAGACCGGCGGACCCGCCGGCCGCCCCCGCGGCGGCACAACAGGAACCGGAGCCGGAGACCACGCCGGAGGCCAGGAGCTCGGCCGGTGACGCCGACGCACCCGCGCCGGAACCCACGACCGCGCCCGCGCCGGGTGCGCCCGACCTCGCCGACGCCCCCGCCACACCAGGCGCGGACGCGCCGGAGGAGCCGGCCCGCCGCCCGCGCGGCCGTACGACCCTGCTGCTGGCGGCCGCCGCCCTGCTCGGCGTCGTGGCGGGCGTCGCCACCGGCTACACCGTCCAGGCCGAACGCGCACCCACCCCGCTGCCCCCGCTCTCCCAGGCCGCGTTGTCCTACCCGGACAAGCACGTCCCGGCCGACGAGTGGGAACCCGTCCCGGCGAAGCACGACCGCCGCGTCCGCACCGACGGCGACCTCCGCAAGCTCCTGGTGAAGAAGCCGAAGGGCGCGCGGGAGTTCTCCTTCCTTCCGATCACGGACGGCTGGGTGACCCCGACCGACTACGCCCGCGGGTTCGAGCAGCCGGGGAGCATGTTCGACAGCCTCCTGGAGATGAACGTCCGGCGCATCGCGGCGACGGAGTGGGAGCACGGTGACCAGGTGACCAGCGTCGTGCTGGTGCAGTTCCACGACCTGTCGGCGCGGTCGGCTCCAGGCCACGCGTCGTCGCAGGGTTCGTACATGGTGGGCGACGACTTCGCCGGCAACGGCGGCCACCCGATCGAGGGTTCGGACGACGGCCGCTACTGGGTCTACGACACGCCGTACCGCGAGCCGGGCTACCTCCCGGTATACGGCGCCCGCGCCCTCGCCTGCCGCGGCGACATCGTGCTGGACATCCACATCACGGACACCGGCCCGATCGGTTCCGACGAGATCCGCGACATCGCCGAGCGTCAGTTGGAGCGCCTGTGAACGCCCGCCGGAAGCAGACACTCACCCTCGCCCTCGCGTCGGTCCTCGTGCTGGGCGCGGCGGGGGGCGGGCTCGCCTACACCAAGGTCACCGTGGACGCCGCCGACCGGACGGCCGCCACCAGGGTCTGGAAGGCGCCGCCCAGGGCCCCCTCGGTGGACGACCCGGTGCCGGACGTGTCGGACGGGCGCGTCGACACTCCGCTGAGCAAGGAGCTGCTCCCCGTGTCCGCCGACTACCGGCTCGGCCCCGACGTCGAGGGCTTCGGCAACGACGCCCACCTGACCGGCCCGGAGGCCGAGGCGCTGTTCCGGAAGGGCTCGGAGAGCCTGCCCAGCAAGCAGCGCAAGGAACACCGACGCTTCGTGCGGAAGCTGCGCATCGAGGGCATGGCCATGCGGTCGTACACCCGCTACAGCGACGACCTGGAGGTCGAGATCACGCTGTCGCAGCTGGGCGACCGGGGCGCGGTCGAGGACCTGAACACCTTCCAGCGCGAACTGGCCGACGCCTTCTCGATCCTGCGCAAGGGACCGGAGATCAAGGGCCACGACGCAGCGAAGTGCTTCCTCCTGCCCGAGGACGACGACGCGGAACTCGGGGAGATGTTCTGCACGGCGCACGAGGACGACGTCCTGGTGTCCCTGTCGGCTGCCGGGTCCGACGACTACGACGGCACGGAGTTCGACCGGAAAGAGGTGGCGAAGCTGCTGGAGAAGCAGTTGGACCGGCTGAGCAAGGGCGGAGGGGTCAGCGCATGAGCGAGTCCACGGTGACCGGCCCCGAGCCGGCCGCGCCGGACGCGGCCCCCGACACCGTCCCCCCGACGGGCGCGACGCCCGCGCCGCCGGTCGCACCGCCGCCGGTCGCACCGCCGCCGCCGGAGTCCCCGCCCGCCGCCGGGCCGGTGGCGGAGCCCTCGCAGACGGACGAGACGCCGGCCGGACCCTCCGCGCCCGCCCGCCGCCGGCGGGTGCTGCGCGCAGTCGCCCGCTGGACGGCGGCCGTGGCCGTCTTCGGCGTGCTCGGCACCGGCGTCGCCTACGGGATCACCGAGCTGGAGCGGACGGATGTGCCGGGCCTGGCCACCGCGCGGGACGGGCGCTGGGCCTATCCGGAGCTGAAGCTCCCTGCTCTGCCGGAGGGTTCGCCGCGCCCGTTCGCCGAGGGCAACGACGGCGAGATCCACCACGCGGACCTCCGCGACCTGCTGCTGCCCGCACCGCGGGGAGCGCGCGATGGCGAAGACCTGCCCGGCATCGAGGGCACCTGGGTGTCCGTCGACACCTTTGCGCAGGCGTACGTGGACGCGGACCGCGACGAGCTGAAGCAGACGCTGCGCGACACCGCGGTCCGGCACATCGCCGCCCGCGGCTGGCGGATGCCCGACGGCACCCGCACCACCGTCTACCTGCTCCGGTTCAACAGCGCCGCCTATCCCGGCGACTTCCTCTCGACCACCGCCAGCGGGGCCTCCCCGTACGTCACGGTCACCGACGGGGAGATGGCGACGCTGGACGACGGCTGGCCGGAGGACGTCGAGGTGCCGGACATCGAGCACTACACGTTCGACGAGTCCGAGCCGCGCGGCGAGCGGCACGTGCGGCAGGCGTATCTGGTCGCGGGGGACACTGTCGCCGTGATCGTCCAGTCGCGGAAGGGCGAAGCGGCCGCCGTGCCGTTTCAGCAGACGGTGATCCTGCAGTCACAGCTGCTCGGCTGAGCCGCCCGCCAGGGCACACCGCCGGGCGGTGCACGTCACAGCACCGGCCCGGCGGGCCGCCCGCGGCGGCGACTAGACTCGGGGCCGGCGCGGAGCCCGCGCCGGCCCCGTCACGACAGAGCGCGCAAGGAGAGCCCGACGTGCTGCACGCATTCTTCACCACCCTGATGGTCCTGGTGGGCCTCGGGACCCTGGCCTTCACGGTTCTCGTCGTCAAGAAGCTCTACCAGGGCCAGCGCTGACCCCCCTTTTCCGCCGCATCCGTTCACCACAGATCGTCTGGTTCCCATGATCGAGATTCCCTCCGACCTGCACCCGGACCTGGTTCCGCTCGCCTTCCTGCTCGGCAACTGGACCGGTGCGGGCGTCGCAGAATTCCCGGGCACGGACAAGTGCAACTTCGGCCAGGAGGTCACCTTCTCCCACGACGGGCGCGACTTCCTGGAGTACGTCTCGCACAGCTGGGTGCTCGACGACGAGGGGAAGAAGACCGCCCCGCTGGAGACCGAGACCGGCTACTGGCGCATCGACGCCGAGCGCAAGGTCGAGGCCGTGATGATCCGCGACCAGGGTGTCGCCGAGGTCTGGTACGGCGAGCTGGCCGACCAGAAGCCGCAGATCGACCTGGCCACCGACGCCATCGCACGCACCGCGTCCGCCGGCGAGTACAGCGGCGGAAAGCGGCTCTACGGCTACGTCAAGGGCGACCTGATGTGGGTCGGCGAGAAGGCCACCCCCGAGGTGCCGCTGCGGCCGTACATGTCCGCGCACCTGAAGAAGGTCGTCGATCCCAGCGAGTGGGCGAAGGACCTCAAGGACCTCCCGGACGACGGCATCGCCTTCTTCAAGTAGGCCGCCCCCAGCGCCCCGCCCCGGGCTGAGCACGGGGGCGACCGTCACCCGGCGGCTCGTAGAATGGGCGGGTGGTGACCACCGACTGGCAGAGCGATCTGAGGGCGCGCGGGTACCGGCTGACCCCGCAGCGCCAGCTCGTACTGGAGGCCGTGGACAAGCTCGAGCACTCCACCCCCGACGACATCCTCGCCGAGGTGCGGAGGACCGCGGGCGGCGTGAACATCTCCACGGTCTACCGCACGCTGGAGCTGCTGGAGGAGCTGGGCCTGGTCTCGCACGCCCACCTGGGGCACGGCGCGCCGACGTACCACCTCGCGGACCGGCACCACCACATGCACCTGGTGTGCCGGGACTGCACCGAGGTCATCGAGGCGGAGCTGTCCGTCGCCGACCCCTTCACGGCCGCGCTGCGCGAGCGCTTCGGGTTCGAGACGGACATGAAGCACTTCGCGATCTTCGGACGCTGTGAGAAGTGCCGGAACCGGGCCGCGCAGGAGGGCGAGGACGGGCCGTAGGCTGGGGGCCATGAAGAGCCCGCTCCTCTCCCTTCCCGGCGCCGTCCCCGCCGAAGGCGCGGACGAAGGTGTCGCCGCGCACTACGGCGACCTCTTCCGCGAGCAGCGCGCCCTCGCCGACGGCACCGGATTCGTCGACCTCTCCCACCGCGGCGTGGTCACCGTCACCGGCGACGACCGGCTGACCTGGCTGCACCTGCTGCTCACCCAGTACGTGGAGGACCTGCGGCCGGGGCACGCCACCGAGGCGCTCGTCCTCTCCGCACACGGTCACGTCGAACACGCGCTGTACCTGGTCGACGACGGCGGGACGACCTGGCTGCACACCGAGCCGGGCACCCAGGGCGACCTCCTCGCCTACCTGGAGTCCATGAAGTTCTTCTACCGGGTGGAGACCGCCGACCGCACCGACGCGTACGCCGTCGTGCACCTGCCGGCCGGTTCGATCGCGGAGACCCCCGCCGACGCCGTCGCCCGCGAGACCGCGCACGGGCGGGACCTGTTCCTGCCCCGCGAGGCGCTGGAGTCGTTCGCCGAGGCGCACGGCCCCGCCGTCGGCGTACTGGCGCACGAGGCGCTGCGCGTGGAGACGCACCGGCCGCGGCTCGGCATGGAGACCGACCACCGCACCATCCCGCACGAGGTCGGCTGGATCGGCTCCGCCGTGCACCTGCAGAAGGGGTGCTACCGCGGCCAGGAGACCGTCGCCCGCGTCCAGAACCTGGGGAAGCCGCCGCGGCGGCTGGTCTTCCTGCACCTGGACGGCAGCGAGGTGCGCATCCCGCAGCACGGCGACGCGGTGCGGCTGGCAGCCGAAGGGGTCGAGGGCCGGAAGCTGGGCTTCGTCACCACCTCGGCCCGTCACCACGAACTCGGGCCGATCGCCCTGGCGCTGGTCAAGCGGAACGTGCCGGTGGACGCCCCACTGATCGCCGGGGAGGACGCCACCGCGGCGGCGCAGGAGGTCGTCGTCGCCCCCTGACGCCGCCGGGCGCCGTACCTTGTCAGACCTCCAGGAGCACGGTGAACGGGCCGTCGTTCGTCAGCGACACCTTCATCTGCGCGCCGAACCGGCCCGTCGCCACCTCCGCCCCCAACGCGCGGAGCTGCGCGACGACTTCGTCCACCAGCGGCTCGGCGACCGGACCGGGCGCGGCAGCCTGCCAGGTGGGCCGGCGCCCCTTCCGGGCGTCACCGTAGAGAGTGAACTGGCTGACCACCAGCAGCGGTGCGCCCGCATCCGAACACGACTTCTCCCCGTCGAGGATGCGTACGGACCACAGCTTGCGGGCGAGTTGCGCCGCCTTCGCCGCTGTGTCGTCGTGCGTGACCCCGACCAGCACGCACAGGCCCTCGCCGACGATCTCTCCGACCGTCTCGCCGTCCACGACGACGCGCGCGCCGTCCACTCTCTGCACCACTGCTCGCATGCCCGCCATGATGCCGTGCCGCCCGACGCGGACGGGCGGGGTGCCGCCGTATGGGTGCCGAACGCTGCGCGCGACGGCCACGCGGTGGCACGATGCGCGTACGGGATGCGTACACGAGGTGCGTACCGTGGCACCACGGGCAAAAGGGCACGAGGGGACGTCACCATGGACTCAGCCGGAACCGGACGCGCTCCTGGGGGCACGTCGGCCCCCTCCGGCCGTACGCCCGCCTCGGCCGCCTCCTCCCTGCCGCCCGCACAGCGCGCGGCGGCGGCCCGGGAGGCCCTGCGTGAGGAAGAGCCGCCGGAGCTGACCGGCCGCACGCTCCCCGAGCTGCGCGACCTGCGCCGCGCCGCCCAGCGCGAGGAGGCCGACCTCAGCTATGTGCGGCGGCTGCTCCAGGGCCGCATTGACATCCTGCGCGCCGAACTGGCCCGGCGCACCGAGCCCGGTTCGCCGCTGCTGGACCTCCTGCCGGAGATCCTGGTCGACGCCCCTTCCCGGCACCGCCAGTCGGCCCGCCACGTCACGGTCGGCACCCCGCACCGCGCCGAGTACCGGGCGCTGGCGGAGGAGATGCTGGCCGAGGTCGAACTCTCCGACCTCACCGCCCGGACCGACGACGAACTGCACGGCGCGATGGGCCGCCTGGTCCGGTACGAGCAGCAGGTCTCCGGCCGCCGACAGGCCCTCCACCGCACGGCGGACGCTTGCAGCGCCGAGATCGCCCGCCGCTACCGCGAGGGCGAGGCGCATGTCGACGATCTCCTGGCCTGAGAACTTTCTGAGCCGCTGACGGGCCGCACCTCCGCACCCTCCGGGCGCGCGGGCGCACGGACGCGGGCGCGGGTGCGGGCGCGGGTGCGGGTGCGGGTGCGGGTGCGGGTGAGCCCACAGGAAGGAGGCGGGAAAGGATGCCCGGCGCACGGACCAGGGCGGCGCACCCGCTACCGTAAGGAGCGTCCCCGCAGAACGCACCGTACAACCCGCAGCACACCGCCCACCCTCCGTCACCCCGGACGGGTCCGGGCGGACCGCCCGGAGGCCCCGCCCATGACCGCTCCCGCAGCGCAGCAGCCGCCCGCGCACCCGATCCTCGCCGAGATCGTCCGCTCCGGCTTCGTCGAGGGCCACCACCGCGGCTCCCTCGTCACCCTCGCCGCCGACGGCACCGTCGACGTCGCCCTGGGTGACGTCACCACCCCGGTCTTCCCGCGCTCCTCGACCAAGCCGGTCCAGGCGGCCGCCGTCCTGCGGGCCGGCCTGGACCTGGCCGGCGAACGCCTCGCGCTCGCCGCGGCCAGCCACTCCGGCGAGCGCTTCCACCTGGAGCTGGTGGAGAAGATGCTCGCCGAGCACGGCCTGGCCGAGTCCGACCTCCGGTGCCCGCCGGACCTGCCGCTGGACCGCGAGGAGGCGGACGCCCGCCTCGCCGCGGGCGGCACCCGTACCCGCGTCGCGATGAACTGTTCCGGCAAGCACACCGCCATGCTGGCCGCCTGCAAGATCAACGGCTGGTCGACGGACGACTACCTCGCACCCGGCCACCCGCTCCAGAGACTGGTCGCCGGCACGGTGGCCGACCTGGGCGGCGAACCCGTCGCCCACACGGGCGTGGACGGGTGCGGCGCGCCGCTGATGGCCGTGTCGCTCACCGCGCTGGCCCGCACCTTCCGCACCTTCGTGCTGGCCGGCGACGGCACCCCCGAGGGACGGGTCGCGGCGGCCATGCGCGCCCACCCCGAGTACGTCGCGGGCACCCGCCGGCACGACACGTGGGTGATGCGGGACGTGCCGGGCACGGTGGCCAAGATGGGCGCGGAGGCCGTGCAGGCGGTGGCGCTGCCCGACGGCCGCGCGCTGGCGTTCAAGGTCGACGACGGTTCGGTCCGCGCCCTGGGGCCCGTGCTCGCCCGCGCCCTGGCCGTACTGGGCGTCACCGGTCCGGTCCTCGACCGCCTCGCGGACAGCCCGCTGCTGGGCGGTGGCGTGCGCGTCGGGGAGATCCGCGCCGCGTTCTGAGACCGCGCCGCCCGCCGGCCCGTCGCCGCTTCCGCGCCGTGGCCGGGCGGAAAACGACGTGCGCCGTTGGTCAGCACCCACTTAGCGTGGTGGCCATGACGCCCGAGATCCGGACCCTCACCGCCGACGACCTGCCCGCCTGGTTCCGCGCGGTCCACGTCGGCTTCCTGAACGGCAAGGAGCTGACGGACGAGGAGATCGCGGTGCGCGGCGGCGGGGTGGCCGTCGACCGCACCCAGGGCGCGTTCGACGGCGGCCGCTGCGTGGGCACCTTCCGCACCATGCCGCAGCAGCTGACCGTGCCGGGCGGTGCCGCGCTGCCGTCCTGTGCCGTCACCAACGTCACCGTCTCCCCCACGCACCGGCGTCGCGGCCTGCTCACCCGCATGATGGGCGAGGCCATGGCGGCGGCGAAGGAACGCGGCGACGCCGTCGCCTCCCTGATCGCCGCCGAGTACCCGATCTACGGGCACCACGGTTTCGGCCCGGCCGCCTGGACCACCGAGTTCACGGTCGACGTCCCCCGGACCGGCCTGAACCGCCGCTACGCCGGGCCGCCTCAGGGCGAGGGACGCGTCGACTTGGTCGAGCCGGACGCGTTCCGCCGCGTGGCCCCGGAATTCCACGAGCGTTTCCGCGTGCAGCCGCACCGCCAGGGCGTCATCGACCGGAACGACCGCTGGTGGCGGATGAACACCGGCGAACTCCGCTGGCCCGACGACGAGTGGGAGCCCCCGTTCTGCGCCGTCTTCCGCGACACCGACGGCGTCGTGCAAGGCACCGTGACGTACACCGCCCAGCACGACAACTGGCACAACAAGCTGCCGCACTGCACCCTCAGCGTCGGCAAGCTGGAGGCCGCCACTCCGCAGGCCGAACGCGCGCTGTGGCACTTCCTGTTGTCCGTCGACTGGGTCACCACGCTCCGCTCCGGCTACCGCGCACCCGACGACGTGCTGCCGCTGCTGCTGCCGGACCCCCGGGCCGCCCGCATCGACGCGCACGCCGACTTCCTCTGGCTGCGCCCGCTGGACGTCCCGCGCATGCTGGCGGCCCGCACGTACGCCGTGCCCGGGACCCTCGTCCTCGACCTGCACGACGAGACCGGCCTCGCCGACGGGAGGTTCCGCCTGGAGACCGGCCCGGAAGGCGCCGCGTGCACGCGCGCCGGGGAGGGCGCGGACCTGTCGATGGACATCGCCGCACTCGGCACCCTCTACCTGGGCGACGAGACGGCGACCCGCCTGGCCGCCCTGGGGCGCGTGGTCGAACACACGCCCGGTGCGGCGGCGAAGGCCGACGCGCTCTTCCGCACCACGCGCCGCCCCTGGTGCCCGGACGTCTTCTGACGGCGCACGGCGATGCGGCCGGCCCGTTTCCAGACTTCCCCGCGATCAGTGCTCCAGCACCGAGTCGTCCTCCGGGCGCGCGCCGGGCAGGTGGTGCCGCGCCGCGATCAACGCGGCGTCGATGTCCTGCGTGCCGGTCGCGATGCACAGCGTGTACGACACGTCGTCCAGGCGCTGCCGTGCCTTGTCGCTGCCCTCCTCGGCGTGCAGCGCGCGCAGCGTCTCGTACTGCTCGACCAGCTTCTCCAGGACCGCGGGGTGAGCCATCAGCATGTCCGGCTCCTTCCGTGGTTCGCCGCCTGCGGCGGCATCGGGCGCTTCTGCGGTGCTCAGCCGGGACGGTGACGTTCGGAGAGCGGCGGGAGCGCGCCGGGCGGCACACCGGTCCGAGTGCGACCCGAAGGTCGCTCCCGCGGGTGCCTGAGGTCCCAAGCACGTAAACCGCTTACAGTCCACGCCCCTCGCCGGGGTACGTCAAGTCGACCTGTTCCGGGGAGCGACCATACGGTGACACTCAGTGCACGAGCAGCAGAGTGAGCACCACGGCGCCCACACAGCTGCACGTGACGTTCTTCGCGTGCCAGCCGATGCTCAGCAGCACGAGCGCGAAGACTCCGGCGACGCCGAAGCGCCACTCCACGAGTTCCTCGAAGGCGACGACGAAGACGGCGAAGAGCATCGCGAGGACGGGCATGGCGTTCTCCCTCCGGGAGAATCCGGACCACTGCGCGGCCCGGACGCGGACCTTGACGGGGTGGAACCCTTGAGCCCGAGGGCCATCGGCGGAGAACTTCGTCGTCCTCCCGCGAGTTACTGATGAACATCGACCAACTCTGCCCAACTTCTTCCCAGTTGGCACGAGGTCGAAAACAGTTCGCCTCGAACAACGTCCAACAACTCCCCAACTCACCGCCCGCGTTGTACGGTCGATCAGTGAGCTCCCAGAGCACGTCCCTGACCGTCGCCGCCATGCTGCGCGAGCGCATCACCAGCGGTGTGGTGGCCCCCGGCGACTCGCTGCCCAAGCGGGCCGACCTCGCGGCCGAGTTCGGCGTGAGCGGCAACGTGATCCGGCAGGCGCTGACCACGCTCGAGGACGAGGGCCTGGTCACCCTCGGCCGCGGCGCCCCGGCCACGGTGAACGAGCCCCCGCCGTCCGCGCCTGCTCCGCAGACCGCCGGCGTCCTCCTCCCGGATCGCATCCGCGCGGCCTTCGAAGCCGAACACGTCACGATCGACAGCTTCTCCCTCACCGCGGAGACCCTGCACGAAGCTCTCGCCGTCGCCTACCTGGGCGTGAGAGCCGGCGCGCTCACCCCCCGGTCGATCGCCCTGCGGGTCATGGTGCCCGCCATCGACACCCGCCTCGCCCTGCCCAGCCTGATCGACGACCCGGGCGACACCAGGCCGCTGGAACGCCTGCGCGGCATCATGAACACCTGCCACGACACCTTGGCCATGGGCCTGAACTCGCTGCACCTGAGAGGTCACGTCCCCGAGGTCGCGCTGGAGTTCCGCAGCGTCCCGCTCACCCCCATGCACAAGCTGTACCTCCTCAACGGCACCGAGTCCCTGATCGGGTACTACGAAGTCGTCCCCGAGACGGTCATCCTCGAGGGCGGCGAGGCGAGGATCTACGACGTGCTCGGCATCGACTCCCTCCTCTTCCGCTCCTCGTCCGGGCCGGACAGCCGGGACGCGCAGGACGCCGCCTTCGTCGTCTCCTCCCAGAGATGGTTCGACTCGCTCTGGAATTCGATCGCCCGCCCCATCGAGTCCGGCTGAGCCGGGTGGCAGCCCTGTCAGTACGCTCTGTGCCGCCCGCCCCTCGTCCCGCGATCGAGTCCCGATGCCCCTGCCACCGACGCTGCACCAACTGCACCTGCACTGGCACGTGAACCGCCACCAGCGCGCCCCTGACGGCCGGGTCCTGGCGGGCCATCACCACCACAACGTCGTCGTCCCCCTGCGCCAGCCGCTCGCCACCCTGGTCAGCGCCGAAGTGGGCGAGGTGGTGACCATCCGCGCCCGGCGCCGGACACTGGGGGTGGTCCTGCGCGCGTGGGAGGACGAGGCGGCCGTCGTGGAGGCGGTGCGACCGCAGTTCCCGGAGCTGCCCCGCCCCCTGCACGCCCTCCGCCGTGGCTCGGTCTACACCTACGTCGACGGGACCTCGCTCGCCGAGACCGAACCACCGGGTCGCCCGGTGCAGAACGGCACCATGCGGCGCATCGCCGGCATCTTCGGGCGGCTGGCCACCGTGGACGGCCACCGGCTGCCGCCGCGGCCCGCCGGCGACGCGCACGAGGCGTGGCCCGACGAGGGCGACTCCGCGGGCTTCCTCGCCCGGCTGGCGCGGCACGCCGAGCACCGCGTGCACCTGCCGAACCGGAGGCGCTTCGGGCAGCTCTTCGACGACCTGGAGGTGCCGCGGGACGCCGTCGCGCGGTTCGAGATCACCGCCAAGTCGCTGACCCCGCGCCCGTTCGGTCTGCTGCACACCGACATCCATCGCTCGAACCTCGTCGTCCGGCCCGGCGGAGACCTCTGCCTGGTCGACTGGGAACTGGCGCTCTACGGCGATCCGCTGCACGACCTGGCCACGCACCTGGCCCGCATGCGCTACGGCAAGCAGGAGCGTCTCAGGATGGTCGAGCTGTGGCGGCAGGAGATGCTCTCCCGCGACCTGCACGCCCGCGTCGCCGGTATGGGCGGCGGCAGGCGCGACGGCGACCTCGCCCGCTACCTCGACTTCGAGTACGCCCAGTCCGTGCACGCGGACACGATGCGAGCGGCCCTCTCACTCCCCGGATCTCCCACGGCGGCCGAGTTCGTCGCCGCGGCCGCTGCGGTCCGCAGGGCGCTGCGCCGGGCGCAGGCGCCGCTCGACCTGGTCCACGTGCCGACCCGGAAGGCGGTCGAGGAGGCGCTGCGTGCCTGGCACGCCCGCCATCACTCGGTCTCGGGCACCCTCGCCCGCGTGCTCGGCGCTGTACGGAGGCCGATGGGGCGGCGATAGTTGAACTGTCCAGCCCGCCCGGCGAAACGGATCGCGATGCGCCCACTCGTAGACGCCGCCAGCACCGTCCTGTTCGACTTCGACGGCCCGCTCTGCGCCCTCTTCCACGGACGCCCTGCTCCCCAGGTGGCCGAACGGCTGCGGACGCTCGCCGACGGCTTCGACGAGGGCGGTCAGAGCAAGCGCCCGCTGCCGGACACGCGCGACCCGTACGTGATCCTCGCGAGCGCCGTCGACACGGGCCGCAGCCGGGAGCTCACGACGCTGCTGGAGAAGGCGCTGACGGAGGAGGAGTGCGAGGCGGCGCCGCTCGCCTACCCCACCCCGTACGCCGACCGGCTCGTGCACACGCTGCGCGCGACCGGCCGGCGGCTGGCCGTCGCCTCGAACAACTCCCCCTCCGCCGTCGAGCGCTACCTGCGGACCCGGGCCACGGACGAGGTGTTCGCCGGGCACATCCACGGCCGCACGCCCGACGAGCTGCGGCTGAAGCCGGACCCGTACTGCCTCGAACGGGCGCTGGCGTCGACGGCGACCGCGCCCGCCGACGCCCTGATGATCGGCGACGCGGCACGGGACTTCGAGGCGGCGCGGGCCCTCGGGGTCCCCTTCCTCGGGTATGCGAGCACCGAGGGCAAGGCGGCGCGGCTGCGTGCGTCGGGGGCGGAGCACGTCGTCGACTCGCTGGCGCCCGTGCTGCGCGCAGTCGACCCCGCCGCGCGCGTCTGACCGGCCCAGCCGGCCCAGCCGGTCGGGCCGGTCGGGCCGGTCGGGAGAACGGCGGTCAGTGCCGCTCCAGCTCCACCCTCGGCAGGAGCCGCGCCAGCGGGCGGGGCAGCCACCAGGCGCGGGCGCCGAGGAGCTGCATCACGGCCGGGACGATGAGGCACCGGATGACCACCGCGTCCAGCAGGATCGCCACGGCCAGGCCGAGGCCGAACTGCTGGAGCATCCGGTCGGGGCTGAGGATGAACGCCGCGAACACGACGATCATGATGGCCGCCGCCGCGGTGATGACCCGTCCGGTGTGGGCGAGCCCTTCGCGGACGGCGACCGCCGGATCGTGCGTACGCTCCCACTCCTCGTGGATGCGGGAGAGCAGGAACACCTCGTAGTCCATGGAAAGCCCGAAGACGATCGCGAAGATCATCACCGGGATGAACGCCTCCACCGGGCCGGGCTGGGCACCCAGCCAGCCCTGCTGGAAGACGAGCGTGACGACGCCGAGGGAGGCACCGATGCTCAGTAGGTTCAGCACCGCGGCCTTGAGCGGGATGAGCAGCGAACGGAACACGGCGGTCAGCAGCAGCGCGGAGAGTCCGATCACCAGGGCGACGACCAGCGGCATCCGGTCCGCGACCGTCGACGCGAAGTCCTGCGCGGCGGCCGTCGATCCGCCGACCAGGAACTCCGCCCCGGTGTCGGCCTCCAGCGGTGGCAGCACCTCGCCGCGCAGGGCGGCGACCAGGTCGGAGGTGGCCTCGTCCTGGGGCGCGGTCTCCGGGTAGGCGATCACGGTCGCCGTCGAGGAGTCCCCGGTGGGCAGCGGCGGGGAGGCCGCGGCGACGCCGGGGGTGTCGAGCAGGGTGGCCCGCAGGGCCCCGGCCGCGTCGCCGACGGCTTCGCCGCCGCCGTCGGCGACGATCACGAGCGGCCCGTTGAACCCCGGGCCGAAGCCCTCGGCGAGGAGGTCGTACGCCTGCCGGCTCGTGCTCGCCGCGGGGTCGTTGCCGGCGTCGGCGAAGCCGAGGCGCAGCCCCGCGGCGGGTGCGGCCAGGGCGCCCAGCGCGAGCACGGCGACCAGCAGCGCGGCCCACGGCCGCCGCTGCACGGCGCTGGCCCAGCGCCGCCACGCGGCGCCGTCGTCGCCGCGCCCTCGCGCGGCCCGGCGGGCGTCGCGCCGCTCCACGCTCCGCTGGATGCGGCGCCCGAACACGCCGAGCAGCGCGGGCAGCAGGGTCAGCGACGCCACCATGGTGACCAGCACGGTCAGCGCCATCGCGAGAGCGACGCCCTGCAGGGAGCCGAGGCCGAGGGCGACGAGCCCGAGGAGGGCGATGACGACGGTGCAGGCGGCGAAGAAGACCGTACGGCCGGCCGCGTCGAGCGCGACCCGCGTGGCGCGTTCCCGTACGGCAGCCGGGTCGGCCGGGCCGGCGACACCGTCGGCCGGGCCCCCGGCGCCCTCCGTCCCGCGCCCGCCGTGGGCGAGCAGTTCGGTGCGGTAGCGGGAGAAGACCAGCAGCGCGTAGTCGATCCCGACGCCGAGGCCGACCAGCATCATC
Source organism: Streptomyces sp. RKND-216 (assembly GCF_004795255.1). Taxonomy (NCBI): domain Bacteria; kingdom Bacillati; phylum Actinomycetota; class Actinomycetes; order Kitasatosporales; family Streptomycetaceae; genus Streptomyces; species Streptomyces sp. RKND-216. The sequence continues at coordinate 3,211,322 of NZ_SSBQ01000002.1, read as the reverse complement.
AGCGGCGGCGTGAAGTCGGCGAGCGTCACGACGTGCGAGGCGAGCACGATGAGACCCATGCTGCTGCCCACCGCGAACAGCGCGGTGACCACCGGCAGTCCGGCCGCGACGACCGACCCGAACAGAAACACCAGGATGACCAGAGCGCCGAGGATGCCCGCGCCCTCGGCTCCGCCGCCGCCCTCCTCGCCGGCGGCGCGCACCGCCTCGCCGCCGAGGGCGACGCTCAGGCCGTCGCCCTGCGCGTCCTGCGCGGTGTCGATGAGGCGGCGCGTGTCGGGGACGGGCATCTCCTCGGCCCTGCCGTCGAGCGTGACCGTCGCGTAGGCCAGGGTGCCGTCGTCGGAGACCGCCCCGCGGTCCTGGTACGGGCTGCGTACCTGGGCCACGCCGTCGAGCGCGCGGACGTCGTCGAGCACCGCCTCGACGCGGCGTTCGGTGCCCGGGGCGGCGAGGCCGTCCTCGTCGTGCAGCACGATCTGGACGGTGTCGCCTGCCTGCGCGGCGCCGTGGCCCTGCAGTGTCTCCAGCGCCTGCTGGGACTCGGTGCCGGGGAGGGAGAAGTCGTTCCGGTAGTCGCTGGAGACGACTCCGGCCGCGGCCTGGACCCCGATGAGCACGGCGGCCCACAGCGCGAGCGCGGTCCACCGGCGGCGGTGCGAGAAGGCGGCGACGCGTTCGAGGACGCCGGGCCGTCGCTCGGGGTCGTGTCCGGCGGCGGGCGCCGTGGGGCGCGTGCCGGGCGGAGAGGTGGTCATCGTGAGCTCCGTTCTGTGCGTGAGGTGCCGGTGCCGTGCGGCCGGGGGCCGCGCCGGGCGCGGTATGGGGGCACGCCCGGGGCGTCGGGAGGTGTCGCCCGCTTCACGGCGGTCACTGCGGTCACGGCGGTCACGGCGGCCCTCCCCGTTCCGCAGGGGGCGCGCCTGCGGCCGGGAGGCCGGCCGCTGGGGCGGGGGCGGCGGTGTGCACCCGCCCGCGCAGCGCCCAACGCAGCCAGACCTGGGCGCCGAGCAGCAGCGGCAGGGCGGCCAGCAGCGCGGGGACGAGCAGGCCCAGCACCGGCCCGTCGGCGGCGGACTCCCGCAGCGGCAGCCGTACGCCGCCCAGCAGCGGCAGGGCCGCGGCGGCGACGGCGGTGAGCGCGTACGCCGGCGCCGTCCGCCCGGTGAGGGCGCGGACGCGTGCCAGCGGCGGCCCGGTGAGGCGCCGCCCCGCGTAGGCCAGGCCGTGGGCGGCGAAGAGGACCGCGGTGGTGAGCGCCATGCCGACGGCGAACGACCCTCCGGCGGGCCGGGTCGGATCGCCCTGGAGGAGCCCGGCGAGCAGCCGGCCCCAGGACAGGGCGACGGCCCAGCTCCCGGCCACCACCAGCCCGTCGGCGAACCGTCGCCAGGCGCGCGAGGTGCCGCAGCCCCGCCACCACAGGCCGGCATCCCGCACCACCCAGCCCGCGAGCAGGCCCAGCAACACGGCGAACTGCCCCTGGAACAGGGCGCCTTCCAGGTCGGGGAAGCAGCCGATGAACACGCCGGCGGCGGCGACCAGCCACACCTCGTCGGCGAAGAAGTACGGGAGGACCGTGCGCAGCACGAGGCGGCGTTCGTCGTCGTCGCGGCCGAGGTGGGGCAGCAGCATGCCCACGCCGAGGTCGGCTCCGGACAGCACGGACCACCCAGCGGTGAAGAGGCCCAGCAGGGCGACGGCGAGGACGTCCATGGCGGCGTTGCGCCTCCTTCTCGGGTTCGGCGTGCGTCTCGGGTTCGGCGTGGGGTCAGTACGTGGGGGCGGGCGCCGGGTGCCACGCGCGGGGCCCGTCCGGGTCGTCGCCGCCCGGCGCCCCGGGGCCCGCGTCGTCCGTGCCGAGGGTCACGGCGGCGGGACCGCGTCCGGCGGCGCGCAGCAGGAAATACCCGTTGCCGGCGATCAGCAGGGCGAAGAGGACGCCGAACACCGCGAGGGAGAGCCGCATCTGCCCGGCGGAGAGCTGCGAGGCGGCGTCCTCGGTGCGCAGCAGGCCGTGGATCACCCAGGGTTGGCGTCCGGCCTCGCGGAAGACCCACCCGGCCGTCATGGCGACGTACGGCAGCGGCACGACCGCCATCAGCAGTACGTGCCACACCCGCAGGCGGTGCACCACGAACCGGATCGCCCCCAGCACCACGCCGAGCCCGGCGACCAGGAACATCAGGGCGAAGGCGACGAGCATCAGCGTCGCCCCGAGCTGCGTCCACGTCTCGGACGGCACGTAGTCGCCGGGCCCGATGCGCGCGGTCAGTTCCGCCTGCAGCCGGGCGATCTCGGCCTCGTCGCGCCGGAAGACGGCCATCTTCATCGGCTGGTTTCCGGTGAGGAAGGGGAACTGCACGCCACCCGTGACAGCGGTGAGGAAGACCGCGGGCGCCCCCAGGAACACGCCGATGCGCAGCGACCGGCGGAACACCTCGTGTTCCGGGGACCGCCGGAAGAGGTGGTAGGCGCTCACCCCGGCCATGAAGAACGCGGCCGTGACCAGGGCGCCGGCGGCGATGTGCCCGAAGGCGAAGAGCGTGGACGGGTTGGTGAGCACGGCCGCGGTGTCGTGCAGCACCAGCCCGTCGGGGGTCTCCCGGTGGCCGACGGGGTTGTTGAGGAAGCCGTTGGTGACCAGGATCCAGTACGCGGACAGGTAGGCGGTCAGCGTGACGACCCAGAGGGTGCCGAGGTGCACCCACCGGTTGAACCGGCCCCAGCCGAAGATCCACAGCCCGAGGAACGTCGACTCGACGAAGAACGCGAGGACCGTCTCCAGCGCGAGCGAGGCGCCGAACACGTCGCCCGCGTAGTGGCCGAGGCCGCTCCAGTTCATGCCGAACTGGAACTCCATGACGATGCCGGTGACGATCCCCACCGCGTAGTTGATGACGTAGAGCTGCCCCCAGAAGCGCACCATGCGGTGGTGCACGGGCTTCCCGGACGCCACGGCGACGGTCTGCACGCAGGCGACGACGGTCGCCAGGCCGAGAGTCAGGGCGACGAACAGGAAGTGCCCGGCGGCGGTCAGGGCGAACTGCAGCCGCGCCAGGTCGAGGGTCTGTGCATCCACGCCCCACACGGTGCCGGTCCGGCGCCCCCGGCCGCGTCGGGCCGGGGATGCGACCTGCGCTACCGCGCCGGTTGCGGCGTCCGCCTCCCGCGTACCCCCGGGGTTGCGCCGGCCCCCGACCCGACCCGGGGCCGGGCCGGTCCCCGACCCCTAGGGGCAGTGTCGTTCCGGGGGCTCCCTGCCCGGCTGCGGCACCGGGATCGGCGCAGCCGGGGGAGGCGGGGAGCCGTCAGTCCAGCCAGCCGGGGGCGACCAGCCCCGACTCGTAGGCGAGGATCACCAGCTGCGCGCGGTCCCGTACGTCCAGCTTGGTCATCACGCGGCTGACGTGCGTCTTGGCCGTCGCCGGGCTCAGCACGAGGCGGGCGGCGATCTCGTCGTTGGTCAGCCCGGCCGCGACCAGGGCCATGACCTCGCGCTCGCGCCCGGTGAGCACGTTCAGGCGGGGGCCCGGTTCGGGCCGTGCGACGCGGCCGGCGAACTCGGCGATCAGCCGGCGGGTGACGGCGGGGGCGATCAGCGCGTCGCCCCGCGCGACCACCCGCACCGCGTGCAGCAGTTCCGTCGGCTCGGTGTCCTTCAGCAGGAATCCCGAAGCACCGGACCGCAGCGCCCCGTAGACGTAGTCGTCCGCGTCGAAGGTGGTGAGGATGACGACGCGTACGCCGTCCAGGCGCGGGTCGCCGACGATCTCCCGGGTGGCCTCCAGGCCGTCCGTTCCGGGCATCCGGATGTCCATCAGCACCACGTCGGGGCGCAGTTCGCGTGTCGCGCGCACGGCCGCCGCACCGTCGCCGGCCTCGCCGACGACCCGGATGTCGTCCTCGTCGTCCAGGATGGACCGGAAACCGGCCCGGACGAGCGTCTGGTCGTCGGCCAGCAGGACACCGACGGCGTCCGCCGCCGCTCCGTCCGCGTTCACGTGCTCTCCTCCCGCCCCGGCCGGCCGCCCCGGCCCTCCCGGTCCCCGCGCCCGGCGGGGCCGCGTGCGGGGGTCTCGCGCACCGGCAGCCGCGCCGCCACCCGGAAGCCCCGGACCGCGCCGGCGTCGTCGGTGACGTTACCCGTGGTGAGCTCGCCGCCCAGCGCCCGGGCCCGTTCGGCCATGCCGCCCAGCCCGCTGCCCTCCGCGCCGGCCTTCTCCTCCGGCGGCGCACCGCTGCCGTCGTCCTGCACGGTGACCAGCAGGGCGTCGCCCTCGCGCCGCACGCGCACCTCGGCCGTCGCCGCTCGCGCGTGCCGGACGACGTTGGTCAGCGACTCCTGCACGATGCGGTACGCGGCGAGGCCGACCTGCGGCGGAAGGCCCTCCGCGGCGCCCTCCCCCGGGAGTTCGGCGCGGACCCGGAGTCCCGCCCCGCCGGTGCGCTCGGCCAGCTCGGCGATCCGGGCGAGACCGTCGCCCGCGGGCGACGTCGGCGCGGCCGCGTCGTCGACCTGCCGCAGCACACCGAGGGTGGCACGCAGTTCGCGCAGCGCCTCCCGGCTGGTGTCCCGCACGGTCTCCAGGGCGGGGACCATGTCCTGCGCCGCCGCGCCCCCGTGCTTGGCGTACCGGTGCAGGGCGGCCGCGGACTGCACGTTGATCAGCGAGATGTTGTGGCCGAGGACGTCGTGCAGCTCGCGGGCGATCCGCAGCCGTTCCTCGGCCGCCGACTGGCGCGCGCGGACGTCCTTCTCCCGTTCGGCAGCCAGCGCGCGCTGCTCCGCCTCGCGCAGGTAGGCCAGCCGCGTGCTGTACGCGGTGCCAGCGGCGACCAGGCCGACGAACCAGCCCGCCAGCAGGAAGATCGACGTGTCGTCGACGTGCCGCTGTCCGGGCTCCGCGAGCACTTCGGAGAGCACGATCGCCAGCGTCGTCACGACCGCGAGGGTGACGGCGGAGACCAGGTGCCCCTGGGCGGCGACCGTGAAGAGGGCCACCGCGAAGGCCGCGACCAGGAGCGGAACGTCGCGGTCGGCGAAGGGAAAGTAGAGCGCGCTGCACACCAGCGTCACGAGGGCGACCGCCACCGGCCGGCGGCGACGCCACCACAGCGCGCCGCAGCCCACGGCGATCAGCGCCCAACCGAGCACGGCGCGCGGCCACGACTCCGCGCCGACGCCGTCGCGGCCGACGTCCCACACCAGCAGCAGCACCACGACCGCGGCGACGGCCACGCCGAGCACGATGCGCCTGGTAGCCGGGGCCATGCGGGCAAGCGTACGTAAAGTGGGCGGCAGACGGCACGCCACGGCGCGCCGACCGGCGCCTGCGCGGCCCCGCACGCACCAGGAGAGGACGCACGCGATGACCAACGCCCCGATGCCCGAGAGCGACGAGCCCGCGCACGACCCGGAGGTCCTCGAACTCGCCCAGAAGATCTTCGACCTGGCCCGGCACGGGGACACCGACACCGTCAGCGCATACGTGGGCATGGGCGTCCCGCCGAACCTCACCAACGACAAGGGCGACTCGCTCGTCATGCTCGCCGCCTACCACGGGCACGCCGCGACCGTCCGGGCCCTGCTGGAGCGCGGCGCGGACCCGGACCGGGTCAACGACAAGGGCCAGACGCCGCTCGCCGGCGCGGTCTTCAAGGGCGAGGACGAGGTGGTCGAGGCGCTGCTCGACGGCGGTGCCGACCCGCACGCGGGGACACCGTCGGCCGTGGAGACGGCCCGCATGTTCGAGAAGGACGAGTTGCTGAAGCGCTTCGGCGCCTGAGCCGGGCGGCCCGTCCGCGCCGGCCCTGCGGGGCGGACGGGCACCGGGGTGCCGCGTCGGCCTCCGCGGGCCTCACCCCCGGCCGGCCGCCGTGGCGAGGCGGGCGGTGGCGAGGTGGGCCGTGGCGAGGTGGACGTCGAACGCGCAGGGCACCGGCCCGCCGCCGGGCAGTGCCAGAGCCGCCGCCTCCGCGAGGAAGGCGGCGCGCAGCCCGGCGAGCGCGGGCCCGTCCAGCGTCCGCACGTCGTAGATCCCCGACACGGACCGCCACACCTCTTCCGGCGAGCCATCGAGGTCGATCCGCAGCGTCTCCCACTCGACCGGGCCGAACCCGGCCGGGCCGAGCACCGCGTCCAGCCCGTCGCGGCTGCGGACCCGCCGGTCGCCCAGCGGCGGCATGCGCCGCTCCTCGGGTACGGCGGCCAGCAGCGGACGCAGCAGCCGGAGGAACGCCTCGTACGCCTCCCCGCCCGCGGCGCCGCCGCCCAGTACGCAGGCGAACAGCCCGCCCGGTGCGAGCACCCTGGCCGCTTCCGCGGCCACCCGCTCGACGTCGTCCATCAGCATCAGCGCCATGTGGGACACGCACGCGTCGAACGCCCCCGCCGCGAAGGGGAGTTGCTGTGCACGGCCCTCCACCAGCACGGCCCGTGCCAGCTCCGGCCGCAGCCGGGCCAGCGCCAGGGCCTCCGGCGACAGGTCCACGCCCGCGACGGTCTCCGCACGCCGGCCGTCGCCGCCGGCGGCCAGGAGACGCAGCAGCACCCCGTCACCGCAGCCGAGATCCAGCACCCGGCGGCAGCCCGCGACCCGGTCGCGCAGCGCCTCGTAGCCGGTCCGCCCGTCGGCCGCCCGTCCGTGCCCGAACGCCTCGCCCGTCACCGCAGGCCGCTCCGCGTGGAATCCGCGCAGAAACGCCTCACCCGCCGTCGTCACCATGCCGCCAACCTACGGCGCGTTCCCGTCCGTCGCGCGCTGCTCGCCGTGGTTCCTCGGCAGGCCGAAGCCGCTCATCTGCTTCTCGGCGAGGCTCAGGAAGCCCATGCTGCGGTAGAACGCGTGGTTCCGCGCGCCCTCGGACGTCGACGGATGGTCGGTCGAGAGGAGGAAGAAGCGGCAGTGCGCGTAGCGCTCCCGCAGCCGGTCGAGCAACGCCCGGCCGACGCCCCGCCGTTGCGCCTGCGGCCGCACCAGCACGTCCTGCACGTAGACGACGTGCTCGTCGTCGGGCGCCGTCCGCGCCAGCCCCAGCAGGACACCCGCCTCGTCCCGGGCGGTGAGCACGAGGTGGGAGTTGTGCAGCCCGCGGCACAGCTTCCCGGCGTCCGCCGTGTACCCCTCCCAGCCGACGGAGTCGTACAGCGCGTACATCTCCTCCGCGTCGAACTCCCGCTCCTCCGCGATGACCACCCGTGCCCTCCCACCGTCGCCGGACCGAAACCCGGGCGACTCTACGCGGGCCGGTGGCTAGGTTCGCCGGATGAGCGCGCCCTCCGCACCACCGCATCCCCTGCTCGGGTACCTCCTCGACGCGTACGCGGGACGTTTCCCGGCGGCCGACGGGCGGCGCGAACTCAGCATCGGCCTCTGGAACCCAGAGGACCGGACGACACGACTCCGCGCATGCCCGCACTCCGAGCCACACGCACCGTCCGGTGGCGACTCCGTGCGGCATCCACAGCCACGGCTTTCATCCTTCTGCGCCCTGTCCGAAACGGAACGGGCCCGTCCCGCTCCCTGGGGGACGACATGCACTGGTACCTCGACGTGCTGAAGAACTACGCCACGTTCAGCGGCCGCGCGCGCCGCAAGGAGTACGGGATGTTCACGCTGTTCAACGTGATCGTCCTGGTCGCTCTGCTGGCGATCGGCTTCGCCGCCCTCGGCGAGAACGGCGTGTACCTCCACCCGGTCTACGTCGTGGCCGTGCTGGTCCACACCCTCGCGGTGACGGTGCGCCGTCTGCACGACACCGGCCGGACCGGCTGGTGGTACTTCATCAGCTTCGTCCCGCTGGTCGGCCCGATCGTCCTGCTGGTCTTCCTGTGCACCGCCGGCAACCCGGCGCCGAACCAGTACGGCGCCGACCCCAAGCTGGTCGCCGCCGCCCGGCACCTTCCCGCGCCCACCCGCCGGCGAAGAGTTCCGCGCGACAGCATCGGGTGGGCGCCCGTCGCTCAGTGGACGGTCAGCCCTTCTTCGAGCCGTGCGGCGAAGCGCAGCACCCCCGCCTTGGCGAAGCGCTCCCCCAGTTCGATCGCGGTCATCGGCGGGCGTCGTTTCTCGGCCGCCAGGCGCCTCACCGTGCCCACGACCTCTGCGGGCGCCATGTCGAACAGCCGAGGTAGGTGTCGGGGTCGACTACTCGCACACGACCTGATGCACCGCGTCCTCCGTCAGCGCGAGCATCAGGTCCATGAGCGAGAACGGAAACAGAACGTTGGTGTCGACGAAGACCCGCCCCATGCCTGCTCCCCCTCCAGCCTCAGTACGGGAGGTCCGTGTCCTCGACCACGTCGGAGATGCGCCGACGTCCCTCTTGGCGGCGTCGGCGCCGCTCTGCGAAGGCGAGCACGTCGTCGAGTCGCACGACACGGTGGCGGCTGCCGGGCAGGTGCGTGCTCGGGATGGCGCCCTCGTCGAGGAGGCGGGCGACGAACGGCCGGGACAAGCCGAGGAGGGCGGCCGCCTCGGCCGGTGTGAGCTCGGTCTCGGTGGCCAGTATGGTCACCGCATGCCCCTGGGAGAGTTCCCCCGCTGCCGCCCTCAGCACCTCCAGCAGCGGTGACGGCACGCGCAGCTCTGTGCCATCGGCGTAGCGGACCACCGCGTCGGGTTCCCGGGCCCGCCTCTCGGCCACCTGTTCCAGCACCTCGCGCAAGGACGGGTCGGGTTCGATGCGTGCAGCCTGGGTCAGGGTACTCGTCCGGGGCATGAACGCCTCCTCCACCGATCCCATATCTGCAACAACTGTAACCGAAGGCTTCCCTTGCCGCGCGGTGTCGCGTTTTCCGGCTCCTCCGGTGGCGTCAGTGCTTCTCGTAGACGGAGACGTGGCGGCGGCTGGCGGCGGTGAAGGGGGTGCGGCCCCAGTCAGTCCAGCGCTCGCGCAGACGCATGCCGGCGAGCTGCGCCATCAGGTCCAGCTCGCTCGGCCAGCAGTAGCGCAGGCGCAGCGGACGCAGCGTGGTGCCCTGGGCGTCGAAGGTCACGCGCTGGAAGGTGACGGCCTGCTCGACGGGGTCGTGGAGCAGGAACTCCATCGTCACCGCGTCCTCCCAGAGCGCCCGGGTGGCGACCCGCTGATGGCGGTCGAACTCGGTCAGGTCCTGGATGAAGCACTCGACGACGAAGAGTCCGCCCGGCGCGAGGACGTCGGCGACGTTGCGGAAGCAGTCGACCTGCCGGGCCTGGCTGGGCAGGTTGAACAGGGTGTTGAAGACCAGGTAGGAGAGCTGGAAGGGGCCGGTCGCCGCCACGTCCGCCATGTCGCCGATGGTCACGGGGATGTCCGCGCCGCCGGGCTTCGCGCGCATCTGCTCGACCATGCCGGTCGAGCCGTCGATGCCTTCGACGGAGATTCCGCGTGCGGCCAGCGGGACGGCGACCCGGCCGGTGCCGATCGCCAGCTCGAGGACACGCCCGCCCTCGGGGACCAGCTCTGCCAGGAAGTCGACGGTCGGCGTCGGCTCGTAGGCGTCGGCCACGTCGTACTCGTGGGCGTAGCGGTCGAAAAACGCAGGGTCGTTGAGTCCGGTCATGGCGGCGGAGTCAACCACCCCCGGGGCAGCCGCGCCATCGGTTATCCGCCGGTGGCGACACACCTGCAAGCGGCTTGCTTGCAAAAGTTAGCAAGGCGGTGCACGCTGGGGTCATGGCTTCCCTGCATGTCGGCAATCTCGGCGAGTTCCTGCGGGAGCAGCGCCGCAGCGCGCAGCTCTCGCTGCGGCAGCTCGCCGAGGCCGCAGGGGTGTCGAACCCGTACCTGAGCCAGATCGAGCGCGGCCTGCGCAAGCCGAGCGCGGAGATCCTCCAGCAGATCGCCAAGGCGCTCCGCATCTCCGCCGAGACGCTGTACGTGCAGGCCGGGATTCTCGAGGAACGCGACGCGGACGAGGCCCGTGACGAGGTCTCGGTCGGCGCCGCGATACTCGCGGACCCGTCGATCAACGAGCAGCAGAAGCGGGCGCTGCTCCAGATCTACGCCTCGTTCCGCAAGGAGAACGGGCACCTCGACGACCCCGGGCAGGCGTCTTCGAGCCGGCCGGCGCAGCCGCCGCGGAAGACGGAAGCCTGACGGAAACCCGAGCCATGACCGCCGATACGTCCCGGAAGGGATTCCTCATGCCGCTGAACGACGACATCCGCAAGACGCTCACCGACCCGACCCCGCTGTACTTCGCGGCGGGCGTCCTCGACAAGATCCGCGAGGAGGCGCCGGGGGCGATCGCCGCCGTACGGGCGACGGACCCGAAGGAGGTCCAGGCCAAGGTCACCGACCGCGCGAAGGAGACGCAGGTCCGGATGAACGAGGCGCTGGGCAGCATCGACACCGACATCAAGAAGCTGCGCGAGCAGGCGCAGTCGCTGGCGATGCAGGGCCTGGGGTACGCCGCCGAGTACGCGGTGAAGGCGCGCGAGGCCTACGGCGACCTGGCCGAGCGGGGCCGCGGCGCGGTGCAGACCTGGCGCGGCGAGGGCGACAGGCCCGAGATCACCGTGGAGCGGGAGTCGGTCCGCGTGGCGCAGCCGCCGAAGCAGCCGCGCAACGGCTCCTCCTCCGCCCGGACGGGCACCAGGACCGGCACCGGGACCGCCACCAGGGCAGGGGCCGGGACCGGGAGCAGCAACGGCGCGAAGAGCGCCAACGGCTCCGGCGCCGCCAGGAGCGCGAACGGCTCCGGCAACCAGGGCGCGGCCGCCGGCACCACGGCCCGCTCCACCAGCGCCAAGGCGGCGGCCCCGAAGAACACCGCCGCGAAGAACACCGCCGCGAAGAGCGCGAACGGCAACGCCAAGGCCGGCGGCAAGGGCTCCACCGGCGGGTCCACGCCGAAGTCGGGCTCCTGACCCCCGGCCGCGGGCCGGGCACAGAACGCGTGCCCGGCCCGTTGTACGGGTAGCGTGACCAGTCGGGGGCCGATCCACGGCTCCCGGGCGGTGACGGCACCCGCCGCGCCCGCCGCGGCGACCGCAGAACGAACAGGACGTGACACAGATGCTGATCGAGGGCTTCAACACCGTGATGCTGGTGATCATGCTGGCGTTGCTCTGCTTCGCCGTGTTCGCGTTCATCGACGCCATGCTGCGCCGCGAGGACGCCTACCGGGCGACGGACAAGAAGACCAAGGGCTTCTGGCTGATCATCCTGGGCCTTGCGGTCGTGGTGAACCTGCCGTTCCTCGGCGTGGGCCTCTGGATTCTGAAGATCATCGGTCTGATCGCGAGCATCGTGTACCTCGTCGACGTCCGCCCGGCGCTCAAGCAGGTCATGGGCGGTGGCGGCGGGCCGAAGCGCCGCGGCGGCAGCAGCAGCGACGGGCCGTACGGGCCGTTCAACGGCGGACGCTGAGACCGCCGGACGCCCGGAGCTTCGTGCCGCGGGACGGACGCCGCCGCAGGAAGGTCAGCCCCGGTCCAGCAGCAGGACCGCCACGTCGTCGGTCAGCTCCCCGCCGTTGAGGTCGTGGACCTCGCCCAGCGTGCCGTCCAGGAGCGCCTCCCCACGCTCACCCGTCGCGAGGCGCCGTGCCACGATGTCGATCATGCCCTCCTGGCCCAGCCGGGGGCGCCCCGGGCCGACGTGGCCCTCGATGAGCCCGTCGGTGTACATCATCAGCGACCACCGGCCGCCCAGCTCCACCTGCCTGCGCGGCCAGCGCGCCTGCGGCAGCAGGCCCAGCGCGGGGCCGCTCTCGTCGTACGGCAGCAGCCGCGGCGCCGAACCGCCGCCCGCGATGATCAGTGGCGACGGGTGCCCGGCCAGGCACACCCCGGCCCGCCGCCCGTCCGGCGCGATGTCGACGGTGCACAGCGTGGCGAAGACCTCGTCGCTGGCGCGCTCGTGCTCCAGCACCTTCTGGAGCGTGCCGAGGAGCTGGTCGCCGCAGAGCCCGGCGAAGGTCAGCGCGCGCCAGGCGATGCGCAGTTCGACGCCGAGCGCGGCCTCGTCGGGGCCGTGGCCGCACACGTCCCCGATCATGGCGTGCACGGTGCCGTCGGCGGTGCGGACGGTGTCGTAGAAGTCGCCGCCGAGCAGGGCGCGGGAGCGGCCGGGCCGGTAGCGGGCGGCGAACCGCAGGTCGCTACCGTCGAGCAGCGGTGTCGGCAGCAGGCCGCGTTCGAGCCGGGCGTTCTCCTCCGCCCGGATCCGGGACTCGGTGAGCTGCCGCTGTGCCAGGTCGGCGCGCTTGCGCTCCACGGCGTAGCGCACGGCGCGGCCGAGCAGCCTTCCGTCCAGCTCGTCGCGGAAGAGGTAGTCCTGCGCCCCGACGCGCACGGCGGCCGCCGCCCGTTCGGCGTCGGCGCCGTCGGTGAGGGCGACCACCGCGTGCCGCGGCGCGAGCTGCAGCACCCGCCGCAGGGTGTCCAGTTCGTCGCCGCCCGCGGCGCCGCTCTCCTCGGCGCCGTCACCCGTGGCGTCGGGAGCGACGACGGGCAGCTCCAGGTCGAGCAGGATGCACTGGACGTCGTCGGTGAGAAGGCGTTCGGCCTCGGTGAGGTTGCGGGCGGTGCGGGTGCGGATGGGGCGCCCGTCCAGCAGCGCGGGCACGCTGAGGGCGCTCGCCGGGTCGTCCTCGATGACGAGGAGCATCAGCGCACTGTCGGACCCTCCCCCGGGGCCCTCCGGGCCGCGACGGCCCTCGGGCCCTTCTCGGTCCGTAGGACCGGGAGCGGGCCCGCCCTGTGACGGAATGGCCGCGATGGGCCCTGCCGTCGTGTCGTCCCGCTGCACGGGTGCCGGCATGTTCGAAGCTTCCCTTCCCTCCCCCCGAGGGCGCGGCGCCCATGGTCGCGGACGCCGTGGCGACCTTAGCGCCCCCGGACGCCGGTACGGAATGCCTGATCGTCAACATGCCAATGCCATATGCCACAGGTCCCGGTGCAGGCGCACGGCACCGGCCGGACGTATGGGCGCACAGCGTCACTTGTCGGGACGCACCACGCCCAGGATCGGGTACGAGCCGGCACCCTCGACGGTGATCTGCCGCCCGGTGCGCGGCGCGTGCACCATCACGCCGTCGCCGAGGTACATGCCGACGTGGCTGGCGTCGGACTTGTAGACGATCAGGTCGCCGGGGCGCATGTCCTCCACGTCCACGCGCGGCAGCCGCCGCCACTGTTCCTGCGAGGTGCGTGGGATGGTCACACCCGCCGCCTCCCAGGCGCGCATGGTGAGACCGGAGCAGTCGTACGTCGTCGGCCCCTCGGCGCCCCACTCGTAGTCCTTGCCCGTCTGGGCGGTGGCGTAGGCGAGGGCCTTCCTCCCCTGGGCGGAGGCCTTGCCGTCGATCTCCTCCAGCACACCGGTGCGCAGCCAGCGCAGTTGGCGCGCGTACGCGGCCTGGCGTTCGAGCTCACGGAGTTGCTCGCGCTGGTCGGCGGCGAGCCGGGACTCCAGACGTTCGGCCTTCTTCAGCTGCTTCTCGACACGCTTCTTCGCGGCGGCCTTCCGTTCGCGGTTGCGTTCGAGGTCCCGGTAGCGCTCCTTGGCGTCGCGGGTGTAGCCCTCGAGGCGGTCCTCGGTGTCGGTGAGCGAGGTGACCAGCGACGTGGCCGCATGGTGGCCCTGGCGGGCGAGCCCGGCGTCACGGAGGAAGGACTCCGGGTCCTCGGAGAGCACGAGCCGGGCGGTGGCGGGCAGTCCACCGCCACGGTACTGGGCGCGGGCGAGGGCACCGGCCTGCTTCGTCAGCTTCGCCAGCTGCCGCTTCGTCGAAGCGACGCGGCGTTCGAGGTCGTCGATCTTCTCGCGCTGCTTCTCGGCCTTCGTCTCCGCGGCGTTGAACGCGTCGGTGGCCGAGCCGGCACGGTCGTGCAGGCGCTGGATGCGCTTGCGCAGGTCTGCCAGTGACTCCTCGTCGCCGGCGCCCGCGCCGTTCCCGTCCGCGCCGGAGTCGCCGCCGGGTGCGTCGTCGGCCGTGCCGCCGCCCGGGCCGCCGGGGTCGCTGCCGCCCGTCTCGGGAGTGGGCGTCGCGGGGGACCAGTGGTCGTCGCCGGCGCCGCCGCTCGTCCCGCCGCCCGGGCCCCCGGGTGCGTCGTCGGCCGAGTCGCCGCTCCCGCCGCCGGGTTGACGCGGGGTGGGAGGAACTCCCGGCGAGGGCTGGGGAGTCGGCGCGTCCGCAGCGGCCGTCGTCTGACGCGCCGCCACCGGGCTCGCCGGTGCCGCGTAGGCGGCGCCCACGGTGGCCGGCCCGCCGAGCACCGCCAGCACGCACGCCACCGCCAGCGTCGTACGCCGCCCCAGCCCGCCACCCGTCCCGCGTCCGCCGTCCGACGCGCGCCCGCGCGCGTCGGGATGCCGTTCCGGTCTCCGCTCCGGCACGGTCCCCCCTTGCCTCAAGATTCTCCTGCCGCACGGTACGACGCCCGGAGGGGCCGTACGGATGTAACGGTGTGCGGATCGTCCCACGCGGAGCCCCGGACCGACAGACCGCAGCGACGGAACGCGGCGACGCAGAGCCCCGCGCCGGACACCCTCCGTCACCGGAATCCGGCCGCACGGAGGCCAGGTCTCGGCGGGATCACGGGGGCCACCACACCGACGGTCGAGGTTCACCTGTCGTTCACTCTCGCCCGTCGGCGGCTTCACCTGCTCTGCCTAACTTCGGCATCGAAGCCGGCGCAACGCCGTGCCGCACCCTGCGGTCCGCCCGCACCGGCTGAACAGTCGGCCGAACAGCCAGACACATACCCCAAACCACTCCGCTTGCCCGACCCCACCGGCGAGCACCTGGGAAGGAAGATCCGACAGTGAAGCTTCAGCGCACCAACCGGCTCCGGTCCCTCGCCGCCGGCGCGGTCGCCGTCTCCGGTGCCCTGGTCCTGACGGCCTGCGGCACGGACAACCAGTCCGGTCAGCAGGGGCAGAACGCCCAGCCGGTCGGCGACATCGCGTGCGAGGGCAAGGGCAACCTGCTGGCCTCGGGTTCCAGCGCGCAGGCCAACGCCATGGACGTCTGGATCAAGAACTACCAGTCCGCCTGCGCCGAGACGAAGGTCAACTACAAGCCGACCGGCTCCGGCGCGGGCATCCAGGAGTTCCTCCAGGGCACCACCGCCTTCGCCGGCTCCGACTCCGCCCTGGAGCCGGAGGAGATCAAGCAGTCGCAGAAGATCTGCAAGGGCGGCCAGGCGATCGACCTGCCGATGGTCGGCGGCCCCATCGCGGTCGGCTACAACCTGCCGGGCGTCGAGAACCTCGTCCTTGACGCCGAGACCATCGCCAAGATCTTCGACTCGAAGATCAGCCAGTGGGACGACCCGGCGATCAAGAAGCTGAACCCGGACGCCGACCTTCCGTCCACCAAGATCCAGGCGTTCCACCGCTCGGACGACTCCGGCACCACCGACAACTTCACCAAGTACCTCAACACCGCCGCGCCCGACGCCTGGACCTACGAGCCGGCCAAGCAGTGGACCGCCAAGGGCGGCCAGTCCGCGGACGGCTCGTCCGGCATCGCGACCAACGTGAAGCAGAACGAGGGCGCCATCGGCTACTTCGAGCTGTCGTACGCCACCGGCAACGAGATCCCGGCCGTGGCGCTCGACACCGGCGCCGGAGAGCCCGTCCAGGCCACCACCGCGAACGCTTCGAAGGCCATCGCCGAGGCCGAGATCGTGGGCCAGGGCAAGGACCTCGCCCTGGAGCTCGACTACACCACCAAGGCCGAGGGCGCGTACCCGCTGGTGCTGGTGACCTACGAGATCGCCTGCGACAAGGGCAACGACAAGGCCACCCTCGCCGCCACCAAGTCCTTCCTGAACTACATGGCGAGCGGGGACGGCCAGAAGGCCATCACCGACATCGACTACGCGCCGATGCCCGAGGAGATCATCACCAAGGTCCGGGAGACCGTCGACGGCCTCTCCTGACGCGTCCGGCCCGCGAGCCGGCCGACCGACCGCAACCGAAGCACGCGCGCCGGTCCGGAGTGAGTGGAGTGACAACGGGGGGGAGCGGCCATCGCGCCGCTCCCCCGCACCCGCTCCGGCCGCGCCCCATCCGGTGCACCGCCGCCCGGGAGGTCCCTCGCCCCGCGCAGGGACTCCCCATCAGACCGGAGACGAACCCATGAAACTCGACTCACCGTCCACCACGTCCCCACCCCCGCCGGACATCGCGCGCACCTCCGCCGCGGACGCCGGCCTGCGCAAGGGCCGCACCCGTCCGGGTGACCGCATATTCAGCGGCCTCGCCCGGGGGTCCGGCATCACGCTGCTGCTCATCATGGCCTCGATCGCCGTGTTCCTCAGCGTGCAGGCCGTCGTCGCGCTCGAAGCCAACGCGGGGAACTTCCTCACCACCTTCGAGTGGAACGTCAACGCGAAGCCGCCGGTCTTCGGCATCGCGGTCCTCGCGTACGGCACGATCGTCACGTCCCTCATCGCGCTGGTCCTCGCCGTGCCGGTCTCCGTCGGCATCGCGCTCTTCATCTCGCACTACGCGCCGCGCCGGCTCGCCGCCCCCGTCGCGTACGTCGTCGACCTGCTCGCCGCCGTCCCCTCCGTGGTGTACGGCCTGTGGGGCTTCCTCTTCCTGGTGCCGCACCTGGAGGGCCTCTACCTCTGGCTCGACGCATACTTCGGCTGGACGGGGATCTTCCAGTACTCCGGCGGCGCCCCCCGCACACTCTTCGCTGCGGGCATCCTGCTGGCGATCATGATCATTCCGATCGTGACCAACGTCTCCCGCGAGGTCTTCCGGCAGTCGCCGAAGATGCACGAGGAGGCGGCACTGGCGCTGGGCGCCACCCGCTGGGAGGTGGTCCGCACCGCCGTCCTGCCGTTCGGTCGTTCCGGTGTGATCAGCGCCTCCATGCTCGGCCTCGGCCGCGCGCTGGGCGAGACCATGGCCGTCGCGCTGATCCTCTCCCCGAGCTTCGACATCCGGGCGAGCCTGCTCAACCCCGGCGGCGGCACGTTCGCGCAGAACATCGCCGCCTCCTTCGAGGAGGCCTCACCCACGGGCGTCGGCCGCGAGGCGCTCATCGCGTCCGGGCTGGTGCTGTTCCTCATCACCCTGCTGGTGAACGGCCTGGCCCGTCTGATCATCGCCCGCCGCAAGGAGTACTCGGGGGCCAACGCATGAGCAACGCCACCACCACGAACGTCCCGCCGCCCGCCGAGCCGTCGGTGCAGCCCACGACGCTGCGCCGCCCGCGGCTCCCGCGCTGGGCGCCCGCAGCCCTCGCCGCCGGCTCCGCCGCGGCCGGAGCCGGAGCGGGCCTGGCCCTCGGCCTCCAGAGCCGCGTCCAGTGGGGCCTGATCGCCGCCGTCGTCTTCATCGCCGCGACGTACGCGCTGACCTCCAAGGTGGAGGGCGCCCGGCAAGCCCGCGACCGGTTGGCGACCAGCCTGGTCTGGGTCTGCTTCCTCATCGCCCTGCTGCCGCTGGTGTCCCTGCTGTGGGAGACGGTCTTCCGCGGCTCCAAGGTGCTGGACGGCTACTTCCTCACCCACTCCATGCAGGGCATCATCACCCTCGAGCCGGGCGGCGGCGCCTACCACGCGCTACTCGGCACACTGGAGCAGATCGGCCTGACCGTGCTGATGGCCACGCCGATCGGCATGCTCACCGCGATCTACCTCGTCGAGTACGGCAAGGGACGGCTGGCCAAGGCCGTCACCTTCTTCGTCGACGTCATGACCGGCATCCCGTCGATCGTCGCGGGCCTGTTCATCCTGTCGTTCTGGATCCTGATCCTGGGCTTCGGCTACTCCGGCTTCGCCGGCGCGCTCGCCCTGACGATCCTGATGCTGCCGATCGTCGTCCGCTCCACCGAGGAGATGCTCAAACTCGTCCCGAACGAGCTGCGCGAAGCGTCACTGGCACTCGGCGTCCCCAAATGGCTGACGATCGTCAAGGTGGTCATCCCGACCGCCATCGGCGGCATCACCACGGGCGTCATGCTCGCCGTCGCCCGCGTCGCGGGCGAGACCGCGCCGATCCTGCTGCTCGTCTTCGGCGCCAACTCCATCAACGGCAATCCGTTCGAGGGCCCGCAGTCGTCCCTGCCCTACTACGTCTACCGGCAGTGGTCACTCGGCAACGAGGCCTCCTACGACCGTGCCTGGGCGGCGGCCCTGCTGCTGATCGCCTTCGTCATGGCGCTCAACCTCGTGGCCCGCGCCATCGCGCGCTGGAAGGCGCCCAAGGCCGGCCACTGACGCCGGCCCCTCCCCCATCACCTGGACCTCCCCGGGGCTCCACCCCCGGCGACCCGAGAAAGAGACCCCTCATGGCCAAGCGCATCGACGTCAGCGGCCTCTCCGCCTTCTACGGCTCGCACCGCGCCATCGACGACATCTCCCTGAGCGTCGAACCGCGCGCCGTGACCGCCTTCATCGGCCCCTCCGGCTGCGGCAAGTCCACCTTCCTGCGCACCCTCAACCGCATGCACGAGGTCACCCCCGGCGGACGTGTCGAGGGCAAGGTCGCCCTCGACGGCGAGGACCTCTACGGCTCCGGCGTCGACCCGGTGTCCGTCCGCCGCACCATCGGCATGGTCTTCCAGCGGCCCAACCCGTTCCCGACCATGTCCATCTACGACAACGTCGCCGCCGGCCTTCGGCTGAACGGCAGGTTCAAGAAGTCCGAACTGGACGGCGTCGTCGAGAAGTCGCTCAAGGGCGCCAACCTCTGGAACGAGGTCAAGGACCGGCTGAACAAGCCCGGTTCCGGGCTGTCCGGCGGCCAGCAGCAGCGCCTGTGCATCGCCCGCGCCATCGCCGTCGAGCCGCAGGTGCTGCTGATG
Source organism: Streptomyces sp. RKND-216 (assembly GCF_004795255.1). NCBI lineage: Bacteria > Bacillati > Actinomycetota > Actinomycetes > Kitasatosporales > Streptomycetaceae > Streptomyces > Streptomyces sp. RKND-216. Next base: position 3,192,556 of record NZ_SSBQ01000002.1, on the reverse strand, counting down.
GACGAGCCCTGCTCGGCGCTCGACCCGATCTCCACCCTCGCCATCGAGGACCTGGTCGGCGAACTGAAGTCGCAGTACACGATCGTCATCGTCACCCACAACATGCAGCAGGCCGCACGCGTCTCCGACCGCACCGCGTTCTTCAACCTCGCGGCGGTCGGTCAGCCGGGCAGGCTCGTGGAGGTCGACGACACGGAGCGCATCTTCTCCAACCCGACGGTCCAGGCCACCGAGGACTACATCTCGGGCCGCTTCGGCTGACGGTGCCCGGCCACGGGCCGGAAAGCCTCCCGTCGGCGGCATCACCCCGAGCAGGTGCCGCCGTGGAGGGTGGCCGCGCGGTGCTGCATGGCGGTGCCACCGCTCGCCACGCACGGGCGGGGCCGGGGAGTCCTCCCCGGCCCCGCCCTCTCGTCGTCTCCCCGTGCGCCCTTCTCACCCGTCCTCGGGGGCTGTGCCCGGGACGGCGTCAGCCGGTGACGAGCACGAGGGCGCCGTAGCACAACGCGGCGACCCCCGCCGCGGCTGGCATGGTGACGAACCAGCCCATCACGATGTTCTTCGCCACCCCCCACCGGACCGCGGAGAACCGCTTCGTCGCGCCCACGCCCATGATCGCGGACGTGGTCACGTGCGTCGTCGAGATCGGCGCGTGGAAGAGGTAGGACGCGGTGTACATCACCGAGGACGCCGTCGTCTCGGCCGCGAAGCCCTGCGGCGGGTCCAGCTCTATGATGCGGCGCCCCAGCGTCCGCATGATGCGCCAGCCGCCCGCGTACGTGCCCAGCGACAGCATGCCCGCGCTGGCGATCTTGACCCAGAGCGGGATGCCGTTGTGGTCCTGGACGTCGGCGATGGTGAGCGCCATCACCACGACGCCCATGGTCTTCTGAGCGTCCTGGATGCCGTGGCCCAGTGCCATGGCCGCCGCCGAGACGGTCTGCGCGATACGAAAGCCGCGCTTCGCCCTGCTCGGGTTGGCCCGACGGAACGCCCACATCAGGCCGAGCATCACCAGGTAGCCGAGCAGCATGCCGACCAGGGGCGAGAGGAACATCGGGATGACGATCTTCTCGACGACCCCGGACCAGTAGACGGCGATCCCGCCGGCCAGAGCCGCTCCGACGAGTCCGCCGAACAGCGCGTGGCTGGAGGACGACGGCAGCCCGAAATACCAGGTGATCATGTTCCAGGTGATGGCGCCGACCAGCGCGGCGAACAGGATGGCCATCCCGCCGCCGGAGCCGCCGGTGGTGTCGCCGCCGGGCGTCTCGATGACGCCCTCGCTGACCGTCTTGGCGACGCCGCTGCCCATGAAGGCGCCGGCGAGGTTCATCACGGCGGCCATCAGCAGGGCCGCCCGGGGGGTGAGGGCTCGTGTCGAGACGGACGTCGCGATCGCGTTCGCCGAGTCGTGGAAGCCGTTGGTGTAGGTGAAGAAGAACGCGACGCCTATGGTCACGACGAGGGCGAACGTGTCCACGGCCGGTCAGGACTCCTTGACCGCGATGGTCTCGACCGTGTTGGCCACGTGCTCGAAGGCGTCCGCAGCCTCCTCCAGCACGTCCACGATCTGCTTGAGCTTCATGACCTCCATGGCGTCGTACTTGCCGTTGAAGAGGTGGGCGAGCAGCTTGCGGTGGATCTGGTCGGCCTGGTTCTCCAGCCGGTTGACCTCGATCCAGTACTCGGTGAGGTGGTCCATCGTCCGCAGGTGCGGCATGGCTTCGGCGGTGAGCTCGGCGGCGCGCGCCAGCACCTCGATCTGCTGCTCGACGCCCTTCGGGAGCTCCTCGATCTGGTAGAGGACCACCAGGTCGACGGCCTCCTCCATGAAGTCCATGATGTCGTCGAGCGACGAGGCCAGCTTGTAGATGTCCTCGCGGTCGAACGGCGTGATGAAGGAGGAGTTCAGCTGGTGGAAGATCGCGTGCGTCGCGTCGTCCCCGGCGTGCTCCGCGGCCCGCATCCGTTCGGCGATCTCGGAACGTGCGGACGACTCCGCCCCGAGCAGTTCCATCAGGAGCTTCGAGCCGGTCACGATGTTGTCCGCCGACGCGGCGAACATGTCGTAGAAGCTCGTCTCCCTGGGGGTCAGACGAAAGCGCACTGGGTGTCCTCGGTGTGAACGATTACGGACTCGATCGATGCTAGGTGAGCGCGTCCGGAGATTCGCCCACCCGCTCTGCGTGCGGACGGCGCTCTTCCGGGCCCACTCGTCTGGGCGCATCATCCAGCCACGGCGTCGTGGCGTCCACCAGTGTCGCCGATCGGAGGGAGAGCACCGGCAGCGGGATCGGACAATCGGCTACCATATACCCAGAGGGGGTATATGCCCGCACGGGCGCCCGTTTCGTCCACCCGGGAGGACCGATGACGACCGCCGACCCCACCTCCGCCACCGGCACCGCCGCCGGCGCCGGCGCCGAGGCGTCCGACGCCTGCTCCGCCCACTCCGCCACCGGAGAGCACGGCTACACCAAGGACAAGGACGCCCACCTGCGCCGGCTGCGCCGCATCGAGGGGCAGATCCGCGGCCTCCAGCGGATGGTCGACGAGGACGTGTACTGCATCGACATACTCACGCAGGTCTCCGCCTCCACCAAGGCGCTGCAGTCCTTCGCACTACGGCTGCTGGAGGAGCACCTGCGGCACTGCGTGGCGCACGCCGCGCTGGACGGCGGTGCGGAGATGGACGCCAAGGTCGAGGAGGCCACCGCCGCCATCGCCCGCCTACTGCGCACCTGACGCCCCGCGGGCCCGGCGCTCCGCTGCTCCGCCGGACAGGTCCTAGCAGCGTCGGCGCTGGCACGGCACGTGGGCGGCGGGTACGCGGTCGCCGCGCGCGTCGCCCTCCCCCGGCCCCCGGCGCCGTACGCGCAGCACCTCGTCGATCCGCGCGGCGCTCAGCCGCTCCGTCGTCGCCGTGGATGCCGCGATCATCAACTCGCAGCACAGCTCTATCTCGTCCAGCGCGACGCGGTCGTGGACCGCGGAGCCGCGGTGGCCGCGCGCGCTGCCCGGCAGGTGTCCGGAGACGGACACAGGCACCCACATCACCTCCACACCACGTAGCGGCGGGGCACCCGCGACACCCGCCCGCGCTTCCAGAGTAGGGACGGAGCACCCCGCCGTGCATGGCACTTCCGAACCATTTGGCGAATGCACGGACTAGCCGGTGCGGGCGCCGGTGCCACTGCCGTCGTCGGGCACGGCCTCGATCCGCCCGGTGTAGATGTCGGCCGGGTCCGGCATCCGCACCGTCACCGGGACGCCGAAGTCGAACAGCGTCGTGGTGGACGTCACGGACACGTCCGGGAAACGATGCCGCACCTTCCGCAGGCGGCCCTCCCGGTCGAACCAGGCGTCGAAGGTGAACACGTCCGTCCCGAACCCCTCGGCCGCCGCGGCCAACTCCCCGGCCGACCCTCCGCGGGCCCGTGCCGCGGCGCGCGCGGCCGCGTCGAGCGCCGCCGTGCCGCTGTAGTGCCGCACGTCGGTGTCGCCGAACCGTCCCTGCCCCTCGTACGCCACCGCCACGGCGCCGCGGAGCAGTTCGGCGGCGCGCAGCGGATCGGTCGCGCCGTTGGCCAGGAGGTTGCCGTCGGCGAGACGGGTGGTGTCCACGCGCACCCATGTGCCGTCGGGCACGCCGGCGCCGCGGTTCTTCATGTGCAGGGCGCCCGGGGTGAGGAGTTCGGTGATGGGCTCGCCTCCGGTACCGCCGTGCTCCTCGTCGGGGGGCGTGACGACGAGCGTCCCGCGCCGGTTCGCGTAGTCGAAGCGCCCGTGGCCGGTGATGGTGACGCGGGTGCCGCCGGACGCGGTGTGCAGTGTGGTGCGGGTGCGGGAGGTACCGGCCCGCACCAGTAGATCGGCGGCCTGCCGTACGGTCGCGAGGTGGTCGTCGGCCGGCCTGTCGTCGGCGGCGGCGCCGCGTTCCGCACACCCGGCGGACGTGACGACGACCACCGCGCCGAGCATGCTCACCGCGGCACGCACGACCACCGCACGTCTCGGTCCGCAACTCCTCGGTCCGCGCCACCGCGACACCATCGTGAGCCGACCCCCTTAGGCCGTCCTCTTGGGCTCGTTCCGCTTGCCCAACGAGAACCCGGGCGGACCGTCACGCCTTCGCCGGGCGGCGGGGAGGCCGGAGGGCTCCGACCGGTACGGTGAGCCGGTGGCCATCGAGGACGCGTCCGGCACCGCGACGGAGGATTCCGGCGGCGCCGCCGGGCACCGCGCGGAGACCGTGGAGCAGGGCTCGTTCGCCCACGCCCGGTGCAGCTGCGGCTGGCGTGGCCCGGCCCGCCGCGCCCGCGAGCGGGCCCGCGTGGACGCCGCCGCGCACCAACCCGACGCCGGCTGACCCTCCGCTCCCGGCGCGCGCCGACGACGACGAAGCCCAAGCCGACGACGACGAAGCCCAACGAGAAGGCGCCCCGCAGGTCTTCGCCCGCGAGGCGCCCGGAGAACGAGGAGCGGGCCCCTCAGCCGCTGAACGGCTTACGCCGCCAGGTCGCGGTCCCGCCGCGCCCGTCCGGAGCCCGCCTTGGCGCGCCCGCCGGCGTGCGCGCCGTACGCGCCCCCCGGCTGGGGCTCTTCGTCGGTGTCCCCCGCCCAGACCAGGAAGCCGGCCCGCGGTGATCCGGCGATGGCCCGCACCAGCGGGGTCAGCAGCCATGTGGCGAGCGGCGCGAGGAGCAACGCCACGGCGGTGCCGAGGGCGAGGCCGCCGATGACGTCGGTCGGGTAGTGGACGCCCATGTAGACCCGGCTGAAGGCGGCGAACACCGCGACGGCGATGCTGATCAGCCCGTATTTGCGGTGCACCATGAAGATGCCGACGGCGACGGCCATGGTGAGCGTCGCGTGGTCGCTGACGAAGGAGTAGTCGGTCTTGCCCTGGACCAGGACCTCCAGGCCCTTGTGGTCGACGAAGGGCCTGGGTCTTTCCACCAGGTTGCGGATGGGGATGTTGACCAGCAGCGCCACACATGCGGCGAGGGGTGCCCAGATGAGGCCGGAGACGGCGCCGACGGCGCCCGCCCGGTCGGCGCTGTTGCCCCGCACCCACCACCACGTCCACAGGCCGAGCAGCATGACGGCGAAGACGGTGCCGTACTCGCCGACGTACTCCATCGTGAGATCGGCCCAGGTCGGCGCACGCTCGGCGAGACCGTTGACGTCGTACAGCAGGTCGACGTCCGGGTTGTCCCATCCAGCCATCGGTACGGCCCTTCATGTGGTCGGTCGGTCGATCCGCAGTTGCTTGCCGCCCCGTGACCCCGTACCCCCGCGGTGGTGCTCGTGATAGCGGAATGCCCATTCCGCAGCAGAGAACGCGCGGACATCCACTCCGCGTTCCGCTCTCCACCGAAAGATCACCTGGACGTTATCGGAGGGTGACCCGGGCGCGCAGCCCGAGGCCTCCGCCTCACGCAGAGTTCACGTCGTCGTGTGGTACGGCTCATCCGTCCGTCGGTCGCGTGGCGCCGAAGTAGTCGGGGGTGTCGACCGGGTCGAACCTGATCGTCGCCCCCGTGTAGGGCGCGTCGATCATGTAGCCGCCGCCGACATAGATCCCGACATGGTGGATGGACCGGGGATCGTTCAGATCGTACGCGAAGAACACGAGGTCTCCGGGCAGCAACTCGTCCCGGGAGGGGTGCGGGCCGGAGTTCCACTGGTCGTTGGCGACCCGCGGCAGTTCGATGCCGACCGACGCGTACGCCGCCTTGGTCAGCCCCGAGCAGTCGAACCGCCCCCGGTCGGCTGCCGTGCCGTCGCCGCCCCACAGGTACGGCGTGCCCAGCTTGTCCTGCGCGAAGTGGATCGCGCCGGCCGCCTGCCGCGACGGGTCGACCCGGTCGTCGGGGGCCGCGAAGCTCTTCTCCAGCTCCTTGATCCGGTCGACGTAGTTCCGCGTCTCCTCGTACGGCGGCACCCCGCCGTACCGGATGACCGCGTACGAGCCCGCGTTGTAGGCGGCGAGCATGTTGGCCGTCGGATCGCCCGGCACGTCGTCCACGTAGCCGGCGAGTGTGCAGTCGTACTGGGCGGCGGACGGGATGGCGTCGGCCGGGTCCCACACGTCGCGGTCGCCGTCGCCGTCGCCGTCGATGCCGTGCGTGGCCCACGTACCGGGGATGAACTGGGCGATGCCCTGCGCCTCGGCGTGGCTCTGCGCGTCCGGCTGCCAGCCGCTCTCCTGATACAACTGGGCGGCCAGCAGCGCCGGGTTGATGGCGGGACACAGGTTGCCCCACTCCTGCACCAGCTTCTGGTACGCCGCCGGGACCGCGCCCTTGGCCAGCGTCACCGGCCCGCCCCCCAGGCCACCGCGCAGGCCTGCGGCCGCGACGAACGTACCGATCACGAGTAACGCGACGAAACCGGCCAGCAGACCGGCTCCCGCTCCGAGACCCCACCACGCTTTGCGCACGGGTCAACCATCACCGGTTACCCCGCGATGTCACAAGTCGGCGGTACAGTCGGGGTGAGACGGATCCGTGTCGGATCCAACCTTCCGATCGGGGCGGTGAGTTCCACATGATCCTGGCAGCCGAAAAGGGTGACATCACCACCATCATCGGCGGCATCGCGCCCGACTGGGGGCCGTTCGGTTCCCTCGGTCAGGAGGCGCGCGTGATGATCGAGGTGGTGATGGCCATCGCCATCCTCATCTGCCTCGGCATCGCGATCTGGGGAGCCGCCAAGCAGCGCATCGGCGCGACGGCCCTCCGCGACACCTTCAGCGCGGAGCAGGGCAAGGGCCTGATCGTCGCCGGGCTGACCGGCGTCTTCATCATCGGCTCGCTCGGCACGCTCTTCACCATCGTCTACGGCATGGCGGTCTGACCGCCGGTCAGCAGCGGTTCCGGCCGGCGCGGCCCCGGCCCCGCCGGCCCAGCCGGGCCCGGGGCCGCGGCTGGGCCGACGGGGCCGGGGCGAATCCGCCCGCTCCGCGGCCGTTCGTCGTACGGTCGGCGCCATGACGCACATCGTGAACCCCGCCCTCGACGACTACCTCCTCTCCCACTGCAGCCCGGCCGAGGACGAAGTCCTGCGCGACCTCGCGGCCGAGACCCAGCGCGCCGTCCCCGGCACCACCATGCAGATCTCGCAGGACGAGGGCGTCTTCCTCGCGATGCTGGTCGGCCTCACCCGCGCCCGGCTCGTCGTCGAGGTCGGCACGTTCACCGGCTACTCGGCACTGTGCATGGCCCGCGCGCTGCCCGCCGAGGGGCGCCTGATCGCCTGCGACGTCAGCGAGGAGTGGACGGACATCGCCCGCCGCTACTGGGAGCGCGCCGGCGTCTCCGAGCGGATCGACCTGCGAATCGCGCCCGCCGCCGAGACGCTGCGCACGCTGCCCGCCGAGGAGACCGTGGACTTCGCCTTCATCGACGCCGACAAGTCCGGCTACCCGGTCTACTACGAGCAACTGGTCGCGCGCCTGCGTCCGGGCGGCCTGATCGCGCTGGACAACACCCTCCAGGGCGGGCGCGTCGTCGACCCGGCGGACCACAGCGAGCAGGTGGTCGCCATCCGGGAGGTCAACGACACCATCACGGCCGACCCGCGCGTCCAGTCCGTCCTGCTTCCCGTGCGGGACGGCGTCACCCTCGTACGCAAGCGCTGACCCCGCCAGGTCCGCGGCCGCGCAGAGCTGTTCGGCGCGGGTTTTCACGCGCCGAGCGGCAGCGGCCTCGCCACGTACTCCCACAGCGAGTCGAACCACTGCTGGATCTGCTCGAACCGCGCCTCGTCCAGCGCGTCCGGCACCGGGCCCGCCGCCTCGCCCCGCACCAGCGGGAAGAGGCTGCCGTCGCTGTACAGCTCCAGCACGTCCAGCGAGGAGCCGTCCGCGGAGTTGTGCATGTGGCTGCGCCGCACCTGGTAGAAGCCGGTGAGAATCTCGCTGCCGTTGATGATGTACCGCTTCTCGCCGGGGATGGTGGGCACGCCGCAGACCTCCACCCGCACGTCGTCGACCAGGTGTTCCTCGGCAAGCGCGGTCAGCGAGTGCTCCATCGCCCCGGCATAGGTGCGGATCACGTGCCGCAGTCGCTGCAGCGGGCGCGGGTCGTCCGGGTCGCCGATCCGGCACGGGTACGGGTGGCGCGTCTCCAGGTCCGGCAGCAGCACCCGCACGGCGACGGACTCCGGCCGGTGCTCGCCGGCCCGGATGGCCTCGGTCTGGATCTGCACCGCCTTGCTCAACTGCTCCGCCGTCAGCGCCCACACGTCCAGCCGCACGTGCCGCGCCGCGAACGCGCGGGCGATGTGGTGGCCCAGGGGCTGCAGTGTGGCGCCGGGGCGGGCCACCCGCGCGGCCCGCCCCGGGACGCCCTCCTCGATCAGTCCCTCCTCGCGGAGCACCTGGATTGCGCTCTGCACGGTGCCGCGCCCGATGCCGTACCGGCGGCGCAGGCTCTGCTGGGTGGGGAGGTTCTGTTCCGGCGCGAGGCGGCCGTCGAGGATCAGGCCGCGCAGGTCGGCGGCCACCTGACGGTAGCGCGGCGCGGTGTCGTCCACGCCCCCGTCGCGGTCCACGGTCCCGGAATCCACCTCATGAGGCTACAACTGCCATGCAGGACAGCACAGATGGCTGCGTCTGCCGGACGTCCGAGCGTTCGGTCGTCCACTGTCCGGCATGTGCCTGCGGCCTGCCGCCGCCCGGCGGTCAGGCCCGCCTGGTCGCTCTGAGATGGCAGCAGATGGTGGGGGGTAGGTGTCTCCCCCTGGGAGCCATTCGGCCAATGGGCGGCACTCGACGAGGAGTTCCTGCCAACGGGGAGACCAACCGCAGGCTCCGGTCCCCCGGGTTCCCGGTTCCCGTTCCACCGGGCGCGGATCCCCGAGGAGGGTGCCATGAGTGCGCTGTTACGTACGGAACTGCTCGCGGAGGTGCTGTCCCGGGTGGCCGGCGAACTGCTGATCGCCCTGGGCTGGCGCGGCACGGCCGTCCTGGTGCTGGCGGCCGTCGTCGTCCGGGCGTGCAGGGGGCCGCAGCAGGAGGCGGCCGCCACCGCGCCGCGGGGCGTCGACGTGGCGTGCGTGGCCACCGTGCTGCTGGCCCTGCTTCTGATCGACGGCTGACCGGCGGCTGACCGGCGGCTGACCGGCGGGCCGTCCGCGGGAGCGGGCACCGCGGAGGCAGGCACCGCACCGTCGAGGCGCCCGTGCGGCGTCTCCCTCGCCCGGTCACTCCCCCGTGGGCCGGGCGATCGTCTCCCACAGCGAGTCGAACCACTGCTGCGTCTGCTGCACGTACGCCTCGGTCACCTGGTCGCCCGGCACGGCCGTGTGCCGGAAGAGCATGCCCTCCAGGCCCAGCACGTCGTAGATCTCCATCGGGTCGCGGTACAGCTCCACCCGGCGCGGCTGCACCCGGTAGTGGCCGGCCAGCACCTCCTCGCCGTTGAGGATGTACACGCGCTGCGTCGGCGTGATCGCCACCCGCCGGGCCTCGACCCGGACCTCGGGGACGATCTCGCGCACCTCCAGCATGCGCAGCGAATGGCGGAGCGAGCCGTAGATGTTGTCCATCACCTCGCGCAGCCGGGCGCGCGGCCGGGCGTCCTCCGGGTCGCCGATGACCTGCGGCAGGGCGAGGGCCCGGTCCGGGTCGGGCAGCAGGACGCGCACCCGCACCGATTCCGGCCGCGGTGCGTCGGCCGTCATGGCGACCATCGGCCCGGCCAACGCGGAGGCCAGCGTCTCGCCGCTGGAGCAGTACGCGTCCACCGTGACCCGGTCCTGCTGGAAGGCCCGCGTCAGCCGTTCGGCCAGTTCCAGACCGGCGCTGCGCGGCAGGTGCGTCCGCGCGCGCACGGCCCGTTCGCGCTCCCGCTGCGCCCGGGACGTCTTCGCGGGGGTGGGGGCGTTCGGGGTGAGGCGGCCGGACACGGCCCGCACGACTTGGGCGGACGTCCCCTGCCGGGCCCGCCTGATCAGGCCCTCGTCCTCGAGCACCTCCAGCGCCCGCCGCACGGCCCCGCGCGGCACGTCGTACTCCTCGCTGAGCCGCGCCTGCGTCGGAACCTGCTGGCCGACCCGCAGGTCGCCGCAGGAGATGCGCTGCCGCAACGCCTGCACCACGACGTCACGCGGACGCCGCTCACCACCGGCTGAATGGCTGTCACCCGACACGACCAAAACACTACAACAGGGTGCCAATGAACAGGAGTTGCACGACAGGGCTTTCCCCGGGCAGCCAATGGCTGCCATTGTCCGCAGCGCCCGGCCCGCCCGCCCCGCCGACGACCGTCCGGGCATGCCTCGCCGCCCACGGGAAAACCCGGCTGCCGTCGCGCCGACCTGCGGCTAGTGTCCCCGCCATGACGACCAGCACCTCCCCCGATCCCCGGCTCGACCACGCGCGGTACTGCGCGGAGATCCTCGAACAGACCCGCCTGCTGCGCCGCACCCTCGACGGCGCCGACCTTTCCGCGACGGTCCCCACCTGCCCCGAATGGTCGCTGCGCGAACTCGTCGTGCACGTCGGCGGCTCGCACCGCTGGGCGCACGAGATCGTCCGCACCCGGGCCGCCGAGGAGGTGGAGGAGGAGACCGTCCCCGGCTTCCACGGGCCGACCGCAGCACCGGACGCCGGTGGTGACGACGGCCGTGACGCCGCCGATGCCCAAGCCCTGGACGCGTGGCTCGCCGAAGGCGCCGAACTGCTGGTCGCGGCGCTGCGCGAGGCGGGCCCGGACACCCGCGTCTGGTCCTGGTCAGCGCGGGCTGACGCCGGATTCTGGGCGCGGCGCATGACGCACGAGACGGTCGTCCACCGCTTCGACGCCGCCGGCGCCGTGCCCGGCACGCCGTACGAGGTGGATGCCGAGGTGGCGGCCGACTGCGTCGACGAGTGGCTGGACATCCTCACCGACCCGGTCAACGAGGACGACGAGGAGCTGCACGCGCTGCGCGCCCGCGCGGGCGAGAGCCTGCATCTGCACGCCACCGACGCCCCGGACGGCGTCGACGCGGAATGGGTGATCGAGCTGACCGGCGACGGCATCGCCTGGCGGCGCAGCCACGCCAAGGCCACCGTCGCCCTGCGCGGCCCGCTCACCGACCTGCTCCGCGTCTTCCACCGCCGGCTCCCGGCCGACGCCGGGAGCGTGGAGGTCCTGGGGGACCGCGGACTGCTGGACGTCTGGCTGGAGTGCACCCGCTGGGGCTGAGCGAACCGGCGCTGGAAGCGGAGGGCTTCCCTGCGGGAGCCCTCCGGCCCCTACAGGAAGCGTCCGAGGAACGAACGGGTCCGCTCGTGCGACGGGCGGTCCAGCAGGCTCGGCGGGCCTTCCTCGACCACCACTCCGTCGTCCATGAACACCACGCGGTCCGCCGCCTCCTTCGCGAAGGAGACCTCGTGGGTGACCACGATCATGGTCAGGCCCTCGCGCGCGAGGTCGCGCATGGTCGCCAGCACCTCCCCGACGAGTTCGGGGTCGAGGGCGCTGGTCGGTTCGTCGAAGAGCATCAGCTTCGGACGCATCGCCAGCGCCCGCGCGATGGCCACACGCTGCTGCTGCCCGCCGCTGAGCTGCCGCGGATAGGCCCCGGCCTTGTCCGACAGGCCGACCCTGGCCAGCAGTTCGCGCGCGTCCTTCTGCGCCTCGGCGCGGGGGCGCTTCAGCACGCCGACGGGCGCCTCGACGATGTTCTGCAGGACCGTCTGGTGCGGGAAGAGGTTGAAGTGCTGGAAGACCATCCCGATGTCGCGGCGCTGCCGCGTCACCTCGCGGGGCCGCAGGTGGTGGACGCGGCCGTTGTGGACGCGGTAGCCCATGAGCTGTCCGCCGACGTGGATGGACCCGGCGTCCATGGCCTCCAGGTGGTTGATGCAGCGGAGGAAGGTCGACTTGCCGGAGCCGGAGGGGCCCATGAGGACCACGACTTCACCGGCGGCGACCTCCATGTCGATGCCGCGGAGCACCTCCAGCGAGCCGAAGCTCTTGCGGACGTCCCGGGCGCACATCATCGGCAGGTCGCTCTCGGGGGCCCGCGCCGCGGCGGCCGGGCTGTTCTCCTTGAGGGGCGTGGTCGTCTTCACGGCGTCTTCTCCTTACCGGACTGCGCCTCCGCCTCCCGGACGTCGGCGCGCGCGCCGCGCCGACGGAAGAGCGCGAAGTCCCAGAAGCTCTGCGGCGCGTTGCGTGTCGCGCCGCGCGCGTAGTGGCGTTCGATGAACGACTGCCCGATGTAGAGGACCGACGTCATCAGCAGGTACCACAGGCACGCCACGAGGAGCAGCGGAATGGTCTCGAAGGTGCGGTTGTAGATGGACTGGACCGTGTAGAGCAGGTCGGCGAGGGCGATGACGCTCACCAGCGAGGTCGCCTTGAGCATGTTGATGACCTGGCTGCCGGTGGGCGGCACGATGAAGCGCATGGCCTGGGGGAGCACCACGCGGCGCAGCGTGCGGGGTTGCGACATGCCCAGCGCGGAGGACGCCTCCCGCTGGCCGGGGTCCACCGCGAGGAGGCCGCCGCGCACGATCTCCGCCATGTAGGCGGCTTCGTTGAGGCCGAGGCCGAGGATGGCGGCGAGCAGCGGCGTGATGAGCGCGTTGGTCTGCCCGCTGGCGAACTCCGGCCCGAAGGGGATGCCGAAGGAGATGCGCGGCAGCAGCGCGGAGAGGTTGTACCAGAGGATGAGCTGCACGAGGACGGGTACGCCGCGGAAGAACCAGACGTACGCCCCGCACACGCCGCTGAGGACGGGGTTGTCGGACATCCTGCCCACGGCCAGGAGCACACCGAGGAGGATGCCGATCACCATGGCCACGACGGTGAGTTCCAGGGTGATGAGGATGCCCTTGCCGATGATCTCCGACCCGAAGTAGGCGCCGACCGTGCCCCACTCGAAGTTGGGGTTGGTGATCAGGAAGTGGCCGAACTGGGTGGCGAGCACGGCCAGGACGAGGACGGCGAGCCAGCGGAGCGGGCGTCGTACGGGCGCGGCCGAGGCGACGTCGACCTCGGGGATGCGCGCGGCTCCGGAAACGTTTCTGCGGCCTGTTTCCGGCCGGTCGGTGGTGGGCGGCGGGTGGGAGGTGGCCATGGTGGCGTTCACTCCTGTCGGGGGAGGGTCCGGCTCAGGAGCCGAGGTTGACACCGGGCTTGTCCAGGGCGTTGTCCGAGAGGTCCCACTTCTTCATGATCGACGCGTAGGTGCCGTTGTCCATGAGCTTGGTCAGCGCCTCGACCAGGACCTTCTTGAGCGGTGAGTCCTTGGGGATGACGGCGCCCTGGTACAGGTCGTCGAACCCGTTGGACTTGCCGGTGCCCGCGAGCTCCAGCTCGCCCTTCGACTGGTTGACGAAGTACGTCAGCGGCGCCTGGGAGGAGAAGAAGGCGTCGGCGCGGCCGGACTTGACCGCGAGGATGGAGCCGGGCTGGTCCTTGTAGGACTGCACCTTCACCGGGCGCTTCCCGGACGAGGCGCACTCCTTGGCCTGATCCTTGATCACGCCCTCGGCGGAGCCGCCCGCCATGACGGCGATGCGCTTGCCGCAGGTGCTGTCCAGGGACTCGATGTTCTTCGGGTTGCCCTTGTGCACGGCGAAGACGACGTACTCCTGGACCCAGTCGACGAAGTCGTTCGACACCTGGCGGTCCTTGAAGTCGCCCACGGGGCCGAGCGCCATGTCGTAGCGCCCCGCCTTGATGCCGGTGAGCGAGCTGGGCAGGCCGTCGGCCGTGATGTGCGTGATCTTCACGCCGAGGAGCTGGCCGAGCGCGGTCGCGAGGTCGGCGGAGGCGCCGGTGAGGCTGCGGCCGTCGGAGCCGGCGATCTCGTAGGGCGGGAAGGAGCCGTTGTTGACCGACACCAGCTTCTTCGACTCGCGGATCTTCTCCGGGAGCATGGCGTGCAGCTTCGGGTCCTTCTCCAGCGCAGGCTGTTCGGCGGTCTTCTCCGCGTCCTCCTGGGCACCCTCCGACTGCGGCGGGTTGCTGCCGCAGGCGGCGAGACCGAGGCAGGTGAGAGCGGAGGTGACGGCTACGGCGAGGCGGGTCGAACGGCGGATGCTGGCGTGGTTCATCGGGGCCCTCCGGAGGCGAGTATGGCGGGGCTGACGGCGAAGCGGCGGTTGGCGAGCACGGGAAGAACGGCGCGGGCCCTCGCGGTGGCTTCGGGTTCCGCGTCGGCCCAGGTCAGACCGGGGGTGGCGGTCAGCCGGGCGCGGACGTTGCCGAGCGGGTCGACGATCATGCTGTTGCCGGTGTTGCGCGGGCCGCACTCGCCGCTGGCGGCGACCCAGCAGGTGTTCTCCATGGCGCGGGCGGCGATCATGACCTCCCAGTGGCGTTCCTTCGCGGGGCCGCGCACCCAGGCGGCCGGGAGCGCGAGCAGTTCGGCACCCTGGTCGACCAGCAGCCGGGCCAGTTCGGGGAAGCGGATGTCGTAGCAGGTCATCAGGCCGACGCGGGTGCCGGCCACGTCCAGCAGCACGGGCGCCTCATCAGCGGGCCGCACGTGGGCGGACTCCTGGTCGCCGAAGGCGTCGTACAGGTGCAGCTTGCGGTAGCGCGCGACAAGTCGTCCGTCCCGGAGGGCGACCAGGGTGTTGAAGACCCGGCCGTCCTCGGAGGGTTCGTGGACGCCGACGACGACAGTGGTCGTCCCGCCCTCGGTGGCTTCGGCGAGTGCGGAGACGAAGGGGCCGTCCAGCGACTGGGCGACCTCGCGGATACGGTGGCGGTCCTCGGTGAAGCGGGCGAGCACGCCCTCGGGAAGCACGAGCAGGTCCGCGTCCGCCCGCCGTGCTCCGGCGACGAGGTCCTGGCAGCTGGCCAGGTTCTCCTTCCAGTCCGGACTGGCGGTGAACTGTCCGACGGCTGTGCGCATGGGGATCTCCGTCCTCGGCCGTCCCGCCCCCCGAGGCGGGACGGACGCTTCAGTGGTCTGCGCCGACCGCGGACGCGGATACGGCGGGGGCGGCGAGCGCCGGGTCGGGGAAGAGGGCCGCCGGGTCGATCGGCTCGCGGCAGACGTCCTGGTCCCGGAGTTCTTCACAGAAGGCGCGGATCATGGCGGCGTTGTCCTCCACTCCGTACGGCATCCAGTCGTCGCCGAAGAGCAGGGCCGACTCGGTGAGCTCGCGCAGGAGCCAGGGCGTCGTGTCGGCCAGGACGCGGCGCCGCCGAACCCAGCGGCGCTTCGACTGCTCCAGCGCCGCCAGCAGCACCCCGGGCAGCTCGGGGTGGGCCTCGGCGACCTCCCGCCGCAGGGTGACCAGGTGGATGCCGGGCACGAAGCCGTGCCGGCTGAAGTACGCGCGTTCCGCGTCCGCGTGGTCGGCGAGCAGGTGGCGGAAGCGGCTGTCGTGGGTGAACAGTTCCGACGGCATGAAGGGGGTCAGCACGGCGTCGAGCCGGCCCGCGGCCAGTTCCTCCTGGAGGGAACGGCCTTCGTCCAGCACGGACACGTTCGGCGGCAGCGGGCGGCTGCCCAGCCGGTCCTTGCCGCTCTCGCCGGCGGTGAGTGGGCCGACCCGCCAGTCGACGGACCCGATGCCGACGCCTTCGGCGCGCAGGAGGGCGCGGGTCCAGGTGTTGCCGGAGTCCGGCCAGCCGGTGAGCCCGACCCGCTTGCCGTCGAGTTCGGACAGCTGCGTGAGCGGACTGCCGGAGCGCACGAGCACACAGCGGTGGCGGAAGCCCCGCATGACGAACGCCGGAATGCCGACGAGCCGGTCGTCCCCGGCGGCGCGGGCCTGCACGTAGCGGCTGAAGGACGTCTCGCCGCCGTCGAGGTCCGGCTCGGCGAGCACGTCGGGGGTGGTGTCCCGCGCCTCGACCCGGAGGGTGAACCCGGGGGCGGTGACCTGCCCGGAGGCGAGCGGCACCAGGTGGTCCCAGTCGCGCAGCCCGAGGCGGATGACGGGTGAGGACACACGCACTCCTTGTGTCGTCTTTCATGGGGCTTCGCGACGATGCGCCAGGAAGGCACCGAGGTATCCCCGGACGAACAGGAGGCTATTGTTCAGAGTCAGCGGCATACAAGACTCGTTTTGTTACCGGACAAAGGTTTTCCCGAGGGTGACCCCGCAGCTACGCTGCGGACGGCAGTTGGGGCACAGGGAGTGATGTGACGGAAACCCAGAACGCGGCTGGCGAGAAGGACGCCGCGGCGCACGACCGGATCTCCGCGGAGACCCTGGCCGCACGGCTCGACGATCCCAGCGCGCGCGGCATAGCCGGGACGATGACCGACCTCATCCGCGGCGGCGAACTGGCTCCCGGCCTGTCCCTCCCGACGGTACGCGCGCTGGCAGTACGCCTCGGGGTGAGTCCGGGCACGGTCGCCGACGCCTGGTCCGTCCTGCGCAGACACCGCATGATCACCACGCGGGGGCGGCGCGGCAGCGTGGTCAGCGGCCCTCCGGCGGTCATCCACCCCGTGCGCTACGAGCGGGTCGGCGACTTCGGCGACCACCTCACCCAGGACCTGGCCATCGCCGCACCCGACCCGGCCCTGCTGCCGCCGCTGGAGGCCGCCCTGGCCTCGGGAGCCCGCACCCCCCAGCTGCACCGCTACTCCCGGACCTCCCTCACCCCCGCGCTGCGGGAGGCCGTCGAGCCCTCCTGGCCGTTCCCGCCGGAAGCGTGGCTGGCGGTGGGCGGCGGCTACGAGGGCGTCCACCTGCTGTGCCAGGCGCTGCTGGTGCCCGGGGACCGGGTCGCCGTCGAGGACCCCACCGCACCCCGGCTGCTCGACATCCTGGACGCACAGGAGGTGCGCACTCTCCCGGTCGCCTGCGACGCCGACGGGCCGCTGCCGCACTCCCTCCGGCAGGCGCTCGCCGACCGGCCCGCGCTCTTCCTCTTCCAGCCGCGGGCCCAGACGCCGCGCGGCTGGTCGCTCACCGCCCGACGGGCCGCCGCGATCGCCTCGGTGCTGGAGTCCTCCCCCAACACCGTGGCCCTGGAGGACGACGGCATCGGACCGCTGGCCCGGGACCCCGCCGCCAGCGTCGGGACCCACCTGCCCGCCCGCACGGTCGTGGTGCGCTCCTACTCCAAGGCCTACGGGCCCGACCTGCGGACCGCGGTGATCGGAGGGCCGCAGGACGTCGTCGAACGGGTGCGCGTGCTGCGGACGTACGGCACCGGCTGGACAAGCCGCATCCTCCAGGACACCGTGGCCCACCTGCTCCGCGACCCGGCGACGGAGGACCGGGTGACCGAGGCGGCGCACCGGTACGCGCTGCGCCGCACCGGACTGGCGGAACGTCTGGCCGCACACGGCGTACTCACGGACAACCGGGACGGGCTCCAGCTGTGGATGCCCGTGGCCGACGAGACCTCCGCTCTGGTGACGCTGGCGGCCCGGGGCATCACGGTCTCGCCGGGAAGCCGGTTCTGCGTCGGGCCGCAGCTCCCGCACGTGCGGGTCGCGACCGCACGGCTGCCGGAGGACGGTGCGGCGCTGGACGCGACGGCCGGCCTGCTCGCCCTGGCGGCCCGCGCGGTCCGCACCCCCTAGCGCCGGGCAGGGCGTAGGCCCTGGCCTAGCCTTGCCGGTATGACCGACTGGGACTCCCTGGAGTGGGTCCGGGCCACCGACGACCCGGATCCGGACGCCGAATGCATCGAGATCGCCATGGGCGAGGACGACCTGGTGCACCTGCGGCAGAGCGACGACCCGCAGAACGTCGTCACCACCACCCGGGTCAAGTGGGACGCGTTCGTACTGGGCGTGCGCAACGACGAGTTCGACCACTTCGTGGAGGGCGTCGAGGGCTTCGTCCCCGGCCCCAACGCCCACAAGTACGGCCCGGACGCGGTCCGTTCACCCGAGGGCGAGGGCGCGTAGCGGCGTGCGGGCATGACGGCGACGCGCGCCGGCGCGGGGATCAGAGGTGGCCGTGCAGACAGCCCCAGGTCAGGAGGCCGATGGTGGTGTCCACGTCGATGCCGCAGGCCCTCTGCGCGCTCCTGACGGCGCTCGCGGTGCCGGGACCGAAGATGCCGTCGATGTCCACGTCGTAGCCCCGGACGTGCTTCAGGAGGCACTGGGCGTGGGACACGGCGGCGCCCGTGTCCCCCTGGAAGAGGTCCGGGTGGCTGCCGTTGGAGTTGCAGGCGTCGCGTTGAGCAGCGAGGCCGCGGGAGCGGGCCTCGCGTCGGCGGCCGGAGCCGCCGGAGCGGACAGCATCAGCGCGCCGGTGGCGGTGGGGGCGCTGGTGGCGAGAGCGACGGACTTCCGGAAACGCATGGTGATTCCCCCCCTGTTGTCCGGAACGGGTGCGAAGCGGCCGGGTCGGCTCGTGGACTTCGCGTCCGCTGCGTTCGGTTCGTTCAGCACGGAACGCTAGGCCGGGTCCCGGCCGCGGCAGGGCCTTTGCGACGTGGCGCACAGGCCCTGCGAGGTCGCGGACCGCCGCGCTCAGGTGTGCCGTGCACGAGCGCGGTGCCCAGCGCCGTGCGGGAGCGCAGAACGGCGCCGCCCCGCCGTTCGGTGTCGACGAGTCCCGCCCGGCGCAGGGTCGTCGCGTGGCGGCTGGCGGCTGAGGGGGAGACGCGCAGGGGGTCCGCGAGGGCGGTGGTGGTGCGTCCGGTGTCCAGGGAACGCAGCACGGCGGCCGGGTGGGCCCGAGCAGGCCGTCGAGGGCCGCGCCGGCGGCAGCGACGGGTCGGCCAGTGCGAGGGGATGGTCGTGCGGGAAGAAGCTGGGCACCAGGGTCAGGCTGCGGCCGTCCAGCCGCAGGTGCTGCGTGGTCGGGTGGTCGACCTCCAGGACCGGTGGTCTCCAGCGGGCGCTCGGCCCCGGGGCGCCCAGCACCGCTTCGCCGCCGTTGCGCAGCACACGCCGCGCGCGGTCGTTCCGGTCCCGGCGGACGTCGGCCGCGGCCCTGTCGGCGTGCGGAGCGAGGGCGACCGCGTGGTAGCGGCGCAGCGCGTCGCCGAGCCGGTGCAGCGCGCGGGGTCTGCCCGCGGCGAAGTCGTCGAGCCAGGTGGGCGGTCGCGGCATGCCGGACGCGAGCCGGCCGATCTCGGTGCGCAGTCTGCCCTTTCCGGTGGACAGCACCCTGTCGATGCCGGGCCCCACGTCGAGCGGATGGCCGTCGTCGTCCGAGGAGGTGAGGAAGTCGGGGAAGTAGAGCTGCGCGGAGCGAGTGTGGTGAGGAGCCGGAAGTCGGCCCCCGCCCCGGCTGCCGCGAGACCGGCGCCCGTGCGGCGGCGCCACGCGGCGAAGAACGGGTCCGGCCGGATCATCTGATGCAGGCCCAGAACCGTCCCCCAGAGCGGGTCAGCCCGCTCCGCCAGGCGCAGCCGGGCACGGTCGTCCGCTGTGAAGTGAATGTGCAGCACGTGTGTGTCCCCCCGTTGCTGTGCCGCTGACACTGCGTGAACGCGGCTCGCCCCACTGCCCCGCGTCACGGGGTGGCCCATCAGAGGATTCCGGATGTCGCGGACATCGCCGGGCTGGATGTTGAGGGGCTGGCGTCGAGGCACCTGAGTACGGGCTCAAGGGCCGGATCGGCCCTGGGCGTACACGGGGAGCGCGTCGAGCGGCAGTTCACCCCGAAGGGGTGGCGGGAGGGGTATCGTCCGGGCGCCGGGACGGGGCGAGACCGTCGCGCCGAACGTGCCGGTAAGGGTCGCCCAGTAGTGGCCGCCGACGGGTTCGGTGTGCAGCGCCCACGTTCCTGCGGCGGGGCCGGTGACCGGGCGCGGGTCCACGACCAGCAGGGCACGGACGCCTGCGCGTGCGTAACGGTCGACGGCGGCCGGGACGCCGGTGGTGAGGGTGGCGTGGCGCAGGACGACCTCGACGGCGAAATCCACATCCTGTGGATGAAGGGCCGGGTCGTCGGAACCGAGGAATCCCACAGGGCAGACCGCCAGGTCCGGGACGGCGATCGTCCCGGTGACGGACAGCGCGATCCCTGCCTGCTGGACGAGTGTCCGCCCCGGCGGAAGCAGGGGGCGCAACGACGTGTCCAGCACGCCGACGAGCGCAGCGTGCTTGCCGCACCGCGACGTGTCGGCGGCAGGACGTGCCACGTCCAGCTCGACGCGGATGCCGGTGAACCGTCGTACGAGGTCCGCCGCCCGCTGGAGACGGGGCGCGTCCAGCCGGACCGTACGGGCGCGTGCACGGGTCGTACGGGCAGCGGTCATGCGGCGGCGCCCGGGGCGTGCTCGAGCTGGAACCAGAACGACTTGCCGGGCCCGGGACCGTCCAGGCAGAAGCCGTAGCGGCTGGCCAGTGCGGCGATGAGCAGCATGCCGCGCCCGTGCTCGGACTCCTCGGCCGGCGTGTCGATGTACGGAACGCCGGGAGCGGCGTCCTGCACGTGGACGCGGAGCGCGCCGTGAGCCAGCCACTCGCCGCACAGGGTGACTGGCCGCGTGCACCCGGCCGTCACCGAGGCCGTGACCGCGTTCGTGGCCGCCTCCGACGTGAGGAGCACGGCCGTCTCCGCGAGTTCGCGGAGTGCTCCTCCGGCAGCCCGTCGCACGGTGTCGAACGATGTCCGCACCAGCTCCCGGCACGCCCTGACCCAGACCGGGTCCGGCGGGAACGTGAGCGCGAAGTCCGCCCCGACGGCGGTGAAACGCGCCCCTGTCGACGTGATCGTCGGACACATGGTGATGCCTCCTTCGTCCGGTTCGGCCGGTGACCTCGCCGCGCCAACTCGCGGTGCACTTCCGGCCCTCAGACATGAAGCTAGAGCAGATTGGGTTGCAGGCTGTACCCTCGAAGGGCTTCTTCGCTCCTTCGAGTGACAACGCTGTGACTCGTAATGCCGACTTGGCCAGAAGTGCTAGGAGGTGGCCATGGGACTTCGAACGCACCCCACCCAGCGACAGCGACGATTGGGCGCCGAACTGCGCCGCCTACGGCTGGAGAGCGGCCTCTCGGCCATCGAGGCCGGTGAGCATGTGCAGCTGGGTGGGCCACACTTGAGCCACATCGAAGCTGGTCGGACTGCAATCCCAGAGACGAAGCTCCGCAGCCTGGCGTCCTTGTACGGATGCAAGTCTGCAACCTATGTTGATGCTCTGGCAGAGATGGCCACGGCGAAAGCCGGTTGGTGGCGCACGTTCACCAGACATGTGGACGCCAGAGCAAGGGACTTGGCGGAACTCGAAGCCACTGCAGTCGGCGTTTACGGCTTCGAGACCGTGCATATGCCGGGGTTGCTGCAGACGCCCGAGTACGCGATGGCGCTCATCGGGTCTTTCACAGACGACGCAGATGCTGCTGAGCGCTTCTACGAGTTCCGCCTACGGCGGCAGGAGGTCCTGATCGGGCCATCCGCCCCCCACTACCACGCCGTGATCCACGAAGCCGCCCTACAGATGCGCTATGTGGACACCGACATTCTGCGGAGGCAGCTCACCCACCTGATTGAGGTCTCAGCGCTGCCACACGTGACAGTACAGATCGTGCCCTTCCGGTCGGGCCTACTCCCGGCCGTCGGCGGGCCGTTCGTCCTCTTTCGCGGCCCGGACCGCCGACTCGACACGGTGTACCTGGAGCACGATGTCGGCTCCGAATTCCTCCATGAACCCGAACACCTCGCGCGGTACGACGAAATCTTCGACAGCCTCTCCACGCTCGCCCTCCCTCCCCTCAGGCCAGCGGCCGAACGTGAGTTCACCTCCGAGCGCGACTCCCTTAGCCTCGTACAGCATCTGCTCTACGTACTGTGAGGCATCGTGACCATGAATCGCTGGCAGAAGTCGTCGTTCAGCAGCGGTGACGGGAACACCAACTGCGTCGAGGTCGGCAGGAGAGGCGAGAGTGTCCGTATTCGGGAGAGTGACGAGCCGGGCACTGTCCTCGCCCCGTCCACGGGCGCGCTGCACGCGCTGCTGAAGCACCTCAAGGCGGGCGACGCCCGCATCCGTTGAGGCGCCGGGTCAGTCCCGGCGGCGGACGTCCCAGAACTCGACCTTCTGGGCGCGCCAGCGTTCCCACAGGCGGGCCTGGCGGCCCGCCCCCACGTCGGCGGCGACCAGGAACCGCAGGTCGCCGTCCGTCAAGGGCAGCACAGTGAGGAACCGCAGGGCGACGCTGCCGTCCTCGCCGAGGAACGGCGACACCTCACGGAACACGGGGTGTGCCCCGAACAGCAGGCCGTGGATCGCCGTGCCCGGGATCAACGGCGCTTCACCACCCACCATGCGGTCCTGCCCGGTCGGCGGTCGTTCCTCGCCGCCCTCCCCCAGCACGTACTGCGCGGCGACGTTCACCAGCCGAACGGCCTCCGCCTCCTGGCCTGTCTGGAGGGTGCAGATGAGTTCGATCGGCTCGGACGCCTCGATCTCCTGAAGGTGGAGCCCGGCCGTCACGGCGGACACGATCGGCAGCGGCTGCCGCTCCGGGTAGTGGAGGGTGACGCCGTAGCCCCGGTCGTCCGGCGGCGTCCACCGCCGCTTCGCGGGCCCGAGGTGCCGTACGACGTGCGCGGCAAGGCCGCCGAACTCATCGCTGTCCGTCATGAACGCCGAGACTAGGCGATCTCCCGGTTACTGGTGGCGCCTGTGAGAGCCATGGGACGGATGTGCGGACACGAAGCGCAACTCTTCAGAAGAGATGACCGCCTCTGTGGAAACGCGGGACCCACACAGCCGATACGACCGCTAACGTCATGTGAGGAGACAATGTACTGACGGCGGTTGACCGGTTGAGGCTAGGGGGCACGTCCGGCATGAGCATCGGCGGCGACGAGTACGACGAGCAAGGTCGTACCAGCGGGGCAGGCACGTCCACGCGGCGTGCTCCGGCACGGGGCACCCGCACCCGCCTGCCCGGCGAGGACGGAGACGTCTACGGCGTCGGCAGACGACCCGCGGGGCGCCCGGGCCGCAGCCTTCTGATGGTCGTGAGCGTGGTGGTCCTGCTGATCGCGGCGATCGCGTTCGCCAACCGGAGTGGATCTTCCGGCTCAGAGGGCGAAGAGAACGACCCCGGCGGTGGTCCTGCCGCCCAACCCACCGCACCCAGCGGCCAGATGCCCGTCCAGACCGAGGACGGCACCACGGGCATCCCCTCCGGCTTCCCCCAGACCGAACAGGGCGCCCAGAGCGCCGCCGCGAACTACGCCGTGGCGCTCGGCGGCGACCGGATGTTCAACCGGGACAGCAGGCACCAGATCGTGAGCGCGATCTCCGCCCCGTCCGCCGTCGAGGAAATCCAGAGCGGCTTCGACGCAGACTACAACCAGGCACTCAACGACAGGATCGGCCTCGATACAGCAGGTCGAGCCCCTGAGGGGTCCACCTTCGTCAATCGGACGACACCCGTCGGCGCCAAGGTCACGTCCTACAACGGGAACGACGCCACGGTGGAGGTCTGGTGTTCCGGACTCTTCGGACTCGCCGGTGAGGATTCAACCAAGCCTGTCACCGCGAACTGGTTCACCGTCACCTTCAAACTCAGCTGGGCAGGTTCCGACTGGAAGGTAGCAGCCTCCAGCCAGGAGAGCGGCCCGACCCCGGTGAGTGGAGACAACCCGATCTCCACGGCGGACGAGATCGGTTCGGCGGCCGAGCAGTACGGAGGCTTCACCTATGCCCGCTAACCGCATCGGTCGCATCGGCTCCCTGGTCGTCGCGGTCCCAACCGTGCTGCTGGCTGCGCCGACCACGGCACTGGCAGCTCCGAGCCCTTCTCCCAGCGAAGACCCGTGTGAGCTCGTCGCCGGTCCTGCAAAGGACTACTGCTCCAGTGAAGGCGGGAACCGGGAGGCGCCCGGGGGTGGGGACACTCTCATGAGCCCCGACGGCGTACTCGACCCGCTCGCCTCGTTGGCGAACGGCTGCGCCGAGGCCGCCGCGTGGACGATCCGCCGGCTCTCCGACCTCGTCAACGAGACGACGAAGGTCGACTTCACGAACCCCGCCTTCCTCCGCCAGTACGCCATCGTGTTCGCCGCCTCGACGATCCTGACCCTCGTCCTGTGGCTGCTGGCCGTGGCCAAGCGGGCCGTCCGGGGCGTGCCCTTCGTGGAGGCGTTCACCGAGGCCGTCGGCTTCCTCTGGCTCGTCGTCCTCGCGTCCGCGTTCACGCCGCTGATCCTCTACACGGTGGTGACGGCGACCGACGCCGTGACGGAGGCCGTGTCGTCCGGAACCCGTGACGACACGAACGCGTTCTTCGGGACGTTCGCCGAAGCCCTGGAGAAGGGCAACGACATCGGCGGCGGCCCGATCATGCTCATCGTCGTGTCGCTGATCTCCATCCTCGCGGCGGGCGTCCTCTACCTCGAACTCGTCATCCGGGCCGCGCTGCTGTACATCGGCGCGCTGCTCGGCACCGCCGTCTACGCCGGGCTCGTCGACAAGAACCTGTGGGGCCATGTGCGCCGCTGGGCGGGCATCATGATCGCGGTGATCCTGGTGAAGCCCGTCATCATGATCGTGCTCAGCCTCGCCGGCGCACTCGCGGGCGAGAACGGGCCGAACGCGTTCTCCGCCATCGTCTCCGGGCTGGCCATCATCCTGCTGGCCATCTTCGCCTCCGCGATGATCTACCGCTTCGTGCCCGGCTTCGGCGACGAGATCGTCAACCACCGCAACGCCAGCCAGGACGCCGCCTCCCGGCAGGCCGCCGCGGTCGTCTCCTCGCCCGCGACGATGCTGCGACAGGGCATCACCACCCACGGCGCCCGCGGCGGTGGCGGCAGCTCCGCCGCGAGCGCGGACGAGGGCCGGGGCGGGGGCGGCTCCCGCCCGTCGAACCCCGCCTCCGGCGGCGTCGCCGCCCACAGCACCCGCGACAGCGACGGGGGGTCGTCCGCACCCGCGCCGCCCCCGCCGCGCAAGGGCGACCCGTCCCGCACCCCGCACAGCAGCCGCACCGCCCGCGCGGGCAGTTCGGGCCGCACCGGAGGTGAGCGCGGATGACCACCTCCACGCACCTCGCGGCGCCGCGCCGCACGTACATGATCGGCCGGGCCCGGCCGAACGCGATCGTCGGCAAGAACCGGGAGACCGGCGAGATCGCCCTGATCGTCGCCGGCGCGTTCCTCGGCATGATGAGCGGCCTGCTCATCCCCGTACTCTCCGCCCGCATCCCGGCGCTGGTCGGGTTCCCGATGCTCGCCCTCGCCGCCGTGTACGTGCCGTACCGGGGGCGCACGTTCTACAGGTGGTTCGAGATCGACCGTTCCTACCGCCGGCTGCTGCGCAGCGGCGCGACCTACCGTTCCGGCGCCGCCGAGGCCGGCGTTCGGCTCAACGGCCACGAGGTGGACGTCGTGCCGCCGCCCGGCGTCGGGCGCATCACATGGCTCAGCGCGCCCTTCGGGCCCGACGAGCTGGCCGTGCTGCTGCACGCCGACCGTCGCACGGTCACCGCCGCCATCGAGATCGAAGGGCCCGGCGTCGGCCTGCGGGACAGCGAGGATCAGGAGGCGCTGGTCGACCGCTTCGGCGTGCTGCTCAAGCACGTCGCCAACGGCGACGGCTTCGTGACCCGCCTCCAGATGCTCGCGCGCACGCTGCCCGCCGACCCCGACGCGCACGCCAAGGACGTCGCCGTGCGCGGCGACGACCGGGCCGCCGGATGGCTCCAGGAGTCCTACGACGAGCTCCAGTCGATGGTGTCCACCTCCAGCGAGCAGCATCGCGCCTACCTCGTCGCTTGCATGCACTACGGCCGTGAACTCGCAGCGGAGAGCGCCGCGATCGCCAGGGCGGCGCGCGCCTCGGCGGGCGGCGGCCGGCGCATGACCAAGGACGAGGGCCTGGCCGTGGTGATGGCCCGCGAGCTCACCGACATCTGCGCCCGTCTGGCCGAGGCCGACATCCGGGTGCGGCAGCCGCTCGGGCAGGCCCGCCTGGCATCGCTGGTCCACTCCATGTACGACCCGGACCACCCGATCGACCACATCCAGGCCATGTCCAAGCGGAACGCATGGCCGGCCGAACTCGACGCCCGCGAGGCGACGTACATGCAGGCGAAGACCCGGGAGTCGGCCACCCGCGCGCCCTGGTGCCACGCGACGGCCTGGGTCAAGGAGTGGCCGATGACCCCCGTCGGCGTCAACTTCCTCGCCCCGCTGCTCGTCCACACGCCCGACGTCATCCGCACGGTGGCGGTGGCGATGGACCTGGAGCCCACCGAGCTGGCCATCGAGCGGATGCTGACGGAGAAGACCAACGACGCCGCCGAGGCCAGCCGCGCCGCCAAGATGAACCGCACCGTCGACCCGCGCGACATCGCCGCGCACAGCCGCGTCGACCAGCGCGGCGACGACCTCGCCAGCGGCGCCGCCGGCGTCAACCTGGTCGGCTGGATCACCGTCTCCTCCCGCAACCCCGAGGCCCTGGCGCGGGATCGGCGCACCATCCGCGCCTCGGCCGGCAAGGCCTACCTGAAGCTGGAGTGGTGCGACCGGGAACACCACCGGGCCTTCGTCAACACGCTGCCGTTCGCGACCGGCATCCGGCGCTGAGAAGACGAGGGGACTCCCTGTGGCACTCGACCCGCTGAACGCCGTCACCGAAGCCTTCACCAGCTTCCTTTTCGGCAAGACGGAGACCACCCGCCTCCCGGTGCGCACCTCCACCGGCCAGGCGCAGGCCGTGTACCTGCCGACGGCCGCACCCGGCCTCGGCGACTCCGGCGTGATCATCGGCCGAGAGGTGTACAGCGGCAAGGGCTACATCTACGACCCGTTCCAGCTCTACGGCCAGCAACTGCCCGCCCCGCACTGGCTGGTGCTCGGCGAGTCCGGCAACGGCAAATCCGCGCTGGAGAAGACGTACGTGCTGCGGCAGCTCCGCTTCCGCGACCGGCAGGTCGTCGTGCTGGACGCCCAGGGCGAGGACGGCGTCGGCGAATGGAACCTCATCGCCGAGGAGATGGGCATCACCCCCATCCGCCTCGACCCGACGGCCGCCCTCGACCAGGGCATCCGCCTCAACCCGCTGGATCCGGCGATCACCACCACCGGGCAGCTAGCCCTGCTGCGCACCATCATCGAGGTGGCCATGGGCCACGGCCTCGACGAACGCTCCGGCTTCGCCCTCAAGGTCGCCCACGCCTACGTCAACGCCACCATCGCCGACCGGCAACCCGTCCTCACCGACATCGTCGAGCAGCTCCGCCACCCGGAACCCGAGTCCGCGAAGGCCATGAACGTGGCGCTGGACGACGTCCGCGCCTGGGGTCTGGACGTGGCGCTGGTCCTGGACCGCCTGGTCGACGGCGACCTGCGCGGCATGTTCGACGGCCCGACGACCGTCGGCATCGACCTGGACGCGCCGCTCACCGTCTTCGACCTGTCGCACATCGACCGCAACTCCATCGCCATGCCCATCCTCATGGCGATCGTCGGCGTGTGGCTGGAGCACACCTGGATCCGCCCCGACCGGCGCAAGCGCATCTTCCTCGTCGAGGAGGCGTGGCACATCATCAACAGCCCGTTCGTGGCCCAGCTATTCCAGCGTCTGCTGAAGTTCGGCCGTCGGCTGGGCCTGTCGTTCGTGGCGGTGGTCCACCACCTCTCCGATGTGGTCGACGGCGCAGCCGCCCGGGAGGCGGCTGCGATCCTCAAGATGGCCTCCACTCGTACCGTCTACGCCCAGAAGGCCGACGAGGCCCGCGCGACCGGCAAGGTCCTCGGTCTGCCCCGCTGGGCCGTGGAGATCATCCCCACCCTGTCGCCCGGCATAGCCGTGTGGGACGTCAACGGCAACGTCCAGGTCGTCAAACACCTCGTCACCGACACCGAACGGCCGCTGGTCTTCACCGACCGCGCGATGACGGAGGCCGCCGCCGCACCGCCCTCCCCCTCCGACGTCCTCGAAGCGGAGCTGGAGGCCGAGGCGGAGGCCCGCGCGCTCGCCATGGAGCACGTCCCCGGGCACGGCGGCCACGACCCGGCGTCCGGGGTGGCGTGAACGTGCCCGGCGGCCGTACCGGTCCGGGAGCGGCGGGTGCCGCCGTCGGCGGCGCCCGCGGCATCCCCGACGGACTGCTGCTGGGTCTCCTGGGGCTCCTCCTCGGCCTCGCGGCGCTCACCTGGACGGCGACCGGCCTGTCGGCCTGGCTCGCCCACGGCAGCTGGCCCGACGGTCTCGACTTCCCCCGCACCCCACTCGCGATACGCGAACTGGTCACCGACCCGAAGGACCTGGCAGCCGCCTGGCCCGGCGTTCCGGACGGAGCGCTCTCCGGCTACGGGCTCTTCTGGGGCCTCTTCATCGGCCAGCTGATGGTGCTCACCGTGCTCGCCGTCTTCCTCATCGGCACCGTCACCCGCTGGCGAGCGGTCCGCGCCACCCACCGTGAGGACGCCCGCGTGTCACGGCCCGGACCGGACCTGCGCAAGCACGCACCCGGCCCCGTGCCGGCACCACGCGCCGAACGCCCCGCCGACACGGCAGAACCGCCCGCAGCCACCGGGACCGTACCGGCCCCCGGCACCGCACCGCCCGCTGCGGCCTCGACGGGGACAGCCCCGCCTCCCGGGCGCGGCCCGTCGGTGCACGGCCTCCTCGTCGGCGCGGGACGGGACGAGGCGGCAGAAGCGGTCCGCGACGCCGAGGGCGCCCTCCTGGTCGTCACCGCGGATCCCGGACTGTGGGCGGAGGCCGCCGGAGCCCGCGCCAAACTCGGCCCCGTCCACGTCTACGACCCGGAGCAGTTCACCGACGCGCCCACCCGCCTGCGCTGGGCCCCGCACCACGGCTGCGAGGACATGACCGAGGCGCGCTCCCGCGCGGCCGCCCTGCTCGCCCCCGTCCGCAGCCCGGCCCGGAGCGACGCGGCGGTACACGACGCCGCGGAGACCCTGCTGCGCTGCTGGCTGCACGCGGCAGCCCTCGACCGGGAGCCGTTCCGCCAGGTGCACCGCTGGTCCCTCACGGGCTCCTCCCGGGACGCCCTGCGCATCCTCCGCACGAACCCGGCCGGGGCCTCCGGCGCCTCCGGAGAACTGGAAGCCGGCCTCACGGCCTACCCGGAACGACGCGAGGAGGCCACCAAGTTGATCCGCCGCGCGCTGAACTGCGTCTCACAACTCCATGTACGCAACGCCAGCACCCCGCCGCGAATCGATCGCCTCGCGTGGGAATCGTTCGTGTCCGAGGGGGGAAGCCTCTTCGTGGTGGGCGAGTCCCTGGAGGACCCGCACCGGGGAGACCCGGCAGCGATGCCCCTGCTGACGGCGCTCACCTCAGCCGTGGTCGGGCACGGCCGCCGCATGGCCGCACGGTCATCCGCCGGCCGGCTCGACCCACCAGTCACTCTGGTGCTCGACCACCCCGCGACGGTGGCGCCGCTGCCCGAGCTGCCGTGGCTCCTGTCCGACGGCGCGCCGGCGGGGCTGGTGACCCGTGCCCTGGTGCGCTCGGAGGAACAGCTCCGCACCTGGTGGCCCGAGTTGGCCCCTCATCGCCCCTGAGCCGCCGGCGGCGGACGTTCCAGCACCATCTCCCACTCCAGTGCCGAGGCGTCGTTCGGGTCCGGCTTCGACGCTCCCGTCCGGGCGAACCCGTAGCGCCGGTAGAACGCCTCGGCCCGCGGGTTGCCCTGGTGCACGTCGAGCCGCATCCGGACGACGTCCGTCCGCGCCCACGCCCACGCCTGAGCCGTGTCGAAGAGCCGCTCGGCGAGTCCGTCGCCGCGGTGCTCCGGACGCAGGTAGACGGCGACGACGTGCGCCTCGCCGTCCTCCACGAACACCACCAGCATGCCCGCCCACGAACCGTCGGGCAGCTCCGCGGCCAGCGTGGTGATCGGACGGCCGTTCCGCGCCTGCCCCGCCCGCCCCCGCCAGAACGAGGGCGGCTTGCCCGCCGCGACCTCGTAGCGCTCGTTGAAGGCGACCGGCGCCAACGGGTCCGCGAGCGCGGCGAGCCGCAGCTCCCGCAACCGCCGCCAGTCCTCGGCGTGCGCCTCCCGGATCCGGTACTCCATGCAGCCATCGTGCCCCCTGGCCCGCACCGGCGCCGCCCGGCGCGGTAACGGTACTGCCAAGATCACACATCTCGGCGAAGGCGCCTCTAGCGTCCGTGCCATGGGAGCCGTGGATCTGAGCACCCTGACCGGCCGCGCCCTCGAAGCGCGGATCAGCCGCGGGGTGGCAGACCGGTGGGAACACTCGACCGTGGACTTCGTGCGCTTCCGGCCGACCGATGTCACCCGCTACGTACTGCGGCCGGACCGGGTGCACCGCTGGGCACCGCTGGCTCCGAGCCTCTTCCACCTGGCTCTCGTTCACGTGCATTCCCGCACACCGGTCGAACGGGCGGAGGCGCAGGTCATCCGCCGGCTCTGAGAGCACGGGCCCACAAACACGTCGACCCCCCCAGACAGAGTCTGGGGGGTCGACGTTCAATGATTGTTCGGCGGCGTCCTACTCTCCCACGAGGTCCCCCTCGCAGTACCATCGGCGCAATAAGGCTTAGCTTCCGGGTTCGGAAAGTAACCGGGCGTTTCCCTCACGCTATGACCACCGAAACACTATGAAACACACAAACACCGGGAGAACAACCGCAACCCCCACACACCACCAAAGGCGGGCAAGGAATTACGGGTTCTCGACCTGGTTGTGGTCTCAGAACCCACACAGTGGACGCGAGCCTCTATGGACAAGCCCTCGGCCTATTAGTACCGGTCACCTCCACCCATTACTGGGCTTCCAGATCCGGCCTATCAACCCGGTCGTCTACCGGGAGCCTTAACCCCTCAACGGGGGTGGGAGTCCTCATCTCGAAGCAGGCTTCCCGCTTAGATGCTTTCAGCGGTTATCCCTCCCGAACGTAGCCAACCAGCCATGCCCTTGGCAGAACAACTGGCACACCAGAGGTCCGTCCGTCCCGGTCCTCTCGTACTAGGGACAGCCCTTCTCAAGACTCCTACGCGCGCAGCGGATAGGGACCGAACTGTCTCACGACGTTCTAAACCCAGCTCGCGTACCGCTTTAATGGGCGAACAGCCCAACCCTTGGGACCGACTCCAGCCCCAGGATGCGACGAGCCGACATCGAGGTGCCAAACCATCCCGTCGATATGGACTCTTGGGGAAGATCAGCCTGTTATCCCCGGGGTACCTTTTATCCGTTGAGCGACGGCGCTTCCACAAGCCACCGCCGGATCACTAGTCCCGACTTTCGTCCCTGCTCGACCCGTCAGTCTCACAGTCAAGCTCCCTTGTGCACTTACACTCACCACCTGATGACCAACCAGGCTGAGGGAACCTTTGGGCGCCTCCGTTACTCTTTAGGAGGCAACCGCCCCAGTTAAACTACCCACCAGACACTGTCCCTGATCCGGATCACGGACCCAGGTTAGACATCCAGCACGACCAGAGTGGTATTTCAACAACGACTCCACCCAAGCTGGCGCTTGAGCATCACAGTCTCCCACCTATCCTACACAAGCCGAACCGAACACCAATATCAAGCTATAGTAAAGGTCCCGGGGTCTTTCCGTCCTGCTGCGCGAAACGAGCATCTTTACTCGTAGTGCAATTTCACCGGGCCTATGGTTGAGACAGTCAAGAAGTCGTTACGCCATTCGTGCAGGTCGGAACTTACCCGACAAGGAATTTCGCTACCTTAGGATGGTTATAGTTACCACCGCCGTTTACTGGCGCTTAAGTTCTCAGCTTCGCCATCCCGAAGAATGACTAACCGGTCCCCTTAACGTTCCAGCACCGGGCAGGCGTCAGTCCGTATACATCGCCTTACGGCTTCGCACGGACCTGTGTTTTTAGTAAACAGTCGCTTCTCGCTGGTCTC
Organism: Streptomyces sp. RKND-216; assembly: GCF_004795255.1. Classification (NCBI taxonomy): domain Bacteria; kingdom Bacillati; phylum Actinomycetota; class Actinomycetes; order Kitasatosporales; family Streptomycetaceae; genus Streptomyces; species Streptomyces sp. RKND-216. The sequence continues at coordinate 3,160,818 of NZ_SSBQ01000002.1, read as the reverse complement.
TGCGGCCACCCCCAGCTCAAGGAGCAAGTCCCATCACCAGACGTGGCCCCCCTTCTCCCGAAGTTACGGGGGCATTTTGCCGAGTTCCTTAACCATAGTTCACCCGAACGCCTCGGTATTCTCTACCAGACCACCTGAGTCGGTTTAGGGTACGGGCCGCCATGAAACATCGCTAGAGGCTTTTCTCGACAGCATAGGATCATCCACTTCACCACAATCGGCTCGGCATCAGGTCTCAGACACAAGCCAGGCGGATTTACCTACCTGACGTCCTACACCCTTACCCCGGGACAACCACCGCCCGGGATGGACTACCTTCCTGCGTCACCCCATCACTCACCTACTACCAGCTCGGGCCACCGGCTCCACCACTCCGACTTCATCCGAAGAATCCACCGGCGGCTTCACGGGCTTAGCATCACTGGATTCGATGTGGGTCGCTTCACAGCGGGTACCGGAATATCAACCGGTTATCCATCGACTACGCCTGTCGGCCTCGCCTTAGGTCCCGACTTACCCTGGGCAGATCAGCTTGACCCAGGAACCCTTAGTCAATCGGCGCGCACGTTTCTCACGTACGTATCGCTACTCATGCCTGCATTCTCACTCGCATACCGTCCACAACTCGCTTCCACGGCTGCTTCACCCGGCACACGACGCTCCCCTACCCACCCACACGGTCGTTGGACCTATTGTGTGAGTGACACGACTTCGGCGGTGTGCTTGAGCCCCGCTACATTGTCGGCGCGGAATCACTTGACCAGTGAGCTATTACGCACTCTTTCAAGGATGGCTGCTTCTAAGCCAACCTCCTGGTTGTCTCTGCGACTCCACATCCTTTCCCACTTAGCACACGCTTAGGGGCCTTAGTCGATGCTCTGGGCTGTTTCCCTCTCGACCATGGAGCTTATCCCCCACAGTCTCACTGCCGCGCTCTCACTTACCGGCATTCGGAGTTTGGCTAAGGTCAGTAACCCGGTAGGGCCCATCGCCTATCCAGTGCTCTACCTCCGGCAAGAAACACACGACGCTGCACCTAAATGCATTTCGGGGAGAACCAGCTATCACGGAGTTTGATTGGCCTTTCACCCCTAACCACAGGTCATCCCCCAGGTTTTCAACCCTGGTGGGTTCGGGCCTCCACGAAGTCTTACCTCCGCTTCACCCTGCCCATGGCTAGATCACTCCGCTTCGGGTCTTGAACACGCTACTCAACGCCCTCTTCGGACTCGCTTTCGCTACGGCTCCCCCACACGGGTTAACCTCGCAACATGCCGCAAACTCGCAGGCTCATTCTTCAAAAGGCACGCAGTCACGACACAGCAAGCAAGCTTGCTGTGCGACGCTCCCACGGCTTGTAGGCACACGGTTTCAGGTACTCTTTCACTCCGCTCCCGCGGTACTTTTCACCATTCCCTCACGGTACTATCCGCTATCGGTCACCAGGGAATATTTAGGCTTAACGGGTGGTCCCGCCAGATTCACACAGGATTTCTCGGGCCCCATGCTACTTGGGTGCCGCACAAACGAGTTGCAGATGTTTCAGCTACGGGGGTCTTACCCTCTACGCCGGGCCTTTCGCATGCCCTTCGCCTACACCCACAATTTATGACTCGCCCAGCCGCCGGCAGACAACTGAAGTACGGTCCCACGACCCCGCATGCGCAACCCCTGCCGGGTATCACACACATACGGTTTAGCCTCATCCGGTTTCGCTCGCCACTACTCCCGGAATCACGGTTGTTTTCTCTTCCTGCGGGTACTGAGATGTTTCACTTCCCCGCGTTCCCTCCACACACCCTATACATTCAGGTGCGGGTGACAGCCCATGACGACTGCCGGGTTTCCCCATTCGGACACCCCCGGATCACAGCTCGGTTGACAGCTCCCCGGGGCCTATCGCGGCCTCCCACGTCCTTCATCGGTTCCTGGTGCCAAGGCATCCACCGTGCGCCCTTAAAAACTTGGCCACAGATGCTCGCGTCCACTGTGCAGTTCTCAAACAACAACCAGCCACCCATCACCCCGAGCAACAACCCGAGAACACTGGGACCGGCACCAGAGGAAGACGACCACACGGCCGCACCCTCAGACACCCAACAGCGCGCCCGACACCCACCCCGAACCCCTCTCGCTTTCCACGCCGAAGCAGTACTCACAAGAAAGACCCGAAGGCCGATGCCGAATAGTCAACGTTCCACCCATGAGCGACCACCGCCGGACACGCGCCGGCGTAATGGCTCTGGACCACCAGACCACAAAGGCCCGGCAGCCAGCTGCTCCTTAGAAAGGAGGTGATCCAGCCGCACCTTCCGGTACGGCTACCTTGTTACGACTTCGTCCCAATCGCCAGTCCCACCTTCGACGATTCCCTCCCCACAAGGGGGTTGGGCCACCGGCTTCGGGTGTTACCGACTTTCGTGACGTGACGGGCGGTGTGTACAAGGCCCGGGAACGTATTCACCGCAGCAATGCTGATCTGCGATTACTAGCGACTCCGACTTCATGGGGTCGAGTTGCAGACCCCAATCCGAACTGAGACCGGCTTTTTGAGATTCGCTCCACCTCACGGCATCGCAGCTCATTGTACCGGCCATTGTAGCACGTGTGCAGCCCAAGACATAAGGGGCATGATGACTTGACGTCGTCCCCACCTTCCTCCGAGTTGACCCCGGCAGTCTCCCGTGAGTCCCCAACCTCCGAAGAGTTGCTGGCAACACAGGATAAGGGTTGCGCTCGTTGCGGGACTTAACCCAACATCTCACGACACGAGCTGACGACAGCCATGCACCACCTGTACACCGACCACAAGGGGGCGACCATCTCTGGCCGTTTCCGGTGTATGTCAAGCCTTGGTAAGGTTCTTCGCGTTGCGTCGAATTAAGCCACATGCTCCGCCGCTTGTGCGGGCCCCCGTCAATTCCTTTGAGTTTTAGCCTTGCGGCCGTACTCCCCAGGCGGGGAACTTAATGCGTTAGCTGCGGCACGGACCACGTGGAATGTGGCCCACACCTAGTTCCCAACGTTTACGGCGTGGACTACCAGGGTATCTAATCCTGTTCGCTCCCCACGCTTTCGCTCCTCAGCGTCAGTATCGGCCCAGAGATCCGCCTTCGCCACCGGTGTTCCTCCTGATATCTGCGCATTTCACCGCTACACCAGGAATTCCGATCTCCCCTACCGAACTCTAGCCTGCCCGTATCGAATGCAGACCCGGGGTTAAGCCCCGGGCTTTCACATCCGACGCGACAAGCCGCCTACGAGCTCTTTACGCCCAATAATTCCGGACAACGCTCGCACCCTACGTATTACCGCGGCTGCTGGCACGTAGTTAGCCGGTGCTTCTTCTGCAGGTACCGTCACTTGCGCTTCTTCCCTGCTGAAAGAGGTTTACAACCCGAAGGCCGTCATCCCTCACGCGGCGTCGCTGCATCAGGCTTGCGCCCATTGTGCAATATTCCCCACTGCTGCCTCCCGTAGGAGTCTGGGCCGTGTCTCAGTCCCAGTGTGGCCGGTCGCCCTCTCAGGCCGGCTACCCGTCGTCGCCTTGGTAGGCCATCACCCCACCAACAAGCTGATAGGCCGCGGGCTCATCCTGCACCGCCGGAGCTTTCCACCACCAGACCATGCGGCCGGTGATCATATCCGGTATTAGACCCCGTTTCCAGGGCTTGTCCCAGAGTGCAGGGCAGATTGCCCACGTGTTACTCACCCGTTCGCCACTAATCCACCACCGAAGCGGCTTCATCGTTCGACTTGCATGTGTTAAGCACGCCGCCAGCGTTCGTCCTGAGCCAGGATCAAACTCTCCGTGAATGCTTCCCGGATATCCGGGTCGACACATCACGAGAGCGGAACCGCCGGAGGAATAACCCGACGATCCACAGCGTCCTCGCTGTTGTGTTTCAAAGGAACCACGCCCCCACAAAACAGGGGGACGGGGTATCAACATATCTGGCGTTGACTTTTGGCACGCTGTTGAGTTCTCAAGGAACGGACGCTTCCATCGGAACCCTTTCACAGGATCCTCCGGGCGCTTCCCTTCGGTGTTTCCGACTCTATCAGATCTTCTTTCCCGATCTGACCCCCTGTCGGCGGGGCACTGCTGGGTCCTGCTTTTCCGCCTTGCGGCGTGTCCACCACGTTAGAGGATTTACCCGCCGGCTCCAAATCGAGCCTTTCGAAAGAAATTCCGGCATGCCGAAATCGCTCCCGATGGGAGATCGCACTGCGTAGTGGATGCCGTCATACGACGGCGGAATCGGTCACCCGGAGGACCAAAGGCCCCCGTGGCAACCCGATGAACATTACGCATCCGGTTGGTCCGTGTCAAACGCCCTCGGCGGGGCGCGCGCTTCAGCCCAGGTCGGTCAGGCGGCCGCTCGCGTCCGGCTGTGCGTCCTCGACCCGGCGCAACAGACGGGTCAGGAGCTCACCGAGCACGGCGCGTTCGGCAGGAGAGAGGTCCTGGAGCAGTTCCTCCTCGAAGACAGAGGCGCTGCGCATGACCTCCAGCCACTTCTCCCGGCCCAGGTCGGTCAGTCCGATGATCACGCGGGTGCGGTTCTCCTCGTCGCGCTCGCGCGTGACGAGCCCGGTGGTGAGCATGCGGTCGATGCGGTGGGTCATGGCCGCCGCGGTGAGGCCGAGACGTTTGGCGATCGTGCCGGGCCAGAGCTGGTAGGGGTCGCCGGCCATGACCAGCTCCTTGAGCACCTCCCACTCGGCGCTGCCCAGCCCGAGGGTGCCGAGCTGCCGCCCGTAGGCCACGCTCATGCGCCGGTCCAGCCGGGAGAGCGCGTTGACCACCTTCTCGACCTGGGGGTCGAGGTCGCGGAACTCGCGCTGGTAGATGGCGATCTGCTCATCGAGGGGCGGCTGGTTGTCCGGCGGCATGGTGTCGAGTATCGCACGAACCCGATTAGCGTCGAAGACCTGCGATGTGTAGTGTTTAGCTTCGAACTTTAGCTCTGAAGTATCCGTCTTCGAAGCCCACCCGCACGTCCGGGAGCCGGACTGCGTCCTTCCGTGTCGCGGTCGTCTCCCCGCTGCGGGCACGGGCTTCGACCTGCCTGGGAAGGTGAGTGTGACTCTCGAGAAGGGCGCGAACCTGCGCCGCATCCAGCTCGGCAACGCACTGTCGGCGTTCGGCAGCGGCTTCACCGTGCCGTACCTGTTCCTCTATGTGGCTCAGGTACGCGCGCTCGGTTCCGGTACGGCCGGCGCCGTGCTCGCCGTTTTCGCCGCCGCTGCGCTGCTGGTTCTGCCCCTGGTGGGGCGGGTCATCGACCAGCGCGGGCCGCTGCCGGTGGCGCTGGTCGGTGTGGGCGCGACCTCCGTGGGTGCGCTCGGGGTGGGTGTGTCCGACACCGCGCCGTCCGTCCTGGCCGCCGCGGCGCTGATGGGCGGTGGCATCGCCGTCATCCAGCCCGCGCTGGCGACCATGATCGTCTGGTCTTCGACCACGGCCACCCGGTCACGGGCCTTCGCGACCCAGTTCCTCCTGCTCAATCTGGGCCTGGGGCTCGGAGGGCTGCTGGGCGGGCAGATCGTCGACGAGCACCAGCCCTCGTCGTTCACCCTGCTGTTCTCGATCGAGGCCGTGATGTACCTGGTGCTCGGCGGCGTGCTGCGGACCGTGCGGCTGCCCAAGCCGGGCGGTGCCACCACGGGGATGTCCACCACGGAGGCGGACCGGCCCGGCGGCGGATGGCGGCAGATGCTGTCGCACCGGGCGATGCTGCTGCTCTGCGTCATGGGCTTCGTGCTGTTCTTCACCTGCTACGGGCAGTTCGAGTCCGGCCTGGCCGCCTACGCGGTCGAGGTCACCGGCATCTCGACGTCCACCCTGGGCGTCGCGCTCTTCGCCAACACCTCGGTCATCGTGGTCGCCCAGTTCGTCGTGCTGCGGCTGGCCGAGGGCCGGCGCCGCAGCCGGATCGTCGCCCTGGTCGGTCTGGTGTGGACGGTGGCCTGGCTGGCGGCCGGCGTCTCCGGCCTCGTGCCGTCGGGCCAGGCGGTGGCGACCGCGCTGCTGATCTCCACCTACGCGCTGTTCGGTCTCGGCGAGGCGATGCTGTCGCCCACCGTCGCTCCGCTGGTCGCAGACCTGGCGCCGCAGCGCATGGTCGGGCAGTACAACTCGGCGTTCGCCCTGGTGAAACAGCTCGGTGTGGCGGTCGGCCCGGCCGTCGGCGGCCTCATGGCCGCTCAGGGCCTGCACGCCGCGTACATCGTGATGCTGGTGCTCTGCTCGCTGGGCATCTCGGTGCTGGCCCTGTGGATGGGGCGGCACCTGACCGCGGAGCAGGACAACCCTTCGGTGGCCGGCGGCTCGCGGATCATCCGCACGGGCGGCCCCTCCGTGCAGCCGGGGGCGGACACGACGGAGGGGCACGCGGCGCCCCCCGCCGGTGCGACCGCGGTGGTGCACACCGCGAGTTGACCCCGCCGCATCCGGGGCGGGGGCGCGCCGCGCGTACGGTCAGCTGCCGGCGGGCAGGGCGAATTCGCACCAGACGGCCTTGCCGCCGCCCTGGGTGCGTCGCGAACCCCACGACGAGGCGACCGTGGCGACGATGGAGATGCCGCGCCCCGCCTCGTCCACCGGGTCGGCGCGGCGGCGCCTCGGCAGATGGTCGTCCCCGTCCGTGACCTCCACGATGAGCCGCCGGTCGGTGCGCCGCAGCCGGAGCCGCATCGGCGGGGTGCCGTGCTGGAGAGAGTTGGCGACGAGTTCGCTCGCGGCCAGCACTCCCAGGTCCTGCACCTCGGTGGAGAACCGCCAGGAACTCAGCACGCCGGAGGCGAACGCGCGGGCGCGCGGCGCGGCTTCCTTACCGCCGAGCAGGTCGAGGGAGGCGCCGCGGAAGAGCTCCGCGTCGTGCCCGGTGCGTTCGGGGTGCTGGAGGACCAGCACGGCGACGTCGTCGTCGTGTTCGGCGGTGATGCGCAGGGCGCGCAGCATCCGGTCGCACACCACCTCCGGGGGCCCGGTGGCGCCCGCGAAGGCCCGCTCGAGGACGGCGAGCCCTTCGTCGATGTCCGCGTCGCGGCGTTCGACCAGGCCGTCGGTGTAAAGCAGGGCCGTGGCGCCCTCTTCGAGCGCGAGCGAGCCCGAGGTGTGCAGCCAGCCGCCGGTGCCCAGCGGCGGGCCGGTGGGGTCGCTGGCGGACTGCACCGAGCCGTCGGCCGCGCGGACCAGTATCGGGAGGTGTCCGGCGGAGGCGTAGTACAGCCGGCCCTCGCTGGGGTCGTGCACGGCGTAGACGCAGGTCGCGATCTGGCTGGCGTCGATCTCGGAGGCCAGACCGTCGAGCAGCTGCAGCACCTCGTGCGGCGGCAGGTCCAGTCGGGCGTAGGCCCGTACGGCTGTGCGGAGCTGGCCCATGACGGCGGCGGCCCGGACACCCCGCCCCATCACGTCGCCGATGACGACGGCCGTCCTGCCCGCGCCGAGGGTGATGACGTCGTACCAGTCGCCGCCGACGGCGGCGTCCGTCCCGCCCGGTTGGTAGGTGGCGGCGACGCGGAGTTCGTCGGGCTGCTCCAGTTCCTGCGGGAGCAGGCTGCGTTGCAGGGTGACGGCGGCCTCGCGCTGCCGTCGTTCGCTGCTGCGGACCCGCTCGGCCGACTCGACCTGGTCGGTGACGTCGGCAGCGAAGATGAGCACGCCGCCGCCGCCGGCCGCGGGGATGGGCGTGCAGGTGAAGGTGTAGTACGCGGTGCTGCGCGGCCCGTGCGCGGGCGCCACGCGGCGGGACTTCACCGTGCGAGGGCGCCCGCTGCGCAGGACCTGGTCCATCAGCGGCAGGAGTCCGAGCTCGTCGAGTTCGGGCAGTGCGGTGCGGGCGGGTTCACCGCCTCTGCGCGGGCCGAAGACCTCGGCATAGGCGTCGTTGACGTAGGCGATGCGGTGGTCCGGACCGTGCACCACGGCCACCAGGGCGGGGACCTGCCCGAGAAGGTGGTGCACGGTGAGCGCCTCGATGGCGCCGGGCAGCTCGGGGTCCGCGCCCTCCGGCCCGCCGCGCCGACTGCGCCCGGCCCGGCCCTGCTTGGGGCCGTTGCGCTCTCCCCGGCCCGTGTCACCTCCGTGCGGTTCGCCGTGGCCGGCGTCGGTGCGGCCGGATTCGCCGCGGGCGGCCGGGACCGTGCCGGAGGCACCGGTCTGCGAGCCGGACGGCTGCCGCACTTTCGTGCCCTTGGCGGCCTGCGCGGCGGCGGTGCGCCGCTGGGTGCCGGGCAGTCGGGCGCTCCAGCGCGTGAAATTCACGTCGTCCGAATCCTCGCATGTGTCCTGAGCGTCGCCGCGTCGCGCGGTGAGCGCCGGTGTCGTCGTTCTTGCAGCGGCCGACGTGTCCGTCACCGTGTGCCGGTGCCGCCTTCACCCATGGTCACACGTCCAGTGTGACCCACCGCGCTGACACCCCTGGCGGGCGCGGACGGGCGGCTCGTTCCCACCGCGGCGCCGGATGCGGACCGTTCAGCTCGCCTCGGGGTGGCGGCCCGTGCCCGCCGCCAGTTCGAACTCCGCCCTGGGGTGTTCGAGTGAACCGAGCGAGACGATCTCCCTCTTGAAGAGACCGGAGAGCGTCCACTCGGCGAGCACCCGGGCCTTCCGGTTGAAGGTCGGGACACGGCTCAGGTGGTACGCGCGGTGCATGAACCAGGCAGGGTAGCCCTTCAGCTTGCGTCCGTACACATGGGCAACGCCCTTGTGCAGACCGAGGGAGGCGACCGAACCCGCGTACGCGTGGCGGTAGTCGGCGACCTCGCCGCCGTTGAGGACGGCCGCGACGTTGTCGGCGAGTACCCGGGCCTGGCGTACGGCGTGCTGGGCGTTGGGGGCGCACTCGGGCTTCCGCTCGGAGCCGTCGGCGTTGCGGCCGCCGCCGTTGCCGTTGCCGTTGCGTTCGGCGGCCAGGTCGGGGACGGCGGCGGCGTCGCCGGCCGCCCAGACGTGGTCGGTTCCGTCGACGCGGAGCTGCGCCGTGCAGCGCAGCCGCCCGCGGTCGTTGAGGGGCAGCCCGGTGGCGGCGAGGATGGGGTGCGGCTTGACACCGGCGGTCCACACGAGCGTGCGGGAGGGGTGGCGGGAGCCGTCGCTCAGCACCGCGACGCGCTTCTCGCACGTCTCCAGGCGGGTCTCCAGGCGCACGTCGATGTTCCGGGCGCGCAGCTCGCGCAGGGCGTACCGGCCCATGTCCTCGCCCACTTCCGGCAGGATCCGGTCGCTGGCCTCGACCAGCAGGAACCGCAGGTCCTCGGGCTTGAGGTTGTGGTAGTAGCGGCAGGCATAGCGGGCCATGTCCTCCAGTTCGGCGAGCGCCTCGACGCCCGCGTAGCCGCCGCCGACGAACACGAAGGTGAGCGCGGCGTCGCGCACGTCCGGGTCGCGCGTGGAGGAGGCGATGTCGAGCTGCTCCAGGACGTGGTTGCGCAGCCCGATGGCCTCTTCGACGTTCTTGAAGCCGATGCCGTGCTCGGCGAGGCCGGGCACGGGGAGGGTGCGGGACACGGATCCGGGTGCGAGGACGAGTTCGGTCCAGGTCACCTCGAGCGGACCGGAGCCCTCCTCGGCGGTGGCGAGGGTCTCCACGGTCGCGACGCGGGCCTCGGGGTCGATCGTCTTGACCTCGCCGACGACGACCTGGCAGTCGGGCAACGTGCGGCGCAGCGGTACGACGACGTGCCGCGGCGAGATGGAGCCGGCCGCCGCTTCGGGAAGGAAGGGCTGGTACGTCATGTATGGCTCGGGGTCGACCACGACGATCTGGACGTCGCCCTTCCGGAGCCGCTGCCTGAGTTTCCGTTGCAGGCGCAGCGCGGTGTACATGCCGACGTATCCGCCGCCGACGACGAGAATGCGCTCAGGTTCGTTCGTCACTCGTCCATGACGCACCCCGAGCGCCATGTTTGTCCACAGGTCCGCGCGGATTGTGTGACAGATGGAGGCAGAAGTTCCGCTTGCTTGCGGCATTCGGGTGAGGTGGGATCTTCGCAGCTCAGAGACGAGATTCGATGATCGTCCGGAGGGCGCGGGGAGGGCGGTGAACGCGCCGGACGAGGTGGTGAAAGCGGCGCACGAAAATTGCCCCTTCTCTCTTGACGTGGGCTCAACTATGTTCGTAAGCGGACGGGGGCGGCTTCCTATGCGTTGTCCGTAGGGCAAGACCACACATGGGGCGGGGGTCTCCGGGGGGAGACACCATCACCGGGGGAAATACATGAGTTTTCAGGGGATTCAGGGCTCTTCTTCACGTTCCGCTCCGCTGCGGGTGGACGCCCAGCGCAATCTGGAGCATGTGCTGCGGGCGGCGCGTGAGGTGTTCGGCGAGCTGGGGTACGGCGCGCCGATGGAGGACGTCGCCCGCCGGGCGCGCGTCGGGGTGGGGACGGTCTACCGCCGGTTCCCCAGCAAGGAGGTGCTGGTCCGGCGGATCGCCGAGGAGGAGACCGCGCGGCTGACGGAGCAGGCGCAGACGGCTCTGGGGCAGGAGGACGAGCCCTGGTCGGCGCTCGCCCGCTTCCTGCGGACGTCGGCGGCTTCGGGAGCCGGGCGGCTGCTGCCGCCCCGCATACTGCGCGCCGGGGCCGCGCGCGACGCCGCGCGGGAACGGACCCTGGTGCCGTCCCCGCGCGACGCCCCGGAGCAGGACGGCGGCAGAGCGGGGCGGTCCGGGCAGCCGGACCTGCGGCTGGTCGAGCGGGTCCCTGCGGGGGGCGCCCCGGCCGGCCGCGAGGAGGCCGGACCCGACGGGCTCGGCCCGGACGAGACCGACCCGCTGGGCGTGGAACTCCTCGACGTCGTCGGACAGCTGGTTGAGCGCGCCCGCGCCACGGGCGGGCTGCGCGAGGACGTCTCCGTCGGTGACGTGCTGCTGGTGATAGCCACAGCGGCGCCCACGCTGCCGGATGCCGCGCAGCAGACCGCCGCTTCGGCCCGGCTGCTGGACATCCTGTTGGACGGACTGCGCGCCCGGGACTGACGTCGAACATGCCCCGGAAGGGTGAACGGCCCTTTCCCGAGCCCTACTCGGGGGCCTCCGCTGTGGCAGGCTGTGCCGGATCACCGGAGTTCGCGCGGCAGCAGCCGGTTCGGGGGCGTGCGGGATGGGCGTTGAGGGCGACGGGCAGCCGTCGGACGGCGAGCTGCGCCGGGGCGGGACGGGCGAGTCGACGGTCCCGCCCGTGCCCGGGCAGGGAGGCCCGGTCGACGCCGTTCCGCCGGGCCGCTCCGCACCGCCCGGCGGCGGGGACGCCACCACGGGAGGTGCAGGGCCCGACGGCGCGGAGGCGGACCAGGCACCGGCAGGGCGTTCCGTCCCGCAGCAGCGTGAGTGGCGCGGCGCGGGGCGTTCCGAGTCCGGCGGCAGCCCGGCGGAGTCCGACTCCGCGCTGCTCCGCCGGATGCGGGGCGGGGACACCACCGCGTACGAAACGCTCTACCACCGCCACGCTGCGGCCGTCCGCCGCTACGCGCGCACCTGCTGCCGGGACGCGCACACGGCGGAGGACCTGACCAACGAGGTGTTCGCCCGCACCCTCCAGGCCGTACGGGCGGGGGCGGGCCCCGACACGGCGGTGCGCGCGTACCTGCTCACCTCGGTGCGCCGGGTGGCCGCGGCCTGGGCACGGACCGCGAAGCGGGAGCACCTGGTGGAGGACTTCGCCGCCTTCGCCCAGTCGGCGGCCGGGGTCTCACGCACCGTGCCGGGGGGTTCGTCGCCGGACGAGGAGACGTTGTCGCTCGGCGCGGACGTGCGGGCGATGCAGGAAGCCGACCGGACCATGGCCGTGCGGGCGTTCCGCAGCCTGCCGGAGAAGTACCAGACCGTGCTGTGGCACACGACCGTGGAGGAGGAGTCGCCCAGGGACGTCGCCCCGCTGCTGGGACTTTCCGACAACGCGACGGCGGTGCTCGCCCACCGCGCACGGGAGAAGCTCAAGCAGGCCTACCTCCAGGCACACGTGAACCGGGCCAGGACAGAGGGCGGCGCATGTGCCAGGTACGCCGACCGGCTCGGGGCCTACGCGCGCGGCGGCCTGCGCATGCGCGCCGAACGCGGGCTGCGCAGGCACCTGGAGACGTGTGCGGCCTGCCGGACGGCGGCGCTCGAGGTCGTGGACCTCAACGCGCAGATCAGGCTGCTCGTGCCGGTGGCCTTCCTGGGCTGGTTCGGTGCGGCGGGTGGGGCGAAGGCGCTCGGCCTGCTCACGGGCGGCGGCGCGGTCGCCGGGGCCGCGGCGACCGGCGGTGCGGCGGGCGCGGGCGCCGCGGGTGGCGGCGCCGTCGCCGAAGGCGTGGGCGCACCCGTGAAGATCGGTGTCGCGGCGGGCGTCGTGACGGCGGCCGGGGTAGCCGTGGCCCTGACCCTGATCGGTGACGACCAGCCGGCCCCCGCACCGCAGGCCAAGCCCTCCGTCGCCCCCGCCGCCCCGTCGCCCCCACCCCGCTCGCCGCAGCCTGCGCCCGAGCCGGAACCGCCCCGGCCCGCCGCCCCCGTGGACCGGCCGGGGGCCGAGCCCCCGGCCGCCGCGCCGCGCCCGGCCCCGGGGCCGTCGTCCCGTCCACCGCGGCCCCAGCCCGCCCCCGAGCCCCCGGCGCCCTCTCCCCCTTCGCCCACCCCGACTCCGACGTCTCCGCCGCCCGCCCCGGAGACCTTCCGGCTGGAACGGCTCGGCTGGGACACCGCACGGCCCGGCCCTCGCGGAGACGCCCCCACCTTCCGCGCCGGAGAGAGCAGTTGGCTGTGGCAGCGCTACGGCGGCGTGCGCGTCCCTGCCCCCTCGTCGGTGACCGTCGACCTCAACCGCAGCTGCACCTCCTACGACGCCCTGGCCCGCGTCGATCGGCTCACGCTCACCGACCGTGCCGTGCGCTTCGCCGTCTTTGGTGACGGGTCACGCCTGTGGCAGTCGCAGCCGGTCCGGCGCGGCGCCACGCCGGTACCCGTCCGGGTACCGCTGACCGGGGTGCGGACGGTACGGCTGGTGGTGCAGCCCGTGAGCCCGCAGGGTCCGGCCGACCGCCTGCTGCTCGCCGACTGGGCGGACGCGCGGATCAGCTGCCGTTGACCGTACGGCCCGCCGGGCGCGGCTCGGAAGTGTGGTCGGGGGCCTCGGAGCCGCCGCCCGCGCCGGCGAGTGCGTCCAGCAGCCGTACGGCCTCGTGCACCTCCAGCGCCGGACTGCCGTGTCCGCCCCCCGTTCGCTGCGGCCGCCCGCGCCCGCACCCACGCGTCCTCACGCCGTTCGGGCACGCTCGCGGCCAGTGCTCCGCGCATCGCCCGCCCCGCGTCCGCGAGGCGCAGCGCCTGGGCGGGATGCCCTACCTGCACGGCGATCACCGCCGCGTCCAGCAGCACATGGGCCACCAGCGCGTCGGGGGCGGTGCCCCGCTCCACGAGCCGCAGCGCATTCCCCACCTGCGCCAGGGCCTGCCGGGCCCTCCCGGCGAGGGGGGTGATCCGTGCCCCGAGCGAACCGATGGCGATGGACAGCACGTCGGGCGGCGAGCCGTGGCAGGCGTACGCGCGGGTCTGCTCCCACAGCGCGCGCCCGCGCTCCGCATCGCCGCGCTCCAGGGCCGGCAGGGTGCGCACCAGCGAGGCGTACGTGCGGGCGTCGGCGACGCCGAGGCGTTCGCCCTCCTCCTCGGCGTCGCAGCGTCATTTTCTCCGCCTGCCCGCTGTCTCCCTGCCGGTACCCAGGTCTCGGCGATGCGGGCGAGCAGGAACGGCATCTCCAGGAAGGCGCCGAGTTCCTGCGCGTACCGCAGCGCGGTCTCGATCTCGGCGCGGGCCCGCTCGTAGTGCCCGCGCGCCGTCTCGATCTCGGCGCGGAGCCCGCAGACCTGCCCCAGCAGCCAGCGGTCGCCGGTCGTCCCGGACAGTGCGTCGATCTCGGCGAGGTCGGCGGCGGCGCGCTCGAACCCGCCGGGGGTGCCGAAGCGCAGGTGCGCCCGGAAGAGGAGCACGATCCCGAGCTCCCACGGCCCGGCCAGCGCACGGCAGTTGGCGACGCTCACGTCCATCAGCGGCAGCACGGCCTGCGGTCCGCCCTCCAGATACGCGGAGAACGACCACAGCAGGCCGGGGAACCGGGTGCTCTCGGGGGTGGGTGCGCTGAAGGTCTCCAGCCACCCGGTCCCGCGAGACGCTGCCGGGGCGGCTGGAGCGGGGTGAGGCGTCGTCCTCAGCCCCGGCCGGTGGCCGTGCCACGCCCGCCGGGCGGAACACCCCGGCGCCCGACCGGACTGCCGCGCCGCAGTGGGAAGAGCCGACACCTCGTCCTCGCCTCGCCGGCCACGCCCTTCGGGCCATGCCGAGGAGCCCGCACGGACAGCGCATGCCTCCACCGCGGCGGCGGGAGGACCCGAGGGCGGTACGCGGCCCCGGCCGCCGGCCGTCCGGTCCGACGACAACGGAAGGGCCGCGCAGCTCTCGCGGCCCCGGAGCGGGTCAGAGCATGGGGCGGTCGGGGGTGGGGGTGACGACGGCGGTGGCGGCGCGCTGGCGGGGGGCGTCGGCGCCGGTCCAGCAGGTGCCGCGGCGGGCGATCAGGCGCTGCAGCCAGATCTCCGTGGACACCAGGTCGGCCAGCCCGTCCAGCGGGACGCGCTCGCCGTCGGCGGCGGCCAGGAGTGCGCGGCGGACGACGCGGGCCTCGATGAGTCCGGCCTCGGCCAGCAGCGGGGCGGTGAAGAGGTCGGCGAGCGGGTCGGCGGCGGCGCGGAGACCGGCCCGCGCGGAGGCGTGCTGGCTGGCGTGCGAGGGGGCGCCCCACCCGGAGGGCACGTCGTGCACGCCGGCGCCCGCCAGCACCGCGCGCAGTACCGACGCGCGGGCGCCGGGCTTCACGCGGGCGGCCTCGGGAAGTTCGCGGCAGGCGCGCACGACCTGGTTGTCGTAGAAGGGCGCGTGCAGCCGCTGGTTGCGGATCTCGGCGGCCTGTTCGAGCACGCGGTGGTCGGCGGCCTGGCGGGCGAGTGCCGCGCGGGCGCGACGTTCGCCGGGGCGTTCGACGATGGGCCGGACACGCGCGGCGCCCTCCAGCAGCAAGGAGACCTCGGCGAGAGCTTCGCCGGTCATCCAGCGGGCGGCCGGTCCGGGACGGCACCAGGTGAGGGCTGCCAGCGAGAGGTCCAGGGTGCTGGTGCCGCCGGTGCCGCGCGTTCCGGCGGACGAAGGGCCGCCGCGGGCGCGGGGGATGCCGGCGGCGGCGCCGGTGACGCGTCCGTCGCGGAGCTGGGCGGCGGCGGCCTCGACGCCCTCGCGGTAGGGGGTGCGGGCGAGGCGGCGCGCGGCGCGGTAGACGGTGACGGGGACGAGTACGGAGCGGCCCGCCCCCGGGACGGCGCCGGTTGCGTGCGCCGCGTGGGCCGGGTCGGCGGCGTCCGCTCCGTCGGCCCGGTCGCGTTCGGCGGCGCGTTGCGCGGCGCGGAGACCGGCGCGTTCGGCGCCTTCGGCGCGGGCCAGCGCGGCGACGGGCCGCAGCAGGTGGCGGCGTCTGCGGTCGAGCAGCAGGTCGGCGAGGCGCGCGGGGTGGGCGTCGAGGACCTGGCGGGCGCCGAGACCGACGAAGTGGTCGGCGCTGCCGGCGGCCAGGCGTCTGCGGTGCCGTTCGGCGGCGACGAGGGAGGGCCCCGGCTCGTCGGTGAGAGGGCCGCTTTCCAGATCGGCGTACGGCAGGCACTCGTCGCCGCCGGTGACGACGATGTGGTGCAGGCGGGGGTTCTCGGCGAGGAGCCGGGCGCGTTCGATCTCGGCTGCGCGGCCTTCGGCCGCGCCGGCGGCGGTCAGGTCGTTGAACGTGACGGCCAGGAGGCGTTCCCCGGCCGACGCGGTGCCGGTGCCGTGGACGGTGCCGGGCATGCCGGGCAGCCCGGCGGCGAGCAGCGCGAGCGTGGCGGACGCGGGGCCGCCGGACAGGTCGGCGCCGATGCCGGGCTCGGGGGCGCCGCGCGCGGCCCGCCGGTCGGCGGGACCCATGCCGGGCACCGGGCCGGGGTCGCGTGGCCCCGGGGGCGTGAAGTCGTGTTCGGAGGCGTGCCGGGGTGCCGCGAGCCGGGCGCGTACGGCCGCGACCAGCGCGTCGCGCACACCGGCGACGGCGAGGTCGGGGTCGAGCGGCGGCGGGGCGGAGACGGCGAGCGAGGCGGTGGGTTCGTAGCCGACGATCTCGCGGCTGCTCTCGCGCAGGACCAGCGCGTGGCCGGGGGGCACGCGTCGCACGCCTGCGTACGGGGTGCCGTCGCCGAGTGCCTCGGGCGCGTCGGGGCAGGCGAGAAGCGCGGCGAGGTGGGAGATGTCGAGTTCGGCCTCGATGAGGTCGGCGAGCGGGAGGGCAGCGGTGGCGTAGGCGGTGCCGCCCGCCCAGGGGGCGTGGAAGACGGGCCGCGCGCCGGCCAGGTCGGCGGGGACGGTGGTGCGCCGTCCGATGCGGACGACCACGGTGTAGCTGCCGGGCCAGGCCGTCAGGTGGCGCAGCGCGCCGCCGCGCGCGGTGTACAGGCCGGCCCGCAGCTCCTCGTCACCGGCGCCACAACTACCCAGCACCGCGAGGCGGTTGCCACCGTCGCCGTGCACGACGCGGACCTCGTCGGGTCTCCAGTCGCCGACCGCCCACAGCGGATCGCTCTCGCCCGGTCCGCCCCACAGCAGTTGCCCGCCGACGGGGCGTACCGTTTCGCCGCTCACCTCGCCGGGGACACCGGCGAGCCCTCCGTACGCCCCGGCAGGGCCGTACGCGGTCCCCGTCCCGTGACCGCCGGAGCCGTACGACCCGCCTGGTCCGTAGCCGCCGGAGCCGTGGCCCGCGTGGCCGTAGCCGCCGGAGCCGTACGCTCCCGCTCCCGTGGGGCCCGGGACGCCCGCGGGACGCGCCGCAGGGCTGTTCCAGCCCACCAACCACCGCATGGCCGCCCGCCTCCGCCCGTCAGGTCCAAGCTCGAACAGGTCCGCAGGCTCGCAACGTTCAAGGTTCCGGTGCTGCTGCCAGCCGCTTGTAGCGACCATGCTGCCACGCCTCGGGCGCATCGGAGGGGGATAGGGGGCGCACGTTTGCGTGACGTGCACCGCTCGCGCGCCCACCGACGTGGGGGGCGGCGGGTGGAATATGCCGGGGGAGTCGACCGGTGTCATTTCGGCCAGATTGTCGGCCCGGGAGGCACCCACCGCCCCCCGGACCGCGCCGCCGCCCGCGGGGAATGGGGTCGGCGGTCTCCCCGGCCCGCCGGTGCAGAGCGGCGGGCCGACCCACGCGGGACCCATGGAAGCGCTTCCGGGCCTTCCACCCAAGGCGCACGGGCGGGCGCACGGCCACACTCCGGGGGCACGTGACGGGTACGTGCCCGGGGCCGTGCGCCACGGGCACGAATACGCCAACCGCCGCCGCTCCTCTTAACGGTAGGGATGCGGCGAACTACTGTGGGTGCAGTACTTTCCCGCGCCACGGCGTGGCGGGAGTCCCCGGCCCGCCCGGCGAACCGGTCGGCGCGGGCGGGGAGTTCCGCGTGTGCCGGATGCGCGGCCGTCGCTGTGTCAGGGGTGCCGCATGTCCAGGGAGCAACGCGGGCCGAACGATAAGCTCGGCACCGTACTCACCCTCGCCGGGATCAGCAACGCCGGACTCGCCCGCAGGGTCAACGACCTGGGCGCACAGCGGGGTCTGACGCTCCGCTACGACAAGACGTCGGTGGCGCGGTGGGTGTCGAAGGGCATGGTGCCTCAGGGCGTCGCGCCGCACCTCATCGCCGCGGCGATAGGCAGCAAGCTGGGCCGGCCGGTGCCGCTGCACGAGATCGGGCTCGCCGTGTCCGACCCGGCGCCCGAGGTCGGGCTGGCCTTCCCGCGCGACGTGCGCGACGCCGTGAAGTCCGCGACCGACCTGTACCGCCTCGACCTGGGCAATCGGCGCGGCGGCGGCATCTGGCAAACGCTCGCCGGTTCCTTCGCGGTGAGCGCGTACGCCACCCCCACCTCGCGGTGGCTGATCACGCCCGCCGACAGTTCGGTGGCACGTGAGCCCGCCCAACTCGCCGATGCGGCAGCAGACCGCGAGGACCCGTCCGCCCCACGGCAGGAGGCCGCGGGCCAGGGCGACGCGTCGGCAGCCGCGTCGCTCCGGGTCGGCCACACGGACGTCGCCAAGCTGCGCGAGGCCGCCGAAGAGGCACGTCGCTGGGACTCCAAGTACGGCGGCGGCGACTGGCGTTCGTCGATGGTCCCGGAGTGCCTGCGGGTGGACGCCGCCCCGCTGCTGCTCGGCGCCTACTCCGACGAGGTCGGCCGTGCGCTGTTCGGCGCCACCGCCGAACTCACCCGCCTCGCCGGGTGGATGGCCTTCGACACCGGACAGCAGGAAGCCGCCCAGCGCTACTACATCCAGGCGCTGCGCCTGGCCCGCGCCGCCGCGGACGTGCCGCTCGGCGGCTATGTGCTGGCCTCCATGTCGCTGCAGGCCACCTACCGGGGTTTCGCCGACGAGGGCGTGGATCTCGCGCAGGCCGCCGTCGAACGCAACCGCGGTCTGGCCACCGCGCGCACCATGAGCTTCTTCCGGCTGGTGGAGGCCCGCGCACTGGCCAAGTCCGGCGACGCGCAGGCGTGCGAGGCGGCGATCACCGCGGCGGAGGGCTGGCTGGAGCGCGCGCGTCCGGGCGACGCCGACCCCTCCTGGCTGGACTTCTACTCCTACGACCGGCTCGCCGCCGACGCCGCCGAGTGCTACCGCGACCTGAACGCCCCGCGCCAGGTCCGCCGTTTCACCGAGCAGGCGCTGTCCCGGCCGACGGAGGAGTTCGTGCGCTCGCACGGCTTACGGCTGGTGGTGTCCGCCGTCGCCGAGTTGGAGTCCGGCAACCTGGACGCGGCCTGCGCGGCGGGCACACTCGCCGTCGAGGTCGCGGGCCGCATCTCCTCCGCCCGCACCACCGAGTACGTGCGCGACCTGCTGCACCGCCTGGAGCCGTACGGCGACGAGCCCCGGGTCGCGGAGCTGCGCGAACGGGCGCGTCCCCTGCTCAAGACCCCGGCGTGACGGGGCCGAGGACCCCGCCGTGACGTCCGGGCGCCGCACCGCCGACCACCCCAGCCGCCACCGGGCGGACCCCCTCCGCCGCCGTCCGCCCCCCTGCCGCACGCATCAACCACGCCCCCACCGGTCATGATGAGAAGCGTGTCGTCCCCGGAGAACCTCGCGCCCGCCCACCCCCGCGGTGCCGCCCTGGACTGCGACGTGCTGGTCGTGGGCGCCGGCATCGTCGGCCTCTCGACCGCGTACGCCGTCACACGGGCCGCGCCCGGAACGCGCGTGGTCGTGCTGGAGAAGGAGGGCGCCCCGGCCCTGCACCAGACAGGCCGCAACAGCGGCGTGATCCACAGCGGGATCTACTACCGGCCCGGCTCGCTGAAGGCCCGCTACGCCACCGGGGGCGCGGCGGAGCTGGTGAAGTTCTGCGCCGCGCACGACGTGCCGCACGAGGTGACCGGCAAGCTGATCGTCGCCGTCGACCGGAGCGAGCTGCCGCGACTGCACGCGCTGGTGCAGCGCGGCCGTGAGAACGGCATCCCGGTGCGCGAGCTGGGCCCGGCGCAGCTCCGGGAGTACGAGCCGCACGTCCGCGGCGTGGCCGCCATCCACGTCGGCACCACCGGCGTCTGCGACTTCACCGCCGTCGCCCGTACCCTCGGCCGCCTGGCGGTGGAGGGCGGCGCGGCCCTCCGGTACGGCGCGGAGGTCGCCGCGGTCGACCGGCGCGCGGGACGCGGCGTGGCCGTGCGTACGGCCGACGGCTCGGTGCTGCGCGCGCGGGCGCTGGTCAACTGCGCGGGTCTGCACTGCGACCGCGTCGCCCGGCTCGCCGGCGACGACCCGGGCATGCGGATCGTCCCCTTCCGCGGCGAGTACTTCGAACTGGCCGAGGAGCGGGCGGGCCTGGTGCGCGGCCTGGTGTACCCGGTGCCGGACCCGGCGTTCCCGTTCCTGGGGGTGCACCTGACCCGCGGCATCGACGGCGGGGTGCACATCGGGCCCAACGCCGTACCGGCCCTCGCCCGCGAGGGCTACGCCCCCACGACGCTGCGGCCGCGCGAGCTGGCCGGCGTGCTGGCCTACCCGGGTGCCTGGCACCTCGCACGCCGGCACTGGCGGTACGGCGCGGGCGAGGTGCACCGTTCGCTGTCCCGCCACGCCTTCACGGCGGCGGTGCGGCGGCTGCTGCCCGAGGTGACGTCCGGCGACCTGCGCCCCGCGCCCGCCGGCGTACGGGCCCAGGCGGTGCTGCCGGACGGCACGCTCGTGGACGACTTCCTGTTCGCCGAGTCGCCGCATACGGTGCACGTGCTCAACGCGCCGTCCCCGGCGGCGACGGCCTCGCTGCCGATCGGGCGCGAGGTCGCCGCACGGGTGCTGGCCGCGATGGCCCGCTGACGCGTCAGTCGACCTCCCACTCGGTGGGCGCAGTGGTGAAGCCGCGGCTGAGCAGCGCGGTCTCCACCGCCTTGCCCTCCGGCACCAGGAAGACCTGGCAGACCGTGCCGCTCTGCCCGGAGGCCAGTTCGCCGATGTCACTGGATTCCTTGCAGTCCGCCGGCTTCGCGGACAGCTCACCCATGATCAGGATGAGCGGACGGCCGCGCTCGCCGCCCTCGACCGTCACGCCGAGGTCGTTGATCGTGGACAGCTCGATCGGGGAGTCGCCGCCGGCGTGCTCGTAAGTGGCGTACAGCCAGGCCGGGACCTTGCCCGCGTACTTCTTGGCGTCGTCCAGCTCGTCGAGGTCGCCCGGCTCGCCCATGACGACCTTCTCCATGGTCACGCGGAACTCGGCCGTCTTCTTCGCGGACGAAATCTCGGTCGGCTCGGCCGCGGTCTCCCCGAGCCGGAGCATGCCCCCATCGGTCTTCGCCTCCGACTTCCCGGACGAACCGGTGCCGGAGTCGCTGCCGGAGGACTCGCTGCCGGAGGACTCGCTCCCGCCCTTGCTCTTGTCGCCACCGGAGTCACCGGGCGTGCAGGCGGCCATCGACACCAGGGCGGTGGCGGTGGCCGCGAGCAGGGCGGTGTTGCGGAGCATTCTCGTCGTGCGCTGCATGTGTTTCCCCCGTGGGCGTTCGTGTGCAGACGCGCCCGATCCCCGCCGGGCACGTACGTGAGGGTACGGCGGCCCGTGCCGTCGTTGGCGCGCCCATGACCAACGGGCACAGGGCTGTGGCGCTGCTGGTACGGCCTTGGTACAGACGCGGCGTCCGGGCCCGCTCCCCCGTCGCATCCGCGTCGCACCGGCGCCTCCACCTGGCCCCGGGCCGGCCTCCGGGGCGCCCGTAGAATCGGACGCACTGTGTCCGACAACGCCTCCACCCCAGCTCAGCCCGACCGTCCGGCCGCCGAGGAGCGGTCCCGCGCACCCATGTTCGCGCCCGGCGCCGGCCCGGCCGCCGACCCCGCCGGGTCGCACCACGAGCGCCGCATCCGCAGCTTCCAGCCGCGCCGCAGCCGCGTCACCCACGGCCAGCGCAAGGCGCTGGAACGGATGTGGCCCCACTGGGGCGTCGACGTGGACGGCCTGTCCCGGCTCGACCTGGACGCCCTCTTCGACTCGCTGCCCGCCGGGTCCCCAGTGGTCTGCGAGATCGGCTTCGGCATGGGCGAGGCGACGGCTCAGATGGCCGCGGACGATCCGGCGACCGGCATCCTGGCGGTCGACGTGCACACCCCCGGCCAGGGCAACCTGCTGCGGCTGGCGGAGCGGAACGACCTCGTCAACGTCCGTGTGGCCAACGGCGACGCGATCATCCTGCTGCGCGAGATGCTGGCGCCTGACTCGCTGTCCGGACTCCGCCTGTACTTCCCGGACCCCTGGCCGAAGAAGCGGCACCACAAGCGGCGCATCGTGCAGACCGAGTTCCTCGACCTGGCCGCCGTGCCGCTGCGTCCCGGCGCGCTGGTGCACCTGGCGACGGACTGGGAGCCCTACGCGGAGCAGATGCTGGAGGTCCTCACCGCGCATCCGGCGTACGAGAACGCCTCGGCGGGCGGCGGTTTCGCCGAACCGCGCCCCCCGGTGCGGCCGATGACCCGCTTCGAGCGGCAGGGTCTGCACAAGGGCCACGGGGTGCGCGACCTCCTGTTCCGCCGCGTCTGACTCCTCCGGGGCGCCACGGTGGTTGCCGAGGCCACGCATACGCCGCCACCGACGTACGGACGTTCCCCGCCCCGCCCGCACCCCTATTACTGTCGTACACGTGCATGACGAGGCCGCGCCGCAGGCGCCACCGCAGACGGAAGCCCCTCCGGCGCCCGCCCCGACGGCGGCTCCAGAGGCGTGCGCGGCCCCGAAGCCCTACGCGGCGCCCGCCGACGACGGCGCGCAGCCGCGGTTCCCCGCGATGCCGGCGTCTGAGGCCGACTGGCGCTACCGCCCGCCGCGCACCCCGTCCTGGTGGCATCGCCACGCGCGGACGATACGGCTGCTCGCGGTCGCCGGCGTCCTGGTGCTGTGCGGGGTGGTGATCCTCGCGCTGGTGCGGGAGCAGACCGGCACGGACGGGCTGCTCGTCGGCCTGCTGCTGGCGCTGCTGCCGGTGCCGCTGCTGGTCGCGGCGTTCCGCTGGGTCGACGGGGTCGAGCCCAAGCCCTGGAGCCAGCACGTCTTCGTCTTCGGCTGGGGCGCCTGCGCGGCGACCCTCATCGCGCTGCTCGCGAACACCTTCACCACGGCCTGGCTGGCCGGGTCGATCGCCGGGTCGGCGTCCGAGGCGGACCTGCTGGGTGCCGCCGTCGTCGCGCCGGTCGTGGAGGAGGTCGCCAAGGCGATCCCCGTAATGCTCCTCTTCTTCTTCCGGCGGCGGTACTTCACGGGCGTGGTGTCCGGCATCGCCGTCGCCGGCCTGACCGCGGCCGGCTTCGCCTTCACCGAGAACGTGCTGTACCTGGGCCGCGCGTACGGCGGGGACGACACCGGCATGCCCTACGAGGCGGGCGCCTCGGCGACGGCCGCGACGTTCGTCGCGCGCATCCTGATGTCGCCGTTCGCGCATCCGCTGTTCACCGGCCTGACGGGGGTCGCGTTCGGCATCGCCGCCGCGCTGCCGCACCGGCGGCGGCGCTGGCGCGCGCCGGTCGCGCTCGCCGGACTGCTGACGGCGATCCTGCTGCACGCCATCTGGAACGGCGCGGCCTCGCAGGCCTCACTCACCTTCCTCTTCGTCTACGCCCTGTTCATGCTGCCCGTGCTGGGCACCCTGATCTGGCTGGCCGTGTGGTCGCGGCTCGGCGAACTGCGCACCGTACGCGAGTCGCTGCGGACGTACGTCGCCGCGGGCTGGCTCGCCCCCTCGGAAGCCTGGGCGCTGGGCACCGCGCGGGCCCGCAGCCTCGCCCGCGACGTGGCCCGCCAGGGCCGCGGCCCGGACGCGGCCCGGACGGTCGCCGAGTACCAGCACTTCGCCACGTCGCTGGCTCTGCTGCGCGCCCGCGCCGAACGCGGCATCGCCGTCAGCGACTTCCACGCGCGCGAGCAGGAGCTTCTCCACCACCTGTGGACCCGCCGGGCGACGGCCGCGCCGCCGACGCAGCGCGCCGCGGCGTCGCTGTCCCGCCCGGCGCCTCCGCCCCGGCTTCCGGGCCCGCCCGGCCCGTACGGCCCGCCGCCCGGTCCCCACCGGCCCCCGGGACCGTACGGGCCTGGGCCTGGGCCTGGGCCTGGGCCTGGTCCGTACGCGCCGGGGCCGGGCCCGTACGGACCCCGCTGACGCTCCCCCGGGCGGCGTGCCTGCCGCCGCCTCCTGGTCTCAACGGGCCCCGTCAGGATGGCCGTCCAGCCGTACCGGGAAGGACTGGAGGTCGTTCTGGGTGAGCACCGGCTGGTTGCGGATCTCCTCGACGGGGACGGCGAGCGCCAGGGCGGGGAAGCGGGCGAAGAGCGCCGGCAGGGCGATGACCGCCTCCAGACGGGAAAGGGCAGCGCCGGGGCAGATGTGCGGGCCGTGGCCGAAGGTCATGTGCCGGATCGGCGTGGGCCGGGTGATGTCGAACGCGTCGGCGTCCTCGCCGTGCTGCGCGGTGTCCCGCCCGATGGCCCGGTAGGAGATCACCACGCCGTCGCCCTCGGGGACGACCTGGTCGCCGACCTGGATGTCCTCGGTCGCGAAGCGCATCAGCAGGTGGGTGGTCGGGGTGTCCCAGCGCAGGGTCTCCTCGACGACCGTGTCCCAGCCGATCTCGCCGTCCAGGACCATGCGGAGCTGGTCGGGATGGGTGAGGAGGGCGCGGACGGCGTTGAGGATGAGGCCGATCGTGGTCTCGTGCCCGGCGGCGACCATGGCCTTGAGGTTGCCGACGACCTCCTCCTCCGTGAGGGGTTCGCCGCCCTCGTCGGCGAGGATCAGGGCGCTGGTCAGGTCGTCGGCCGGGCGGGCGGTCTTCTCCCGCACCATCTCGGCGAAGATGCCGTCCAGTTCGTCGATGGCGGCGAGGCGTTCGTCCTGCGGGGTGAGCATGGAGAAGAAGGCCGTGTAGAGCTCGCGCAGCCGCGGGTGCAGGTCCGGGTCGACGCCCATCAGGTGGCTGATCACCGACATCGGCAGCGGGTGGGCGAAGACCGCCTTGAGGTCGACGGTCCGCCCGTCGGCGCCCTGTTCGGCGAGGTCGTCCAGCAGGCGGGCGGTGATCTCCTCGATGGCCGGGCGGAGTTGCTCCAGCCGGCGCGGGGTGACGGCCTGCGCCGTCTTGGTGCGCAGCCTGCGGTGTTCGGCGCCGTCGACGGTGAACATGGAACGGCCCGCGTCGATCATGCCGATCAGCGGCCACTCGCGGGTGACCACCCCGGTGCGGAACAGCGTCCAGCGGTTGATGTCCTTGACCAGTCGCGGGTCGGTGAGCAGCCGCCGGGCCTCCGCGTGGTGCGTGACGGTCCAGGCCGGGACACCGAGCAACTCCATCCGGGTCAGCGGCCCTTCCTCCCGCAACCGCCGGGTCTCCCCGTCGAGGTCGCCGACCATCGGGTCGAGGGCGAGGGGGCAACGGCCCTCGGCCGCTTCGCGGCCGTCGGTCGCGGGAGTCCCGGTCGCGGGGGCCCCGGTCGTCGCCGGCGTCGTCTGGCTGCTCACGGTCTGCCTCCTACGGGCGGTGCGGGCGAGAAGTGGACGGGCAGTTCGGTCATGCCCCGCAGGAAGGCGGAGGGCCGGCGGGTCAGGGAGTCGACGGGGACGGACAGTTCGACGTCCGGCAGCCGGTCGAGCAGCACCTCGATGCCGCTCCGAGCGATGATCTCCGCGATCTCCCGTGCGGCAAACGGGCATTGGAACTCGCCGTGGCTGAAGGAGAAGTGGGCGCTGTTGCCGTTACGGAAGCCGTCGCCGCGGCCGTCCGCACCGCCGTATCCGTCGAGGTGCACCTTCGGGTCGAGGTTCGCCCCGGCGAGGCCGAGCAGCAGCATGTCCCCGGCGCCGATGTGGCGCCCGGCCAGCCAGGTGTCGCGGGCGGCCCAGCGCCCGGCGAGGATTTGGGTGGGGGTGTCCTCCCACAGCACCTCGTTCATGGCTTCGGCGACGCTGTGCCGGCCACCGGTGAGGGAGGCGCTGAACCGGTCGTCGGTGAGCATCAACCGCACCGAGTTGCCGATCCAGTCCGCGGTGGGCAGGTGACCGGCGGCAGTGAGGGCCGTCAGGTCGAGGGCGTACTCGTCGTCCGTGAACGGCTCGGGATGGGCCAGCATCCGGGACGCCACGTCGTCCCCGGGCACGGCCTGCTTGTCGGCGACCAGCTTGTACATCAGGCCGACGAACTCGCGATAGGCGTCGAGGGCTTCCGGCCCGCCGTCGGCGAGGTCGCTCATCGTGCGGGTCAGGGCAGGTCCTTCGGCGTCCGGGAAACCGAAGATGCGGGCCAGCGCCAGGACGGGCAGCGGCTTCGCGTACTCGGCGACCAGCTCGGCCTCCCCGCGCCCGCAGAAGCCGTCGATGAGCCTGTCCGCCATTTCCTCGCACCAGCCACGGAGTTCGACGTGCTCCACGCCCTCCAGCGCCGGGTTCACCATGCGCAGATGGCGCTGGTGCTCGGCACCGACGGTGTAGTAGACGGACGGCATCCGCTGCCCGATCATCGGCCGCAGCGGCCAGTCCTCGGGGAGCGTGTCCCACTGGTTCCACAGCCCAGAGTCCCGCGGGAACAGCAGCGGGTCAGCGGTGACCTGGTGCAGCTCGCGGTAACCGACAACGAGCCAGGCCGGCACGTCGCCGGGGAGCATCACAGGCACCACCGGGCCGTGGTCGCGCCGCATCTCGCGGTAGAGGGCCGCGGGGTCGGTGTGGAAGCGCGGCCCGCTGAGCGGCACCGCCTCCCCCGGCGTCGGCCCGTCGGTGCTCCCGCGGCCGGTCACCGGGCAGCCGCCCGGGGCGGTGCCGCCCCCGGCCCCCGCCGTTGCGTCGCGCACGTCGTCTCCCCGTTTCCGCGGACGGTCGTCGGGGCTCGTCTCCGGGCGTGCGCCCGGGGTGCGTGTTCCGTACCCCGCCGGCCCTCACGCCCCGTCACGGACCCCTTCATTCGGTCACCGAACACCCTAGCGAGCCCCGTGTCGCGGGTCAGCGGATTCGACTCAACTCTCCGGCCCGTAGGCCCTGTCTCCACCGCCAGGGTGCGCGTGCTCCTCCCCGCCCGGGCGGACGGGCCACCAGCAGGGCGTCGCACAGCGTCAGGAGGCGTCAGGAGGCGTCAGGAGGCGTCAAGCGAGGGAGATCAGCACGATGGCGGCGGCCGCCAGGGGCCAGGCCGAGGACCTGCGGCCGGGTCAGGCGCTCGCGCAGCACCGTGACTCCGAGCAGCACCGGGATCGCCGGGTACGTCGCGGTCAGCACCACCGTCAGCGACAGCGACTGCTTCCGGGGGGCGAGGGTGTAGAGGGTGATCGCGGACATGCCCAACACCCCGGCCCCCGAACACGCCCACACCATGCGGGCCGGCATCCGCAGCCGCTGCGGCCGCCGTACGAAGAGGGGAACGAGCACGAGGAGAGCCGCCGCGCGGTTCCCCAGCAGCGGCCAGAGGCCGGCCTCCGCGTCGATCTGCGCCAGCCCGATGAACTGCAGCGCGAAGCCGGCTCCCGCGAGGAGCCCGTCGGGAGCCCCGGCCGTGAATCCCCGGCACCCCTCCCCCGCCGCGCCCTCCCGCTCGGCATGGCGGGTGCGGCCGTGGTGGGTGCGGCCGTCGTGACCGGCGGGGTCGCCGCAGACGCGGCGGTAGCAGCCGCCACGGCGAACGCGGTGGGGCAGCAGCCTGTCGCCACCGCGCGGCTACGCGTCGGCCCGCCCTCGAGTCCGGTGCACGTACCGGCTCGCCCCGTCCGTGCGCGTGCACGGACGGGGCGAGCGGAGCAACGGTGGCATGCCGGGGCGCCGCCCCGCCCGTCAGCTCAGCCAGCCCGCTTCCCGTGCGGCCTGCCACGCCTGCTCCTCCGCCTGGTCCGCGGCGACGTTCAGGGCCATGTCCTGCCCGTCGCCCTGGTTCGCGGCCTTGCTGGCGGCCTTCCACGCCTCCCGGGCGGCCTGGCGGGCGGCCAGCTCCGCGTCCTTGCGGCCCGTGTCCTTCGTCTCGACGAGCAGGTCCAGGCCGTACACCTCCATCACCGGCTGTACCGCGCCACTCAGCACGGCGGCGTGCGCGGAGACCTCGCGGGCGTAGTCGGCCGCCTGCATCGGGTCGTCCGTGGTGGCGGCCCGCTCGGCGAAGTCCCGCGCGTGGTGGGGGTTCTCGCTGTGCCACTTCGCCGCGGGCGTGCCTCCGGGCGGGTCGCCGAGGATCATCTCGACCCGCTCGGCCGCCCGCGCCGCGCGACGGGCGTGGCACTCGGCGACGACCTGGTCGGCCTCGAACGCCCACAACCGCTCGTCCATCTGCGCGCAGGTCGCGGTCGGCTGCGTCGTGCGCGCCGGCTGCGCCGCCTGCACGCTGCTCGCCGTGCCGCCGAGCAGCAGCCCGCAGACCGCCACTGCCACAACCCCGCGGCCGATGCCCACCTTGCTCATGTCGTCCTCGCCTTCACCCGGAACTCCGCCCGTCCGGGCGGCGGCCCCGGCCACTCCGGGTGCCCGCCGACGACCTTCCGGGCCTCCGGCCCGAGGGCCAAGCAGCACCGCCGCCGGCCCACCCGATCGGCGCCCTGCCGTGAGTCGAATGCCCCCGCCCCGGCGGGCCGACGGACGCCGCGCGCCCTGACACACTGGACTCGACGGCCGGTGAACCCAGGAGGCGCGAAGTGACCGGTGACCCGTACGGGCTGCGGCCCCTCGGACGCGTCGAGTCGCCGCTGACGCAGCGGACGTCGGCACCCAAGCAGCCGGACGAGGGTGCGCCACCCGCGGTGCTCGCCTTCGATCCGCAGTACGCCGTGGCGCTGAGCGACCTCCGCCCCGGCACCGACGTGCTGCTGCTGACCTGGTTCGACCGCTCCGACCGCGACGTCCTGGCCGTCCATCCGCGCGGCGACCACGCACGCCCCGAGACCGGCGTGTTCAGCACCCGCTCCCCGGACCGCCCGAACCCGATCGGCCTGCACGAGGTGACCGTCACCGCCGTCGAGCCGAGCCCCGACGGACGCACCCGGGTCCACGTGGCAGCCCTGGAGGCCCTGGACGGCACGCCGATCCTCGACGTGAAGCCGCTCCTGGCCTGTCGCCCGTCGGACCGCTGACCTCCACCTCCCCTCCTCGGCCGGCCGCCTCCGTCACGGCCATCGGTCCCTAGAGCAGACCGACCCCGCCCACACCACCGAACAGCGCGGACACGGCCAGCACGATGCCCACGATCACCGCGAACACCAGCACCGGCCGCGCCCGCACACGTATCCGCTGCATCCGCGCACGCCGGGCCGCCGCCCGGCTGCCGCGACCGTACGGTGACCCGTACGACGGCCCGTACGACGGAACGTGACCGCTGCCGGGGCGCCGCCCCGCGCCCAGCAGGCGACGCTTCCAGTAGACGAGCCGGTAGAAGAACTTCACCGACGCCTTCACCCCCTTCGATCGCGCCGACCGACCACCTACCGAAAACCTTACTCTCCGTCACTGACAACGGCCCCTGACGCCCGTCCGCAACCCGGTGCGGCGCGGCCGTGGCGCGGTCGGCAGACTGATCGGCGGCACGTCACCACCCCTCGGAGGCACGCACCATGGCCAGCCAGAAGGAACGCATGCTCGCCGGAGAGCCGTACCTCGCGGACGACCCCGAGATCGCCGCCGACGCCCAGCGCGCCGCCGAGCTCGGCGAAGCGTTCAACGACTCCCGCGCCGCCGACCCCGAGGGCCGCCGCGCCGCACTCCGCGCGCTGATCAGCGAGGTGGGCGAGGACGTCGACGTACGACCGCCGCTCCACGTCGACTACGGCACCCACATCTCCATCGGCCCGCGCACCTTCGTCAACTACGGCTGCGTGTTCCTCGACGTCGCACGCATCACCATCGGCGCCGACGTGCAGATCGGCCCCGGCGTCCAGCTCCTCACCCCGACGCACCCCCTCGACCCCGAACCGCGCCGCGCCAAGTGGGAGGCCGCCGCGCCCATCACCCTCGGCGACAACGTGTGGCTCGGCGGCGGCGTCATCGTCTGCCCCGGCGTGACCATCGGCGAGAACACCGTCGTCGGTGCCGGCGCGGTGGTCACCAAGGACCTGCCGCCGAACGTCGTCGCCGTGGGCAACCCCGCCCGCGTCACGCGCCACCTCTGACCGCGCCCCGACCCCTCGGCCCGTCGGCCGTCACGCGCCCCGGCTGCGCGGCACGCCCCCTCCGGGCACCGCGCAGCCGTCCCCGCGACGGGCGGCGACTCGTTCGCCTCTCGCCTCCACCCGTGGCACACCCACCACGCTTCCCCGGCACCGTGCGCGGCGCCAAGCTGTACGACGAGGAGCGAAAGGCCACGCCGAGAGGTTTCGCGGAAGCACCCGATGCACGTACGACGGCTCGGCAGCCGCAGAAACCGCCCTGCGCGGAAGGGCCGGGACAGGTCAGGATGACCCCATGGAACCGGACTGGGAACTCCGCGGCGACAGAATCGTCCTCCGCCCCGTCATGGCCGACGACACCCCCACCCTTCACCGCATCGTCCGCGAACCCGAGGTCGCGGCCTGGTGGAGCACCCCCGAGGGCTTCGACGACATGCTCGCGGTCGTCCTCGACGGCGAGGTGATCGGAGCCGTCCAGTACGAGGAGGAGGACGACCCGGACTACCGGCACGCCGGCATCGACCTCTTCCTCTCCGCCCGCCACCACGGCCGCGGCCTGGGCGCCGAGACCGTCCGTACGCTGGCCCGCTGGCTCATCGACGCGCGCGGCCACCACCGCCTGACCATCGACCCCGCAGCCGCCAACACCACGGCCGTCCGCAGCTACACCCGCGTCGGCTTCCGTCCCGTCGGCGTCCTCCGCGCCTACGAACGCGACCCGCTGACCGGGGACTGGCGCGACGGCCTCCTCATGGATCTCCTCGCCGACGAACTCGCCTGATCACCGGGCCCCGGAGCCGCCGCGCCCCGCATCACCCGGGCGGCAGCGCCGCCGTCAGGTCCACCTCCACCAACTGCCCGCCGAATCCCAGCTGCGCCACCCCCAGCAGCGTGCTCGCCGTGCCGAAGGCACCCGCGATCACCGAGTCGTTCAGCCTCCGCCACGCCCCGGCCAGCACGCCCGTCTCGTCGCTGCGCACGTAGATCACCGAACGCACCACGTCCTCCGGCCGCGCGCCCACCGCCTCCAGGGCGACCAGCGCGTTGGCCGCGACCTGGTCGATCTGCGCGTCCAGGTCACCGCGCCCCGCCAACTCCCCCGCAGCGTCCAGCGGGCACTGCCCTGCCAGGTACGCCGTCCGCCCCGCCTCCACGACGGTGACGTGGGCGTAGCCCGGAGTCGCGTGCAGCGGCTCCGGATTGACCCGCTCGATCCGCGCGTTCACGTCCCCGTCCCTTCCCGACGGCCCTCCGGCCGCCACACACACCGCACGTCCGGCTCGTGCTCCTCGTTCCGGCCGCCGTCGGTACGGTCCGTCTCCGTGAACCCGTGGCGCTCGTAGAACCGTCGCGCCGGACCGTTCACCTGGAACGTCCACAGCGCGAGCCCGCCGGGCCGGCGACGCTTCGCCAGCGCGACCAGACGGTCCCCCACGCCCCGCCCGCGCCACGTCGGCTCCACGTACAGCTGCTCCAACTCGCCGCCGTCCAGCGCCAGCATCCCCACCACGGCACCGTCCGCCGTCGCCACCCACGTCTCCTGCTGCGGCAGCACGATCTCCCGTATCCACCAGCGCACGGCCTCGTCGTCGTGCGCCCGCCGCACGGTCGGCAGCGCCGCCGCGAACGACCGCAGCCACACCCCCGCCACCGCCTCGGCGTCCCCCGTACGTCCGTCTCCGCCCGTCCTGCGTCCCGCTCCCTGGTCTCCACCCCCCGCACCCTCCCAGCCCACCACCCCGGCCGCACAACGGATTTCCCCGCCGACCGGCGGCCCGAATCCAGCCGGTCGGCGGTACCGGCACCCCGAGCCCGTCCTCCAGGCTGGACGTCGGCGCCGCCACGACGACCGGTGGACGCGCGCCACCGGCCTCACGGCCGGAGCTGAGGGGGAACAACGAGCCCCGGTGCCTCCCACTCCTGCGCCGGGGCTCCTCCCTTGCCCGGATCGCCCGGCGCCCCTACCTGCACCAGATCGAGGTTCCCAAGACCTGGTCGCCGAGGACCTGGCGTACCCCGCGCCCCTCTCAAGAACTCGTGGAGAAAACCCTTCCCCACCAAACCTGGCCCGGCGTCCCTCGTCCGGGTGAGAATCTTGATCTCCGGCCGAAACATCCCCAACTCGGCCTTACGCTCGGGCTCGACAACACCCACACATGCGACGACCCCCGCCGGGACTGCCATCCCGAGCGAGGGTCTGACCACCGAGGAAGTAAGGCCCTTCCCCCATGGCTGTCCCGCAGCTTAACGCGCCCGCGCGCGCCCACCACGGCGTTCCGCAGGCCGGTGTCACCCACATCCGTCACCGGCACACCGAGCGCTTCACCGTCGTCGGCAACCACCTCGCCCAGCACGCCGAGTTGTCCGCCGTCGCCATCGGACTGGCCGTCTACATCCAGTCCAAGCCGGACGGCACTTCCGTCACCATCAAGGCCCTGGCCGCCCGCTTCCCCGAGGGCGAGGTCGTCATCGCCCGCGCGCTCCGCGAGCTGGAGACCGCCGGATACCTCCACCGCGCCCTCGTACGCCTCCCCAACGGCCGCCGCATCACCCGCACCTCCTTCCACGACCACCCCGCCGCCCTTACGGCTCCCCCTCCCGCGCCGCAAACGCCCTTTCGGAAGCCGCAACCGCGGCAGGACCAACCCTCGCCCGCGCCTTCCCCCGACGCCGACACCACCCCCAACAGCCGCGAAGCGCGCCACCTCCTGACCTCCCTCCGCGTCTACGACCCCCGCCTCGTCCTCGGTGCCCGGGACATCTCCCGCCTGATCCCCACCCTCACCACCTGGCTCGACCGCGGCATCGACCCCGCCGCAGCCGCCCGCACCCTCACCGCCGACCTCCCCGAGGGCGTCATCCACCGCCCCGCCGGTCTCCTCCACTACCGCCTCACGGAATCCCTCCCACCCGCGCTCCCCCTCGCACACCTCGCCCGCTCAACCCCAACACCGCCACCCCCGCGCCCCGACCCCCTCCAGAACTGCCCCTCCTGCGACCGCGCCCACCGCTCCCCCACCCCCGGCCTCTGCTCGGAGTGCGCCGAAGAAGCAGCCTGACCAGCAACCCGGCCGCTGGACTATGCGCTCCTCGCGGGACACAGCCCCTCATCTGGCGAACCGCAGCAGAGCGGACCGGGAACTGGCGGCTTCACGCGCCCGCACATCTAGCCTGGACGCGCCAGAAGGGCCTGTTTCGGGCCAAGATTTCGTCAGGGCCTTCCCCAGGGAGGGCTTCCGCGGGACGGGGTTTTCGTCGGAGTGACATGCTGAGGGTGCACACAGGGCGAGAAGGGAAGTCGGCTCATGCAGTGGACCGTGCATGGTGAGCGCCAGATCTACAGCAATCCGTGGGTCAACCTGTGGCTGGTGGACGTGCAGCAGCCGGACGGACGGCGGTGGGAGCACCACGTGGTCAAGCTGCGGCACCTGGCGGTGGCGGCGGTGGTGGACGAGCAGAAGCGGGTTCTGATGATGTGGCGCCACCGCTTCATCACCGACACCTGGGGCTGGGAACTCCCCATGGGCTTGATCGAGGCGGACGAGACGCCGGAGCAGGCCGCTGCCCGCGAGGTCGAGGAGGAGACGGGCTGGCGCGTGGACGGTCTGAAGCCGCTGGTGTACGCGCAGCCCGCGAACGGGATCACGGACTCCGAGCACTACGTCTTCCGCGCCGACGGCGCCACCTACGCCGGTCCGCCCACGGAGCTGAACGAGACCGACCGGATCGAGTGGGTCCCGATCTCCAAGGTCCGGGGGATGATCGACCGCAGGGAGGTCGTCAGCAGCGGCAGCCTGGTCGGCCTGCTGTACCTGCTGCTGGATGAGGCGTCCGGCGTCATCGGTTAAGCGAGTACCTCGCGCATCTGCTGCTCGAAGGCGATCACCGGCGCCTCCCTCGCGTAGGGGGCCAGGTGCTGGTGGAACTCGCGGACGTGTCCGGCCACTCGCGGCGAGTCGAGCGAGGCGGCGAATTCGAGTGCGAGACCGGCGCTCGCACACGCTGCGTCCAGTTTGCCTTGCTGGAGCTGGGTGGTGGCCAGCCAGAAGGCGTGGAAGGCCCTGCCACGTTGCTGAGCGGCGGATTCGCGGCGTAGCCCCTCGGCGATGAGGGGTTCAGCCCGCGCGTATTCGCCGATGCGGGCGAGAGCGATGCCGGTGTCGACGATGAGCTTGCTCTCGTCGAAGTAGCGGACCCAGGAGGGGGCTTCGGCTTCGCGATTGCGGGAGAGTTCGAAGGCATCCCGGGAGCGGTCGATGGCCTGGTGGCATGCCAACGGGTCGCGGAGTGTGGCCTGCGCGAACGCCTCCCGCATGTGGAGCATCGACATCACCAGGGGATGCCCTCCGGTGGCACGTGCGGCGTCCTGGGCCTTGCAGGCCAGGGCGACGGCATCGACGGGGTTGCCGTCGTAAGTTGCCTGAAGGCTCATGCAGGACAGCACGTTAGCCATGAACAGGTGATCGTCTTGGCAGTGCGCCAGCCGCAGAGCCTGGGTGAAGTGGGTGCGTGCGGTGCTGTACTGGCGGGCGTCGAAATAGGCCCAGCCCGCGAGCCGTGCGAGTTCAGCCGCGAGCGACCGCAGGTCATGCAGGAGTCCGCCGTCAGCGCCCTTCATCAGCTGTGAGACGTAGCGCAGGTGGCCGACGACGGCAGGGCGCAGCGAGGCTCCGCCGTGCTCGTCGTCTCGGCGCCAGTAGTCCTGAACCGACGACCGCAGGGCCATGAGTGTGGAGCGGGTGACCTTGCCGTCCGCGAGCGTCAAAAGGTCGTCTATACCGGCTGACTCCACCGTCTTCTCTGCCGAACTCGGCTCGTCGACAGGCGTGTGCGCTGCACCGGCTCCCTGCGGGGCCGCAGCCGGGGCTGCGGGGACTTCCCAGGGACGGTGGGCCAGGCCGAGGAGGGCTCCCGGGATGCGCAGTCCGTCGGCGACGCGTTCGATCACATCGATGTGGGCCAGACCCCGTCGGCCGGCCATGATCTCTCCGACACGGCTGGGGGTCATGCCGCACAGCGCCGCGATGCGCGAGGGGTACACGCCGGCCCTGCGCTTGACCAGCTGAAAGACCCGCGAGAAGTCGCGCTCCCGGCAGACACGCTGGAACTCAGGGCTCGCCAGCACCTCGGGCGGGAGCCCTGTGAAGGGCTGTGGTGCGCGCACGTGCGCTCCTCGACCGTCTCGGGGCTGCGGACAAGGCAGTTGATGAGCCTTCGCCGATGTTACCCACGTTGGGTAATCACCGTGGCCTGATTCCGTGATGGTCTTCTGCGGTGCAGTGGTCTCCTTCGACCGCCCGCGACGAGGGGACGCGATGTACGCGATGGCCACTCACGACCCGGAAACCGCCCAGACGTGGCGCATGCAGTTCACCTCCACCGCCAGGTGCGTCTCGCTTGTGCGCACCCAGGTGGAGAAGACGCTCTGCGACTGGGGCTTCGCCCACAGCGCCGTCACCACAGCCGTACTGGTGGCGAGCGAACTCGCCGCGAACGCCGTGGTGCACGGTCACGTGCCCGGGCACCTCTTCGAAGTCCAGCTCACCGGATCAGCCGAGACGTGCCTGATCGAGGTGTCCGACCGCAGCCCTCGCCTTCCCCGGGCGCTTGCCGCGAGCGCTGACGACGAGCACGGCCGCGGCCTTCAGCTGGCCGCGGCTCTGGCTATGGAACTCGGCCACGGGCCGCGCGATCCGGTCGGCAAGACCGTGTGGGCCAGACTCCCCATGACCCCCGAGAACCCCGCAACACCGCAGTCACGCCAGCGCCCGGACAGGGCCGAAGCTGCAGAAGGGCCCATGCCGTGATCCGCGCCCTCGGGCGCTTCGCCGGCCTGCTGTTCATCCTCGGCACCAGCGCCTCCTGCGGCCTCGTCATCGGCCTCGCCATGGCCTCCCGCCCCACCCCGTAACCGGTCCGCCCCGGGCGCGTACCCGCACACCGCGGGTCGGCTCCCTGTGCCCGCTCGGGGCGAACCTCTCCCGGCCATCGACGAGCCGAGCCCAACGGCCGGCCCCAGCCCAACGCTGCGCCGCGCCCCTCGCTTGTTCGCTCGCGACCAGCAACCCCCTCCAAGGAGACACCGATCATGATCGCGCACCCCGCTTTACAGAACATCGGCGCCGACGTTCCCGTAGTCGTCACCACGGACCGCACACTCCGCGTCAAAATCATCGACTCCTGCGGAATGACCTGCACCTTCTGCCACAACGAGGGCACACCGGTCACCACGGACAACCGCGCCCGCAAGATCGGCGTCTTCACTCCCAGCGGTCCTTCCGGGCGCGTGTCGATTTACGCGGCCTCGAACGGCGCCCGTTTCCTCAGCGCACCGGTCTTCCCGGACCAAGCCTTCCAGGAGGCGTTGGCCCAGCTCCGTCACGCTCTCGGCTTCAACGAAGTCCACCTGACCGGAGGCGAACCCACCCTGCACCGCCAGCTACCGCAGATCATCGCCGTAGCCAAGGAGAGCGGCTACAAGGTCAACGTCACCTCCAACGGAGAGAACGGTCACCGCGTCCTCGACGCCTGCGCCCGAGCGGGACTCGACCACGTCAACTTCTCCGTCTTCGGCACGACCCCCGAAGAACTCGCCGCAGTCCAGCACGCCCGTTACCGCACGGCCGCCCTCGCCCAACGCAAGATCGACGCACTCGACCAGTCCATCCGCCGCGCCACCGAAGCCGGGATCGGTGCCCGCGCGAACGTCGTACTCCCCAACCTCAGCCACGTCCCCCGCGTCCACCGCCTGCTCGACAAGTACTCCGACAGCCTCTCCGTCCGGGTGCTGTCCTCCCTCGCCGACGGCGCAGACTCCCTCCACGCGATTGACCAGCTGCTGCATGATCTCGACGCCGAACTGGAGGAGGTGCGCCTCATCGCCGGAACCTCCGGCTTCCGCATGGCCTACCGCCTCCCCAGTGGCCGAGAGCTGATCGTCAAACACATCCGCCCGCTACGGTTGCCCGACACCTGCACCACCTGCCGCTTCAACAGCACGACCGACTGCGAAGAGGGCTATTACGGCGTACGCCTCTACCGCGACACCGC
The DNA here is from genome assembly GCF_004795255.1 of Streptomyces sp. RKND-216. NCBI lineage: Bacteria > Bacillati > Actinomycetota > Actinomycetes > Kitasatosporales > Streptomycetaceae > Streptomyces > Streptomyces sp. RKND-216. Next base: position 3,124,046 of record NZ_SSBQ01000002.1, on the reverse strand, counting down.
CGGCGACTTCCACGTCGGCGTCTGCATCCAGCGCATGGACCTCTGCCAGCCCGTCCAGGAGTTCATCACCGGCGGAGCGTGCAGCGAAGTCGCCAGACTACGCGCAAGCGACTTCCGCGACCTGACCGCCTAGAAGACCCACCCCAGGGAGCCGAACCAGCGATGCCCCAGAACGAGTACGAAGCCAAGTTCCTCAACATCGACGTCGACGCTGTTCGCGAACAGCTCCGGGCCGTCGGCGCGCAACGGACCTTCGAGAAGACCCTCTTCACCAGGCTCATCTTCGAGAACAACGCCGTCCAAGGCGAACAGTGGCTGCGCCTCCGTAACGAAGGCGGCAAGACGACCCTCACTCTTAAGCAGGTCAGCGACGCCTTCACCATCCACGGCACCACCGAGATCGAGATCGAAGTCAACTCCCTCGACACCACGACCGAACTCCTCAAAGCCCTCGGACTCCGCCAAGTCCGATACCAGCAGAACTACCGCGAAGAGTGGCAGCTCGGTCACATCACCTACGACCTCGACACCTGGCCCGACCTGCCCACCTTCCTCGAGATCGAAGGCCCGTCCGAGGACGCCGTACGCACGGCCGTCGTCGACCTCGGCTACGACTACAACGAGGCCCGCTACGGCAGCATTGACCTCATCTACAAAAGCGAGGCAGCCCGCGACATCCTCGCCGAACCGACCCTTCTGTTCGGAGACGGCAAAGCTGCGAGCCCGCAGCGCAGCTAGCCTCCGACGCAGCATGCGCCGTGCGTACCGGCGAAGCGAGGCAGCCGCAAGGCGTTTCGGCCAGTTGCGCTCCTGGGCGGTCGGCTATGGCAACCGTGATTCCGAACTCAAGGAGTTGGCGGATGGCGTCGTCAACGCGTCCGCTAACGCTCTGTCCTTCGCCGGTGGACAGAAGGGGCGTTCGGCAACCGTTACGGGAGGCGTGACATGGCGGCAGCCTCCAGACCGCCTCCCCTACAGAGGGTTCTCGAGAAACCTACCCTTCCAACGGTTGCGGTGCTGTCGCACGAAGCACAGCTGAATGTGATGCTCCCGAAGGCGTGCTAGATCGTTCACTATCTTGAGCTGGAGTCCGTCCAACACTTCGTATCTGTCTGTCAATTGCAAGGCGCCACGATCGAATCGAACGTGACAAGTAGGGCACAGACACAAGAGGTTCTCCATGATGTCTGGCCCATTGTGAGGCTTGCCTACTGCTTGGATATGAGCAGCCTCGCTGTACGCGGACCCTTGTGGCGAAACGACGACTCGTTCTTGACACATCTGGCAGGTGTTATTGTACATCTCCTTAACCTGTAGCGCAGCCTTCGTATCTCTTACCAGCCGCTGCTGAAGAAGATAGCGTCGCGCTTCGCGTTCGAGTGCCGTCTCACCGTCAACGCGAGGAGCGAGAGGCTTGGGGGAAGGCTGCTCCCCGACACCTAGCTTGACGAGGCGAAACTGGCAGACTTGAAATCCGTCTATCCCGGGGGTCATCCAGTGGTCTTCCACACTGTAGAGCCCGCGGTACTTGTAACCTTTGGTGGCCCGCTTGCGCTTTCCTCCGCTGATGCCCAACCCTTCGATAACCCGCACGGGCCTTCCGAGAACACCTGAGACGACCAGCCCAGCATTACCAGGTTCCTCCAAGGACTGGTCAGCGATTTGGTTTCCTGAATCGCGATCCCGTCCACCTCTGCCCGTATAGATGATCTCATCCCCTTTGTCGAGGTCATCTACATATCCGCCTGAAAGTACGATGGAGTCAACGCCGGACTCCTCCGTTCCTGAGATGCCTTGCCCGGAGAAGCGGTGCACATCGGCTGCATAGAGCTCAGCGTGGCTGCGGAAGATGTCTCCTTCCTGCACGCCAGGCGGGTCACCGAAGAGCGGGGGCTTGGCAGAGTTAGGCATGCCGCAAGCTTGACAAGCTGAGGTAGTGCCGCGCCATCAGTTTCCAGCCATGGGCCGGAGTTGATGGCTGAGGTGCGCGAACACCGCAAGAGCGGGCGTCACGGGCGCAGGCAGTCCGCGTGCTCGGTCAGCCAGTGGACGGCAGGGAGGTCCTGGGGGAGCCAGGGGAGGGTGAGGGATTCGGCGGGGGTGAGCCATCGGAGGGCGTCGTGGTCCTGGAGGGGCTGCGGGGTGCCGGAGGTGAGGCGGGCGAGCCAGATGTGGAGGATCAGGTCCTCGCGGACGGGCCAGGCGCCGGGGATGCGTGCGGTGACGGTGGCCTCGACGCCCAGTTCCTCGTGGAGTTCGCGGATCAGGGCGGCCTGTTCGGTCTCGCCGGGTTCGACCTTGCCCCCGGGGAACTCCCAGCGCCCGGCGACGGCGGCCGGGGATGTGCGGCGGGCTGCGAGGAAGCGGCCGTCGGAGCACAGGGCGGCGCCGACGACGACGCGGGGCTGGGTGGGAGCCGGTGCCGGGGTCATCGGGTCGAGCCCAGACCCGCGAGGAAGCGGGCGGCGCGCTGCCAGGTGAGGGCGGCTGCGGCGGGGTCGTAGCCGGCGGAGGCGGGGTCGGTGAAGAAGTGGGCGAGCCCCGGGTGCGTGTGGACGTCGGTGGCGGACGGTTCAGGGGCGGCGGTGGAGGCGGCGTGCTGCCAGGCGGCGAGGTCGGCGGGTGGCACGAACGGGTCGGGGTCGGCCACGTGGATCTGCACCGGCAGGTCGTCGCGGACGGTCTCCGGGCGGCCGGGCAGGGCGTGGAGGGCGAGCACGCCGGCTGTGTGGGGGCGGTGCGGCAGAAGGGTGCGGACGACGGACGCGCCCATGGAGACCCCGGCGAGGACCGCGTCGTCGGGCTGCGTCGCCGCGGCGGACAGGGCGCGTTCGACCAGGGTGTCGCGGCCAGCGGCACGGTTGAGGGCGAAGCCGTCGTCGAGGGTTTCGGCGGTCCGGCCGTCGTACAGGTCGGGCGTGGTGACGTCGTGACCGTCGGCGCGGAGGCGTTCTGCGGCCTGGAGTTCGACGGGGCGCAACCCGAGGACGGAGTGGAAGAGGAGGACGGTGGCCATACGCCCAGTGTCCCGGGGGCGAGCGGGGGACGTGCGGCCGGGCGGGTGAAACACCGGGCCCCGGGGAACCGGGGCGGGGGGTGCGCGCGACCTGAGGGGTGTCCGGCTCCGGGAGTGCCCGCCTGCACTCCGGGAGTCGGGCGAGGGGCCGGGTCCGCGGGCGTCTTCCTGCCCGAGTGCGCCGCGGGCTCGGCCCTCTGCGGCGTTACGACGGTTCTGTCGCTGTTCGGTAACAGGGCCTCCAATCGGATGAGTTGACCATATTCTGTGACTCTGCCGAGCCCTGTGGGGTGCCCGGCCCGAGAATCACCGAGGACGCTCATGCGCCGATTCCGTACCGTCGCAGCCGGTGTGGCCGCTCTGGCGGCCGCCGCGACACTCGCCCCCTCCCAGGCCCACGCGGCCGGGAACGTGTACATCTACAAGATCCACTACGACAGCCCCGGCAGCGACCGGGGCGGCAATTCGAGCCTCAACGCGGAGTACGTGCAGATCAAGAACACCACCGGTGCGAAGTTCCAGATGCAGGGCTACACGGTCCGGGACACGGCCGGGCACACGTACACCTTCCCCTCCTACCGCATCAGCCCCGGGAAGACGGTCAAGGTGCACACGGGGAAGGGCACGAAGTCGCCGGGGCATCTGTACATGGGACGCGGTTGGTACGTGTGGAACAACGACAAGGACACGGCCACGCTCCGCAAGCCGGGCGGTTCGTTCCGCGACTCCTGCGCGTACAACTCGACGCGCGTCGACTACAAGATGTGCTGATCCACTGATCAAGTGATCCACTGAGCTGCTGAGAGATCTGTCGGCCGTCCCGGCCTCGCTGTGCACCGGGGCGGTTGGCGGCCGAGTGGGCCCGAGGGCCCGGACGGGGGTCTGAGGGCCGATGGCCGCGCTGTTCGTACTGTTCGTGCCCGCCCTGCTGGTGGGGCTGCCGCTCTTCGTCTGGGGGTGGGTGATGTACGACCGGCTCGGACGGCTGGAGCGGTCGGGCGTGCCCGTGCAGGGGCAGGTGGTCGACGTGCGGTACCGCCGGACCGACGACGGCCACCGCATCACCCACATCGTGCTGTGGCACACGGCGGAGGGGCAGCCGCGGCACCGGGCCGTACGGTTCCCCACGGCGGCGCTGCGCTGGCTGCACGTCGGTTCGCCGGTGACGGTGCGGTACGACCCGCGGCACCCGTCGCGGGCCCTGGTGGACGGTGCGCCGACGCCGAAGGGCACGGCCGTGACGCTGATGGTGTTCGGCGGAATCGTGCTGGCGGTCGCGTTGCTGCTGCTGACGTCCGCGGTCGTCGCGGCGATGTGAGCCCGGCGGGACGGGAGTTCGCCGGCGCCGGAAGACCTGGTTCCGCCCGGCGGGGGCACCGGGCGTGCGCAAGGTGCCGGGGGTAGGGACCCATACGAGGGGGAGGCGCCCCGCATAGCATTCCGCAAGTTCCTGAGCGCGCTCGGTGTGAACGCGCCGGAGGTCAGGACCGTGCTCGACCGGGACGCGTACCGGTCCGGGGAGCGGGTGAACGCGACGGTCACGCTGCGCGGTGGCGGGGCGGACATCGACGCGTACAGCAGGAGCCTGTGCCAGCGCTGAGCCCTGCGGACCGGGCCGGCGACAGGCGTCACGCGGCAGGCGTCAAGCGGGGGCCCGGTGCCCGGCGGCGAGGAGGGGCGGCCCGCCCGGCCCTGACGGGTGGGCGGTGACCGCGAGGGGCACATCGGCGAGGCAGTCGGGTGCACCGCACTCGCAGGCGAAGTCCACGACGGCGGCCGCCGGGTCGCCCGTGGACCAGGGGCGGGCGAAGAACGCCAGGTGCTGGTCGACGACGGCGCGGTTGGCGTCGCGGAGGAGCGCGCGCCGTTCGGCCGCGGTGGTGGCAGCGGGGCAGGCGGCGAGGGCGTCGGCGAAGATCTCCTCGACCGCCGCCACGGCCTGCGCCACCGTGGTCTTCTCGTGGATGCGGAGGACTGTGGCTCCGTGGGCGTTCGCGTCGGCCTCGATCTTGTCCGCGAGCAGCTCGTACAGGCGGAGGGTCCCGGCCGGGTGCGGCCCGCGCCGGGAGAGGCGCCGGCGCTGCAGGCCGGGTGCGGGCAGCAGCCACACGGAGGGTTCGTCCCGCCCGACGACCGCCGGGACGACGGGGGTGCCCTCGACGACGGTGGCAGGGCGGTCGGGCAGGGCGCGGACGTCGTCAGCGATCATCGGGCCGCGTTCGCGGTGGAGCGACATGGCGAGGAGCGCGTCGTCGGGTGCCGACCAGCGCTGCTCCGGGGAGAGTTGCTCGAAGCGGACGGCCTCGGGGTGCCGGGCGGCGAGCGCCCGGTCGCGGTGCTCCCAGGTACGCGTGTCCGCCTGGTACCAGCGCAGTCCGCGGCGCCGGGTGATCAGCCGGGCGACGGTGCTCTTCCCGGCCCCGGGCGGCCCGCCGATCCACAGCGGGGGCGAGCTCACGGGCGCCTCCTCAGGGGCTGCGGGCTGTTCCGGTGCGAGCGGCTCACGATACGGGCGCGGCGGGGGTGGTGACCGCGGGGGCCGAGTGGTCCAGCATGAGGGCTCGACGTGGTGATGGGGGTACGGGTGTGGCGGTGGGGGAAGAGGCAGCGGAGTGGTTCGAGGCGCTGGCCGCGTACTCCCCGGCCGCTGCCTTCGTGCGGGACGACCGCGGCCGCTACCTGTGGGTGAACGCCGCCTACGCGCACCTGTACGGGCGGGCGCCCGAGGCCGTGGTCGGGCGGACGGTCGAGGACGTCGACCCGCCCGAGGACGCGGCAACCGCACGCGAACTCGACCGCGAGGTGCTGACGTCGGGACGGCCGGTGCGGCACGTGATCCACTTCCTGCACGCGGGCGGCGCCCCCGGCCAGGCGGTCGGGCACCGGTTCGCGCTGAACGGGCTGCGCGGCCAGGCCTGCCGCGTCGGCGGCATCTACGTGGACGTGACCGACCACCACCGGGCCCTGGAGGAGATGGCGGCGGCCGGGGAGGAACTGCACGCGCTGCGGGAGCGTTCCGGGCTGGCGGTGGTGACGCTGGGGCTCGACGGGCGGGTGCGGCGGGTGAACGCGGCAGCGGCGGCGCTGCTGGGGCTGCCGCGTGGCGTCGTGGAGGGCGACCGCGTGGCCGAGCACGTCGAGGACGCGTCCGGCGCGTTGCCGGGCGGCGCGTGGCGGGCGTTGACGGAGGGGCGGCTCGCACGGTGCGGCGGCGTCCTGGTGCTGCGTACGGCCGGGGGCGGGCGGCCCGTACGGGCGGACCTGTCGCTGGTCCGGCGGGCCGGGGAGCCGGCCGCGGTGGTGGCCGTACTGGCGCCGGTGGGGGCGGAGTTCGCCGGGCGGCCACGGGTGAGCCCGGTGCAGCTGCGGGTGCTGGTGATGCTGGCCGCCGGGGAACCGAACACGGCGATCGCGGCGGCACTCGGGCTGTCCCGGCAGGCGCTGGACTACCACTTGCGGCGGCTGCGCAGCCTGCTGGACGCGCCGTCGCGGCCCGCGCTGGTGGCCCGCGCCTACTGCGCGGGCCTGCTGGACGCGACGGCCTGGCCGCCACGTCCCAGCGTCGTCCGGTACGCCTGACGGCGGCGGCCGTTTCGCGGGCCGGGCGCGGACGGGACGTTCTACTTCCGGCGGTCGGCCGGAGCATGCGGAGTGGAGTCGCCTGCGTCGGGGGCGCGCGGGGCGGCGTCGCGCGGAGCGGCGTCGCGCAGAGCGGCGTCGCGCGGGGCGGGGAGAGAAGCCCTTCCGGCGAGGCCGGGGGCTCCACGGCGGCGGAGGCGGCGCAGGACCAGGGCGACGGCGGCCAGCAGCACGCACGTGCCCAGAGCGGAGTGCACCAGCAGCGCGTCGAGGCGGTCGGCGGCGAGGTAGGCGCCCACCGCGACGGCGGCCAGCGCGCACACGCCTCGGTCCAGCATCGACTCCAGGGACAGCAGCGTCGCGCGGTGCCGGGAGTCGGGGATCGCGGAGTTGACCAGGTTGCGCTGGATGGGGAAGGCGAGGCCGGTCACGGCGGCGAACAGGCAGAGCCAGACGACGGTTCCGGCTCCCCCTGCCGTGGTGGTCGCGGCGAGGGTGAAGGCCAGGACCAGGCTCAGGACGGTGACGGAGGTGGTGTCGGCGAGTCGGCGCCGGAGCCACTCGGGGCGGGCGGAGGCGACCGCTTCGGCGATGGTCATGGCGGACAGGATCGCGCCGTGCTGGGTGAGCGGGACGTCCTTGTCGATCAGCAGCGGCTGGAACAGGTTGACCTGGCAGATGCGGGCGAGGGTGAAGAGGGCGACGCCCTGGAGCATGAGCGGGCCGAGTGCGGAGGAGCGGCGGAAGACGGCGAGGGCGCCGAACAGTGAGGTCAGCAGTCCGGTGCCCTTCCCGTCGCCGTCGCCGTCGGCGGGTCCGGTCGCCACGGCAGAGGCGGGAGCCGTGCGCGGAGATGTGGGCGCGGCGAGGCGTGGCAGGGCGACCGCGCACGCCAGCGCGCCGAGCGCGCACACGGCCGTGAGCACGTACGGCAGTTCCTGGCGCATCTGCATCAGCACGCCGACCAGCGGCCAGCAGCCGATCTTCGCCCACAGGCCGATGGAACGGGCGGTGCCCTCGGCCTGCACGTAGTGCTCGCCGGCGCCGCGGGCGTGCAGCGACTCGTACAGGTAGGCGCTCGCGGCGCCCGAGACGAGGGATCGCGCGGTGGCGATGGTGAGGAAGTGCAGCAGGAAGCCGGTCACGGACGGGGACGCGACGGGGATCAGGTTCGCGGCCACCATCACGGCCGCGCCGAGCTGGAGGGCACGCCGGTGCCCGATCCGGTCGGCGAGGAAGCCGGTGGGTATCTCCAGGACGCAGAAGGACACGTAGTACGCGCCCTGGATGGCGAAGATCTGGGCGTCGGAAAGGCCGGCGTCGCGCTGGTACTGGTAGAAGACCGGCATCCACCACAGGAGGTTGAAGAGCAGCTGGAAGCCGTTGTTGAGCCGGATCAGGCGCTTCGCCTGCGCCGGCGGCGCGGACTTCCAGGTGAAGCGGGGCTTGCTGGTGCGGGGCATGGGGGTACGGACCTGGCCTCGGGTTCGGTGGTGTGGTGGTGCGTGCGCGGGGGCGTCGGGCGTCGGGCGTCGGGAGACCGGCGCCACCCCGCCGCTCCCGCACGGGACCGGCCGGGCGCGGCCCGGCCCGGCGGTGCACGCCGTCAGGCGTCCCCCCCGCCGAACCGGGCGACGCGCTCCGTCCCGGGGGACCGTCGCCCCGGCGGGCCGGACTACGCGTTGTAGGGACGGAGTTGCAGGACGTGCAGCCGTCCCTCCGCCGTGAGGAGCCACTCGACGTCCAGCGGTGCCGCGAAGGTGTAGTCCGTCGCGAAGTGGGACTGGAGCAGGCGTCCCGCGAGCGCGAGCCGGGCCAGCCGTTCGCGGGTCTCCACGTCCAGGTCGGTGTCCGCCGCGCCCAGCGACAGCGTGCGGCCGCCGCCCTCGACCGTGTTGTAGAGGTACTGCATGGGCAGCGTCGACCCGTCCACCACCGCGGCCGTGGAGCCGTGGGCGCAGTTGAGGTAGACGTTGCGGAAGTCGGCGCGGTTGGTCGGGTTGCAGGTGACCATCACGCCGCCGAGCGGCGACGGCTCGTAGCGCTGCACGATGACGCCCATGTAGGTGTCGTCCAGCGAGATGCCGGCCTCGTGCCGCAGGCGCACGCTGCGCGGGGAGAGCAGTGAGGCCCACACCTGGCGGATCGCGTCCAGGGCGCCCGGCAGGTCGGTGACCTGGGTGTGCGACTCGTAGATACCGGCGGCGGAGAAGCCGGGCAGGTCTTCGGCGTTGGACGAGGACCGCACCGCGAAGCGCTGGGCTCCGGCCAGGTGGCGTACGAGGTGGGCGTCGAGCGTGCGGGCCATGTCGTCGGGGACGGGCGTGGTGCGCACCAGGTGCTGCAGCTGCACGCAGACGGCGTCCACGGCGTCCATGGCACCCAGTTCGAGGGCCATCTTCAGCTTGCCGATGCTCTGCTGGATGGCGGGCGAGGAGTCCAGGAAGCGCTGCTGCAGCGAGAACGGCACCGCGACGCCCTCGGGCGCCTTGACGTGGCGGGCGAGGAAGCCGTCCGCGGCTTCGGCGAGTTCCTCGCCCTGGCCGCTCGCGCCGAGCCGGGTGGCGAGGTGGCCGAGGAGGTCGGCGCGGGGCGGGCGCGGCACCGCGTAGTAGCCGGTGAGGCGTGCGGAGCCGTTCCGCAGTACGTGGTGCAGTTCGCCGAGGTTGGCGGCCTTGGTGCCGTACGCGTGCCGGTCGCCGGTCCGCAGCGCGGCCAGCGGCACGATCGGCAGGTCGTCGCGGCTGGGCGCGTCGATGCGGATGCGCTGGGTGTGCCAGGCGGGTTCGGTGAGGTCGGCGGGCTCCTCGGTGCGTTCCAGGCGGGCGCCCTCGGTGGTGACCTCGTAGGAGACCCAGGCGCCGTCGAGCTTCTCGTCGTCGATGCGGTCCAGGGCGTCGCGCACGATGGCGTTGGGCACGCCCCAGCCCGCGGCGAGCATGTTGGTGTGCGAGAGCGGCGTGGTGGGCTGCGCGTTGAGGAGGCCGGCGATGCGCGGGATGTCGTCGGGGACGACGGGCATGGCCACGATGTCGTACCAGGCGAGGCCGGCGCGGGCGGCCCGGTAGTCGTCCTCGTCGGCGAAGCGGCGCAGCCGCCCGGTCGCGGTGCCGAGGGTGAGCGGCACGAAGGGCGCGGCGGAGAACAGCTCGTGGCCCTGCGCACGCGGCAGGTCCGTCTCGGGGACGGCGGCGACGGCGTTCTCCTGGCCGTGGTTGGCGGGTTTAACGGCCAGGGCGAGCGCTTCGTCGAGGTGCGCGCGGACCTCGGTGTAGAACTCGGTGAGCAGGGCGGCTCCCATGGTGTCGGCCTCGGTGGTCTCCAGGACCATGAACGGCTGCGCGGCCCGGTCTTGCGGGACGGCGTCGCCGCCGGTGTGCAGGGACAGCACGCCGAGCAGGAAGCGCCGTTCGGGGTCGTGGTAGACGGAGTGGTTGAACCCGTCGAGGTCGGCGTCGAGTTCGTCCAGGGTCATGCCCAGGACTTCGGTGGCGATGTAGTTGACGTGGAAGGAGTGGACGGAGCTGTCGAGGACGTGCCAGACGCCCTCGTGCCGGTCCACGACGACCTTCACGTACGGGTGGCCACCGAGTACGCCGCACAGCTGCTCGAACAGCGGGAGCGTGAGCAGGCCGCCGAGGACGGCGCCGTGCCGGTGCTCGCCGGACGGACCGCCGCCCTGGGCGGGGACGGCCGCCGGGCCTGCGTTGTCGGGGGTCGCCGCCGTGCCGGTGCTGGTCCGGGTGCTCGGGGTGCTCATACGTCGGCCTCCGCGTCGTCGGTACGGTCCGTGCGGTCCGTCGTGCCCTGCCCCGGGAGCGCCTCGTCCTCACCCGTGCGGGCGGCGGCGTCGGCCAGGGCGCGGGGCAGGGCGGCGATCACGTGCTCGCAGTCGGCGAGCAGCGCCTGCTCGGAATCTGCGGTCAGGAAGCACAGAGCGGCCATCGCGTTGGCGCCGCCGGCCTCGGTGTACGCGGGCATCGGTGTGCCGTCGGGCAGGGCGGCCTCCCGCACCAGTTCGATGCGGGTGCCTTCGCTGAGCAGTTCGTGCCAGTCGACGGCGGCGAAGTTCCACGGCGGGAGGTCCTGCCACGGCCGGCCCTCCGGGTCGGCGGCCAGCACCACCAGGGAGCCGGCGGCGCCCGGCCCTTCGCCGGTGCCCCCGGTCAGCATCCGCTCCGGGTAGTTCACGGGCTCGCCGAGGAGTTGGCGGACCAGCATGCCCAGCATGTCCAGTCCGTGTACCGCCTCGACCTGGCGGGTGGTCATCACGCCGCCGAAGCGGGCGGCGGTCTCGATGACCCACATCTCACCGTCGGCGCCGAGCTTGATCTCGGTGTGGGTGGCGCAGGTGTCGAGGTTGAGGGCGTCGACGGCGGCCCGCGACACCTCCTCGATGCGGCGCTGAGCCGCCGGTGGCAGCGCCACCGGGGCGATCCCGGCGCGTTCGGTGAACGGCGGGATGGTCGGCATCCGGCCGGTGAGGCACAGCGGGTGGTAGACGCCGTCGGCGACGATGCCCTCGACGGACACGTAGTCGCCCCAGGCGTGCTTGCTGTCGGTGCCGAACCAGGCGTCGGCGCGGCCGGTGACGATCTCCTCCAGGAGGAAGTCGCTCACGCCGTCGCGGGCGGAGTGGAGTTCGGCGTACCCCTCGGTCGCGGACGCGGCCATGACATCGCGGCCGAGCTGCCAGGCGCGTTCGGCCTGCGTGCGGTCCTCGACCCGCACGTGGGCGGTGGAGCCCGCGCTCCAGGCGGCTTTGAGCAGCAGCGGCGGGCGCAGCCGGTCGAAGGCCGCGTCGATGTCGGCGGCTTCGCGGACCGGCTGGAAGCCGGGCACCGGGACGCCGGCCTGGTGCCAGCGGTGGCGCATCAGTCGCTTGTCGCGGGCGGCTTCGACGTTCCCGCCCGCACCGGCCAGGCCGAGGCGGCGGCAGGCGTGCGCGACGGCCACCACGGCGTACTCGGAGAGCGTCGTCACGGCGCCGGCCCCCACCAGCTCCGCGTGCTCGCAGATCAGCTCGACCAGTCCGTCCCCCTCGCGCGGCGCCTCCTCGGTGATCGAGGCGCAACTCGGCCGCCACGTCGGGGCGGTGACCTCGGGCAGCGGCGCGAGCGCCAGCACGTGCACCTCGGCGTGGGCGGCGATCCTCGGTATCGCGTACTCCAGCGGCGGGCCGCCCTTGGCGTAGACGAACAGGATGGGGGTCACGACTCTCCTCGGTCGATGGCGGGGGCTGGGCCTGTCCGGCCCGGAGGTCGGCACGGCTGCCGGTCGCGGGGGCCCGCCGTGGTCGGCGGCGGAGCCCGGGGCGCGTCCGCGACCGGAGCGTGCACAGAACCGTGAGCTACCACATCACATCGGAGAGTGATCGACGCACACAAGTGCGGTCCTCCGGTTAGGCGTTCGCCAAAGAGGCTGCCTCGGCGGACCGGTTTGGTCGAACGTCGAACGTCCCTCGCGTCCCCGGCGCCCTGCCAGCCCCACCCACCCCACACGTCTCGTGCCTGACGTCACAGATGCCGGTGATCCACGCGTCGGCGTAGCGGCGGACGGCCTCCCCGGACGGGCCGAGCCGCAGCGAACGGTGCGCCAACGGCCGCGGGTGCAGGCCGCGTCCGGGAACCCTCCCCCATAGGCCTCCGGCCATGGGAGGTGCCCCCGTCACCCGCGTCGGAGCGACCTTCGGCGCCTCGCGCCAGGCAGCCGGAAGCGCCCGTCCCGCGCCGCGGGCAGGCCCAGCTGTGGCGCGCACGCCTGGTAGGCGGTGACGGTCGTGTCGTCGCGCGCCGCGGATGCGGTACTTCGGCTCCCCATACGTACGGAGGGTGCCGCGCGGGCGGCACGGTCCGCGAGGGGTTTTCGGGCGCCGGGCCCGGCGACGCCTCAGAGGCGGGTGCGGGGGAGGAAAGGCACGAGGTCGTCCCAGCGGGCGGTCTCGCAGCCGGTGGCGCGACCGAAGTCCGCGTTCACCGGGCGCCCGGCCCACATGCCCTCGACGTGCGCGGTCGCCGGGCCGCCGTAGAGGCTGGTGCACAGGGTCCCCTCCGGAGCGGGGGCGAACGGGTCGCTGCCCCACACCGTCAGCTCGTCCAGCCGCGCGCAGGCCGCCTCCGCGCGCGGGTGGTCACCGCCCGCGGGGTGGCAGAACAGCTCGAACCGGCCGTCGCGCGCCGGGTGGCCGGAGTCGGAGACGGTGAGCAAGAGGTGGTCGCTGACCGGCGGCAGTACGGCCCCGGCTGGCGCCGGGGCGAGGATCGGCGCCGCCGTGACGACGGCGAGAGCGGCGAGGACGTGGGCGGCGGCTGCCCTGCGGCGGGGACGGCGGGCGCGGTGGACGTGCATGCGGTGCTCCAGGCGCGTACGTGCGTACGGTTCGCGGACCGGCGGCGACGCCGGTCCCCATGCTCAACGCGCCGACCCCGGCCGTGGTTGCGGTCTGCGACAAGGTGCACACGGATGGTTGCGGGATTCGACCCCAGGAATAGTTCGACTTTCAACCAGGTTGCCGGGAGGGACGTCGCTCCGGGGGCACCCGGAGTCCGTGGAAGGGAGCAACCATGCCCGCCGTGACCGCCGACACCCTGGCCCTGCCCCGCGTCGCCCGCCCCTCCGGGGCCGGCACCGCCTGGCGTCCGGTGGCGAAGACCGTCACCGCGCGACGGCACAAGGAGGGCGAGGGCTTCGAGGTCCGCCGCCCCTTCCCCGGGATCGACCTCTCGCTCGCCGACCCGTTCCTGCTCCTGGACCACCTCGGCGCCGTCGAATACGGCCCCGGCGAGGCCAAGGGCGCACCCTGGCATCCGCATCGCGGCTTCGAGACCGTCACCTACATGATGGACGGCGCCTTCGAGCACCAGGACTCCACCGGCGGAGGCGGCCTCATCACCGAGGGCGCCACCCAGTGGATGACCGCCGGCGCCGGAGTGCTGCACTCCGAGCTGCCGCCGCAGGACTTCGTCGCCACCGGCGGCCTCTTCCACGGCGTCCAGCTCTGGGTCAACCTGCCCAAGTCGCTGAAGTGGACGGACCCCAGCTACCAGGACATCAAGGCCGCCGAGACCGTGCTGCTCTCCAGCGACGACGGCGGGGCGCTGCTCCGCGTCATCGCCGGCGACCTGGGCGGACACCGCGGACCGGGCGTGACCCGGACACCCATCACCTACGTGCACGCCACCGTCAGCCCCGGCGCGCAGCTCGCGCTGCCCTGGCCCGACGACTTCAACGCCATGGCGTACGTCCTGGCCGGGCGCGGCACGGTCGGTTCGGAACGGCGCCCGCTGGAGGAGGGGCAGCTCGCGGTCTTCGGGCCCGGCTCCGCACTCACCCTCGAGGCGGCGCCCGGCCAGGACTACAACGGCAGCCGCACCGGCTGGGAGATCCTGCTGCTCGGCGGCCTGCCGATCCGCGAGCCGGTGGCCCGCTACGGACCGTTCGTCATGAACACCCGGGCCGAGATCGTCCAGGCCTTCGAGGACTTCCAGACCGGACGGCTGGGCACCACCTCTCCACAGGAGCTGCCGCACCGCACCACCGCCGACACCGGCACGGCGGAGCTTCGGGGCGGCTCCCCCGACCCCAGGACGGAGGGCGACCGCCGATGACACCCGAGACGCCCGCAACCCCCGACAGCCCGACGAGCCGGAGCACGCCCGCGCCCCCGGGCGGGACGCCGACGCCGACGCCGATGCAGGAGTACGAGCGCGCCGTGCTGTTCTACGAGGCCCGCGACTACGCCGGTGCGGCCCGCATCCTGCGGCCGCTCGTCGACGCGGAACCGCGGAAGCTCGGCACTCGGCTCCTCCTGGCCCGCGCGTACTACCACTCCGCGCAGCTCGGACGCGCCGAGGCCGAACTCCGCGCCGTGCTGGAACAGGACCCGGCGGAGGCGTACGCGCACCTGGTGCTCGGCCGCACCCTCGAACGCCAGAACCGCCCGGTCGAGGCCATCCGGCACCTGCGCCTCGCCGAAGCCATGACCGGCGGCGGCGCCCGCGAGTGATCCGTCCGGCACCGGCCACCGGCCGGTGCCGGACACGACTCCACCGCACGGACCTCGCCGCGCCGCAGCCCGAGGAGGCGGAGGAGCCGCAGCAGGCCGGGAACTCCTGACTTGCCGGGCCGGGCACCGCAGGCGACCCTGCGAGGGGAGACCGGCGACGCCGACCCGGGAGGCACGGCCGTGACGGACCGGACAGCAGCACGGGCGACCGCGGCATGGCCGCGGCTGCGGGTGGACGACTGGGCCGACACCCGCGACACCCTGCACATGTGGACGCAGATCGTGGGCAAGGTGCGCCTGGCCCACGCGCCGCTGGTCAACCACTGGTGGCAGGTCACCCTGTACGTCAGCGCGCGCGGACTGACCACCTCCGCCGTGCCGTACCGCGACGGGGCCTTCGACGTGGAGTTCGACTTCGTCGACCACCGGCTGGTGCTGCGCCGCGACTCCAGCGGCACGCGCCACGTACCGCTGGAGCCCATGTCGGTGGCCCGCTTCCACACCGAGACGATGCGCGCACTGGACGAACTGGGCGTCGAGGCCCCCATCCAGGGCCACCCGAACGAGGTCGAGCCGGCCATCCCGTTCGCCGAGGACGACCGGCACGCCTCCTACGACCCCGGCGCCGCGCAGCTGTTCTGGCGCCAACTCCTCCAGGCGCAGCGGGTGATGGGCGAGTTCCGCTCGCACTTCGTCGGCAAGGTCAGCCCCGTGCACTTCTTCTGGGGCGCGATGGACCTGGCCTGCACCCGCTTCTCCGGACGCCCCGCACCACCGCACCCCGGCGGCGCGCCCAACTGCGGTGACTGGGTGATGGTCGAGGGCTACTCCCGCGAACTGAGCAGCTGCGGCTTCTGGCCGGGCGGCGGCGAGGAGGGCGCGTTCTACGCGTACGCCTACCCCGAACCGGACGGCTTCGCGGACCACCCGGTACGGCCGGACGAGGCGTACTACAGCGCGCAGAACGGGCAGTTCCTGCTCCCCTACGAGGCGGTGCGGACGTCCCCGGACCCGGACGGCGCGCTCATGGCCTTCCTTCAGGACACCTACGCGGCGGCCGCCGAGCACGGGCGGTGGGCGCGAGCCTCGCTGGAGGACGACCCCGGCCGCTGGGACGCCCGGCGCTGATCCGTCTCCCGCAGCGGGCTTGGCCTGCGAGGACCGGGGGAAGGGGCGTGCCGGGGGCGCCGCCGCCCCTTCCCCGACGCGCGGAGGAGCGAGACATGGACGAGAAGGTGCCGCAGGAGGCGCTGCTGTCGCTGCTGACGGACCAGAACCGGGGCGTTCTGGTGACGCTGAAGCGGGACGGCCGACCGCAACTGTCCAACGTGCTGCACGCGTACGACCCGGAGCAGCGGATCGTCCGGGTGTCGGTCACCGCGGACCGTGCCAAGACCCGCAACCTCGCTCGCGATCCGCGCGCGAGCTACCACGTCACGACGGCCGACGGCTGGTCCTGGACGGTCGCCGAGGGCGACGCGGAGCTGACCGCCGTCGCGGCGGACCCGTACGACGCGACGGTGGAGGAACTGGTCGACGTCTACCGCGCGATCTCCGGCGAACACGGCGACTGGAACCAGTACCGCCGCTCGATGGTCACGGACCGCCGCCTCGTCGTCCGCCTCCACGTCCGCCACGCCTACGGTCAGCCCCGCCGCTGACCCCGCCCGGCGGAAACCCGGTGGAAGCACGGAGCGCCACGGGCTAACCTCGCCGGCATGTACTCCTTCCAGCAGATCTACGAGTGAGTCAGCGCGGCGCAGCGCGCCGCCAGCGTCACCCGTGCCCGGGCCTTTGCCACGGGCCGATGCCGTCACGCCCGTAGATCATCGAGGAGACTCATGAACCTGCCCCGCTCCCATCCGCGCGCCCACATCGCCATGGTCGGTGTGCCCGCCGTCAGCCACGTGCTGCCGAGCCTGGAGATCATCCGCGAACTGGTGGCGCGCGGCCACCGCGTGACCTACGCCAACGGGCACGCCGTCGCGGACCTCGTCACCGGCACCGGTGCCACGTTCGTGCCGTTCGACTCGACGCTCCCGGTGACGGACAACGACTGGCCGGAGGACCCGGTCGGCGCGATGAGCGTCTTCCTGGACGACGCGATGCACGTGCTCCCGCAGATCGAGGCGGTGTACGAGGACGATCCCGCCGACCTCTACCTCTACGACATCGGCGGCTACGCCGTCCGCGCCCTCGCCGAGCGGCAGGGCCGCCCCGCGGTGCAGCTCTCGCCGACGTATGTGGCCTGGCACGACGAGGAACAGGCCATCCTGAAGCAGATGCTGCAACTGCCCGGCGCGCAGGAGTACTTCGACCGCGTCTCCGCCTGGGCCGAGGCATCCGGCGCGACCACGACGGACGGCCCGTCCTTCGTCGGGCTGCCCGACCGCGCGCTGGCCATGATCCCCCGGGCGATGCAGCCGCACGCCGACCTCGTGGACCCCGATGTGGTGAGTTTCGTCGGGCCCTGCTTCGGGGACCGCGCCGACCAGGGTGCGTGGACCCGTCCGGCCGGGGCCGAGAACGTGCTGCTCGTGTCGCTCGGTTCGGCGTACACCCGGCAGCCGGAGTTCTACCGGCAGTGCCTGGCCGCCTTCGGCGGCCTTCCCGGCTGGCACGTGGTGCTGCAGATCGGCCGCTACGTCGACCCGTCCGAGTTGGGCGAGATCCCGGCGAACGTCGAAGTGCACTCCTGGGTACCGCAGTTGGCGATTCTGGGGCAGGCGGACGCGTTCGTCACGCACGCCGGGATGGGCGGCAGCAGCGAAGGGCTCTTCACGGGCGTGCCGATGATCGCGGTGCCGCAGGGCGCGGAGCAGTTCCAGAACGCGGACCGCCTCGTCGAACTGGGCGTGGCCCGCCGCCTCGACACCGCGGACGCGAACGCCGCGTCGCTGCGCGCGGCGCTGACCGCCCTCACCTCCGACCCCGAGGTGGCCCGGCGGTCCGCCCGGCTGCGCGAGGACGCCCGCGCGGAGGGCGGCACCACACGGGCCGCCGACCTCCTGGAAGCCCTGCTGAGCCGGCGCTAGAAAAGGGTCCGGCGGCCCTGGCGTCGGGGGGTGGTCCGCCAGGACCGCCGGAGTCTCGGTGGCCGCCCGCCCCGGTTCCCGGTCGCCGCCGCCTCGCCCCTCCTTGTCGCCGAGTACTGCGGTGGGGGGGAGGAGGTGTCACAGGCCTCGACGGGCACGAGGCGGCGGCACCGTCCCTGCTTCAGGGACGTGGAAGGGAATCCCGGGGCGGAAGGTGTCAGACGTTCAGGCCCTTCCCACGCAGCCAGGACAGCGGGTCGACGGGCGAACCGCCGCCCGGCCGGACCTCCAGGTGGAGGTGCGGTCCGGTGGAGTTGCCGGTGGAGCCGACGTTGCCGATGACGTCCTTGGTGTTGACCTCGGACCCGGCGGAGACGTTCATCGAGGACAGGTGGCAGTACCAGACCTCGGTGCCGTCGTCGAGTTCGAGTACGACGCGGTAGCCGTACGAGCCGGCCCAGCCGGCCTCCTTCACGGTGCCGCTGTGCACGGCCATCACCGGGGTGCCGGTCTGCGCGGCGAAGTCCTGGCCGGTGTGGTCGTTCTCCCACATGCTGCCGCCGGCGCCGTAGCTTGAACTGAGCGTGTACGAGGAGAGAGGCACGCTGTAGCTGCGGGCGAGTTCGGCGAGCCGTGCGGCCTCGGCCTTGCGGCGGGCCTCCTCGGCGGCTTCGCGCTTGCGCTCGGCCTCGGCCTCACGCTCGGCCTCCGCCTTCTTCGCGGCGGCCTCGGCGGCCTCCGCGCGCGCGGTGTCGGCGGCGTCCTCGCGGACGGTGGCGTCGGCGGCCGACTGCTGCTGGGCGGCCTGCGCCAGGATGCGGGTCCGCAGGGACTCCCCGGCGTCCCCCTCCGGAGCAGCGGTCTCGGTGCTGAATCCGGCCTGGGTGAGCGGCGCTTGAGCGGCGACCGTCGTGGTGTCCGCCGAGCCGTCGACGACGGGGACCAGGTCACCTATCTCGCTGGGCAGTTCGTCCGCCACCGTGCCGGCGAGGGAGGACATGTCGGCCATCGTGACGGAGGCCGGCTTGTCCTTGGCCGTGGCCATTCCGCCCGCGCCGACGGCCGCGATCATGCCGACCCCGAGCACCGCCCCGCTGCGAGCCATCCCGCCGCGCTGCTTCGCCACGCGATGACGGCCGCGCACCGGGCGCACCGATTCGGCGGTCGGGTTCCACCCGTCGTACGCCCCGTCCTGCTCCGGCCCGTAGACGGTCGGCACGGCGTAGGCGCCGGTGGCGTCGAAGGACTCCTCGAACTGGGGGAACTCGGTGGTGAGGTCGGTGTCGCCGAGGTGTCCGCTTCCGTAGAAGTCGCGGGCCTCGGGGGCATGCCTGGTGGACGCCACTGGGGGCGCTCTCCTTTCCTTCCTTCTCGCCTACCGGGTTAGCTGACGGGTTCGGAGCAGGAAGGTCTCCTACAGCGGTCCTTGGGCGGGACCGCCGATTCACCCCTGAAAGGTGGTTCCCCGGCTCCCTCGGTGTGCCGGCGCGAGTGGTGAGACTCGCGTGACCCACGTGCGGGATTAGGCGACGGCGCACGGTGCCGCCTGGAGTGACGGCAGTGACGACCGCGCTGCGTTATCGAACGTTAATAGACCCACAGCGGGGAAACCAAGCCGGGTCGCTGATTTTGCCTACGCTTTGGCAGGGACTTCCCGCCCATCGATGAGCAATACGGACGCGCCAACACGCCCCGTCAGCACGCCGGTTCCGTGGGTGATCACGAGTCGATCACGACGACCGGCACCGAACCTCCACCAACGGACCGTCGGCGCATCCACCCCAACCTCTCTCGGCGAACCGGCCTTTCGGTGCGCCTGGGACTTCCATCCGAGCGCATCCATCACCTGCCGGTGATCACGCCACCAGCGATGCCGCAGGGCAGGCGACGGGGTCCGAGGACCCCGACTGCGTGCCTGCCGGGACGGCGTGTCAGATCATGGAACCTTCACCCTGCTGACCGCCGCCCTCGCCTGAGCACGCGGGCCGACGCCGGGCGGGCGGCGCACGATCCTGCCGTCCACGACCCGGGCCTCCATGCCAGCCACCGCCCCACGGCACCGAACCGGCCCGGACGCATCAGAGAATCGCCACGCGCTCCCACGCGGGCGGACGCTCCTCCGCCTCCGCCCGATCGGCGGCCGCCGCCTCGGTCTCGCCGGCCGCACCCTCCGCCGGTCGCGCCTCCGCTGCACGGCCGCCCGCGTCGTCGCCCCCGTCCCCGTAGCCGGAGACGCCCACATAGGGCGCGATGCTTCGGTAGGGGGCGGCGGAGGTGCCGTATCCCTTCGTACCGGTGGCGTGCCGCTCCGCGGAGGAGCTGTACCGCTCGACCGAAGTGCCGTACACGTCACCGCCGTTGCCGCCGTGCAGGTCGCCCCCATTGCCGCCGTACACCCCGCCGCCGTACGCGGCAGGACCGGGCGCCACCGGCGAAGGGCCCCCGTAGGACGGCTGCGCCTCCTCCGTGCGCCACCACCGCCCGCCGGTCTCCACGGGCTCGGTGCGGCCGTGACGGCCTCCCTGACCCGGCACGGTGCGACCGGCCAGGGACCACTCGCGTACGAGCGTCTCGTAGATGGGCGTGGGTGCGGAGGCACCCGCCGGGGGCGGAAGAACAGGACGGGGAACCGTTTCCCCCGACCAGGGCACCGGCGACCACTGCGTGAGCATCACAGCCATGCCAGAGACAACGAGGCCCACCGTCCCGAAGTCACCCGCCCGGATCAGCCGTGTCACCCACAAGGGGGTACGGGCCCGGAGTTCACCCGTACGCCCCCCTGGCCCTGCCCGCCCGGCCCCGCCGCCGGGGCACCGTTGCGCCCACCGTCCGCCGCATGGAGCAACGTCCACGAGCCGCACCGCCCACCTGCGCCGACGACGCGGTGAACCGCCCGGAGCGCGGAGCCGGGGGGATGCGACTTGGCTCGGATGCGGACGCGGGGCGTCCCGGGAGTACGGCGGCGCAGCCGCGCGCCGCACACCCCGCCATCGTCGGAGGTTCGTTCATGCGTGCGTTTTCCACGCCGCGCCGGCCGAGAGCCGCTCGGCGGCTCTCCGGCGCGGCGCTGTCCGTGGCCGTCGTCGGCATAACCGCCACGACCGCCTTCGCCGCCGGCGACGACGGCGACATCAGGGTCGACCCGGGCACGGCACGCCCGGGCGGCACGGTCACGTTGTCGACGGACGCCTGCGGGCCCGGCGGGAGCGCCGGGGTGGACGCCAGTGCACTGGGCGCCGGAATCCTCGGGCTGGAGCCGAGGGACGCGGAGGCCCGGACGGCGAAGGGCGAGCTGCGCGTCACGCGCGACACCAAGCCGGGCCGGTACGCGATCGGCGGCTCCTGCACGGACGGGAGAAAACTCGCCGGCACGGTCGTGGTCGGGCCCGCGAAGCACACGGCCGGGGACGCGAAGCACCACCGTGCCGGTGAGCGGCAGCCCGCAACGGGCAGCGCCGAGGCGAAGGCCGGCGACGAGTGGCCGGAGGGCGAGGACTGGAAGGAGTGGTCCGACGAGGGCGCTCCGAAGGACGGCGCGCCGGAGGGCTCCGGTGCCGCGGACTCCTGGCCCGAGGGCGAGGGCTGGAAGGAGTGGCCTGGGGACGGCGGCGACCCGTCCGACAAGAACGGCGACCACCGCGGCGAGGGGGGCCACCACGGGGACGGCTGGGACAAGCACGACAAGGACGGCCACCACGACCGGCAGGACTGGCGACACGACCAGCAGGGGAAGATGCCGCACGGCCGCGTCCACACCGGAGTCGGCGGCGCAGGAGCGGGCGTGGACTCCGCCATGCTGACCGGCGGCTCCCTCGCCCTGGTGGCCGCGGCCGGCGGTGCGCTCTACCTGCGCCGTCGCCACCGCAGGCTGGACGGCTGACCCGGGCAGACCCACGGCATGCCGTTCCGGCGTGCGGGTGCGGACGTCGCCCGGCGATGTCCGCACCCGCACCGCCGTGACGCTCGCCCCGCCCCCGTACTCGTACGGGTACCCGCATGCGAGGAGGTCCGATGGCGGGTCCGACTGCGGCATCACGCCCACGTCGCCGCGGTCGCGGCGTGGAGACGTGCGTCTCGACACTCGTCGCCGCCTCCGCCTGTGCCGCCGTCTGGCTCTTCGACCACGGCACCGGCGGGCAGGCCCCACCGCAGCCGCCCGCCGAGGCGGGATTCGCCCGCGACGCCCCCCGCGCCCTCCCCGGCCCCGAGACGCCTGCCCCGACGCTGTCCGAAGCGGACACGAACGGACGGGACACGAACGGACGGGAGACCGGCGGACGGGAGAGCCTCCGCCCCGAGCGCTCCCGATCCGGCCCGCGCGCCTCCGACCCGCTGCGCGTCCGCATCCCGTCGATCGGCGTCTCCGCCCCGTTCACCCGCCTGGGCCTGCACGACGGCGGGAGTCTGGAGGCGCCGCCTCCGCGGGACGCGAACCTCGCCGGGTGGTATGCGGACGGCACGCCGCCGGGCGCCGTGGGCACCGCAATCGTCGCGGGGCACGTCGACACCGCCGACGGCCCGGCCGTCTTCTACGGCTTGGGCGCGCTGCGCAAGGGCGCGGAGGTGGAGGTCGAGCGGCGGGACGGCTTCACCGCCGTCTTCACCATCGACGCCGTGGAGGTCTACGACGGGGCGCACTTCCCCGACGCCGAGGTCTACGGCTCGTCCGCACGGCCGGAGTTGCGGCTGATCACCTGCGGCGGGAGGTTCGACGAGGAGGCCGGGGAGTACAGCGGCAACGTCGTGGTCTTCGCGCACCTCACCGACGTCCGAAGGACGGTCCACCAGAGCGAGTGAGAGCGCTCTCTTGACGCGGACATTCTCGACCGCTTCACTCGTGGCGTCAGAGGTACGGACCAATCCCGCCCGTACAGGGCCGAGTTCGCTCCCCCAAGCGACGAGGTGACCGCGATGCCGCACAGACACCCCCACCACCCGCACTCCACCACCCGGCGACGCCGCCGCAGCGCCCTGCTGGCGGTCGGCCTGGCCGCCACGCTGGGCTGGACGGCCGCCGTGCCCGGCGCCGCCGCACCCGCCCCCGACCACCCGGACCACACCGCCACCGCCCCGCAGGGACAGGCCGCGCAGGCCGACGCCCCCCGCGCGGTGCTGTTCGAGGACAACTTCGACGGACCCGCCGGTGCGGCCGTCGACGGGTCCCGGTGGCACATCGAGACCGGCGACAACGTCAACAACCACGAACGCCAGTGGTACACGCCCGGCAACGACAACGCCGCCCTGGACGGCAACGGCAACCTGGTCATCACCGCCCGCAAGGAGAACCCGGGCAACTACCAGTGCTGGTACGGGCGTTGCGAGTACACCTCGTCCCGCCTCAACACCTCGGGCAAGTTCACCACCACCTACGGCCACGTCGAGGCCCGGCTGAAGGTGCCGCGCGGCCAGGGCATGTGGCCGGCGTTCTGGATGCTCGGCAACGACATCGGCGACATCGGCTGGCCGGCCAGCGGCGAGATCGACGTCATGGAGAACGTCGGTTTCGAGCCCAGCACCGTGCACGGCACACTCCACGGCCCCGGCTACTCCGGTTCTGGCGGCATCGGCGCCGCGTACACCCTGCCCGGCGGGCAGCAGTTCGCCGACGCCTTCCACACCTTCGCCGTGGACTGGTCGCCGAACCGCATCACCTGGTCCGTGGACGGCAACGTCTACCAGACCCGTACGCCCGCCGACCTCGGCGGCCGGGACTGGGTGTTCGACAAGCCGTTCTTCCTCATCCTCAACCTCGCCGTGGGCGGCTACTGGCCCGGCGACCCCGACGGCAGCACCGTCTTCCCGCAGCAGCTCGTCGTCGACTACGTCCGGGTGACCTCCGGCGAGGGCGGTGGTACGGGCCCTAGCGGACAGATCACCGGGCTCGCCGGGAAGTGCGTGGACGTCGCCAACGCCGGCACCGCCGACGGCACACCCGTGCAGCTCCACGACTGCAACGGCAACGCCGCGCAGCACTGGACCGTCGCCTCCGACGGCACGATTCGTGCGCTCGGCAAGTGCCTGGACGTGGACTCCGGCAGCACCGCCGACGGCACGAGGGTCCAGCTGTGGACGTGCAACGGCAGCGCCGCGCAGCAATGGGTGGTGACCGGCGCGCGGGACATCGTCAACCCGCAGGCGGACAAGTGCCTGGACGTCACCGACAACAACTCCGCCAACGGCACCCGGCTCCAGATCTGGACGTGCACAGGCACGGCGAACCAGAAATGGAACGCACCCGTCTGACCCACCCGCCCCGGCCGTCGGACCGACCGCCGGCCGCCGATCCGGGGCGCGCCCCGACAGTGACCTCCCCGGGCCCCGGGGCGCGACCCGCCCCCTCTGCGCACCCGCACAGAGGGGGCACAACCGGGACCGACCGCCCGTCGCCGTGAAC
This sequence comes from Streptomyces sp. RKND-216, assembly GCF_004795255.1. NCBI lineage: Bacteria > Bacillati > Actinomycetota > Actinomycetes > Kitasatosporales > Streptomycetaceae > Streptomyces > Streptomyces sp. RKND-216. The sequence continues at coordinate 3,100,017 of NZ_SSBQ01000002.1, read as the reverse complement.
ACGTCAACGTATCGGCACAGGACCCTCACAGAACCCCGGTTACACCTCGCGGTGCCTCCGCATAGCCTTCCGCACGCCATGGACTACTGCCCCACGTGCCGCAGGCACCTCAACGGCGCCCTGGCCTGTCCGGGATGCGGAGTCCCGGCCGGGTACCTCACCCCTGCACCCGGAACCCCCTACGTCGGCCATCCCGCACCCCACACGCCGCACCCCGGCCATGCTGCTCCCCGAGGCCACGCAGGCCCGTCGCAGCAGTACGGCCCCCCGCAGCGCGGCGGCCCGGCACCCACGGGCCAACCCGGACACGGGCACCCCGGGCCAGGTCACCACGTACAGGGGCACCCCCGGCCGGGCGGACCGGCGCCGGGCGGGCCCGGTCAATCGGCCTATCGCGCACAGGCGTTCCACCAGGAGCCGCCGCAGGACCTCAACGCCCCTTCCCGGCGCCGCCCGGAACGGGCAGAGCCCGTCCCCTCCGCCGCCCCCGCCGAAGAACGCGCCGAACCCGAGGCGCGCGACGCGGAAACCCCCGCCCCGGGCGGCCGCAGCGCACGCCGCTCCCGCGGTCGGCGCGCCCGCAAGGGCCACGGCAAGCGCCTGGTGGTCCTCGCCGCCTGCCTGGGCACGGTGCTGCTGGGCCTGGCCGTCACCGAGGTCGGCAACCCGTCGCTCCCCTGGAGCGCACCCACCGCCTCCAGCCCGGACCCGCAGGCCGTCGGCGCGAACGGCACCGAGACGCAGGAGCCCGACGACGAGGCGTCCCCCGACTCCTCCTCGGCGGACGCCTCCCGCAGCCCCGACTCGGACCCCTCAGCCTCCGCGAGCGCGGAGGAGAGCGACGAGCCGAAGGACGAGAAGGAGTCGAAGGAGCCGGAGGAGGAGCCGACCGAGGTGGTCGGCAGCGTCCAGCCGGAGCCGACCGACCCCGCCCCCACGACGCCCGCGGAGCCGGAACCCGAGCCCACCCAGCCGCAGCCGACCCCGCCGCAGGACGAGAACCCGGAACCCCCGGACGACGACTACGACGACTGCTGGTTCATCTTCTGCACCTGACCGCCCCCCACCGGGCAGGCGAGGAGTCCAGGGGAGTGCAGGGGAGTTCAGGAGCCGCGCACCGGCAACTCCTCGATCCCCAGCCGCGCCCCGCGCGAGGCGACGATCCGCAGCAGGTCGTGCACGCACTCCGCCAACCGCCGGGCCACGAACGCGTACTCGCCACCGGTCATGCGGACCCGTTCGTCCGCGAGCATCTCCCGGGCATGGGACAGCACGCGCCGCGCCGTGTCGATCTGGGAGTCCTCGATGCCGTCGGCAAGCAGCGAGAGCATCCCCTCGGGGGTCGTCGGTCACCAGGTAGGCGGGCTTGGCCTCCGGGGAGTCCCAAGGCAGCAGCCGGCATACCGCCCGCCGGGGTTCGCCGGTCACCACGCCACTCCCCGCGCGTGGATGTCGCGGGTGTCGAGGTCGAGACCGTAGTGCACGGCGAGCAGCAGCACGATGCGGCGCTGCCAGGCGCCGACCCGTACACCACGCCGGGCGTGGCGACCCCCGGGCCGCGGTTCCGCGATCCTCAGCCGGTGCCGTCCCGTGGGCGGATACACACGCGCCAACGCGTGCCGGGATAGTCTTCATACGTCGTTCGCTCCTCAGCAACGAAGGGCCACGCCCCGGGACCGCTTCCATCGGTCGCCGGGGTCCTTGCTGATCCTCACGGTACTGACTGTGCACACTGTGCACAGTCCGCACACTGTGCTCGTCAGTGCATGGGGTGCACACTGCGCACGTAGATTCGAACGATGGAGTATGCCTACCGCCGCATTGCCACCGAACTCACCGCGCAGATCCGGAGCGGCAGGATTCCACCCGGCGGGCGCCTGCCCAACGAGCGCGACCTCGCGGACGAGTACGGCGTGTCAGCCGGAACGGTACGTCGAGCCGTCCGCGAGCTGCGCGAGCAGGGCTTGGTCGAAACGTTGCCCGCACTCGGTACCTACGTCTCCGACCCGCTTCCTCCTGTCGGCGACTGACCCCCGACAGGGATCAGTGCACCAGGACGCCGGGGTTGAGGACGCCGTGCGGGTCGAGCGCGGACTTCGCGGCGCGCAGCGCCAGCGCGAAGGGGTCCGGGCGCTGGCGGTCGTAGGCCGGGCGGTGGTCGCGGCCGACCGCGTGGTGGTGGGTCACGGTCGCCCGGTGGCGGGCCAGAACCTCCAGGGAGGCCGTCTTCACCTCGTCCCACATGGCGACCTCCGAGCCGCGCCGGCCCGCGGCGATCACCGTGAAGTACATCGCCGGGCCGTCCGGATAGACGTGCGTGAAGCGACAGTTGACCGTGCCGGGCGCGCCGGTGACCTTCTCCACCGCCGCGCCCACCTCCGTGCGCACCGCCTCGTACAGCCCGGCAGCGCGGTCCCAGGTGCAGGAGGTCTCGAAGGTCTCCGTCAGCGCGCTCATCCGGGCGAGTCCGTCACGCAGGTACGGCATGCGCAGGAAGGCACTGCGCCAGGAGCCGACGGCGTCGTCCTCCGCCTGCGCCTCGTCGGCGGCGGGAGCGCCGCCGTGATCGCGGGCCAGGGCGACGAGTTCGGCGAGCCGGCCGTCCACCGGGTGGTGCGCGGACTCCACACCGAGCACCAGCACGCACTCCCCGCCCTTCCCGGCACCGGAGAGGGCCGCCTCGCCGGGGTCGAGCAGGCGGCAGTTGGCCGGGTGCAGTCCGGACTGCGCGACGGCGCGCACCGCCTCGCACGCGGCGGTGAACCCGGCGAACCGTACGGCGGTCGACGCCTTGTGGACGGGACGGGCCTGGAGCCGCAGCCACGCCTCGGTGATGACGCCGAGGGTGCCCTCGGAGCCGAGGAACAGGCGGTCGGGGGACGGCCCGGCTCCCGAACCCGGCAGCCGCCACGACTCGTTCACCCCGACGGGGGTGAGCACGCGCATCGACTCGACGAAGTCGTCGATGCGCGTGTGCAGCGTGGCGTAGTGGCCACCGGCGCGGGTGGCGAGCCAGCCGCCGAGGGTGGAGAACTCGAAGCTCTGCGGGAAGTGCCGCAACGTCAGCCCCGCGGGGCGCAGTTGTTCCTCCAGCGCCGGTCCGTACACGCCGGCCTGGACGCGGGCGGCGCGGGAGGCGCGGTCGATCTCCAGCACCCGGCCCAGCGCGGACAGGTCCAGCGACAGCACGCCCGCATGGTCGCCGTCTCCCGGCCGGTACTCCGTGCCGCCGACCACCGAGCTGCCCGCGCCGTACGGGACGACGGCGACGCGGTGCTGCCCCGCCCAGTCCAGCAGGTCGGCGATCTCCTGCTCGGTGCGCGGGTAGGCCACGAGGTCGGGCGCGGCGGCGAGGTCGCCGTGCAGGGCGCGCACGACGTCGCGGTACGCCTTGCCATAGGTGTGCCCGGCGCGGTCGGGCGGTGCGTCGGTCACCGCGTGGGCGAGTGCGGGCGGCGGCGCGACGCGGGGCGCCGGGAGGTCGAGGCCGGCCACGCGCGGCACCGGCAGGGGCGCGTCCGGCAGCCCCGGCAACTGCGCGCCCAGGGCGGTGCACTCCTCGTCGCTCAGGGCACGGTCGGCCCGTCCCCAACCCCACCACGAACGCTCCCGCACGTCTGTCATGCGTCGCCCTCCCCAGTCCTACCCGACGGTAACCTCCGGGCGGGTGCCCTGCCCACGGGTCGTCGGCTATGACTTTCGCAGCGGGGGCCGTCACCGCAGAGGGGAGCGGCGCGCTCCCCGGGACGGCCGCCACGGACCGCCTGTGAAGACCGACCTCCGCCGCACACTCGGCAAGCACGAGGGCGGCACCGTCACCGTGCACCTCCGGGAACGCCTGTAGCCCCCGGACGGGCGCGCACCGGTATCCCCCCGGCGGCGATCCCGTGGCCGGTCACCGTGCGAACGCGTACGAGGTGTAGTCGCCGCGGGGGCGGTAGCCGAGGCGCTGGTAGAGGGCGTTGCTGGTGGGGTTGGCGAGGTCGGTGAAGAGCAGGACCTCTCGCGCGCCCGCGTCGAGCGCGGCCTGCGAGAGGGCCGCAGTGACGGCACCGCCGTAGCCCCGGCCGCGCTGCGCCTTCGGCGTGTACACCGGTCCGACGCGTGCCGCGCCCGCGGCCGGTGCGCCCATGGCGGCCATGGCGACCGGGTCCGGCCCGGTCTCCCACAGCATCAACCGGCCGCCGCCGATCCGGTCGTCGATCATGCGCCCGTCGCCCGACGACGGAAGCCCGGCGTCGCGCCGGAACGCGGCCCACCAGGCGACGAGCAGGTCGCGGTCGGCGGCGGTGGCCGTGCGGGCGCGGCCGGCCGGCGCGGGCTGCGGCGGGCGCAGCGTCCCCAGCCGGAACAGCCGTTCGCGGCGCAGCACGCGCACGTCGCCGCCGTTGACCCGGCGGTACGCGGCGGCGAACACCTCGGCCACGGCTGCCGGGCCGTTCACGCCCGGGGGCGCCGGGTCGCGTCCGGCGAGCGCGGCGGGCAGTGCGGCGGCGGCTTCCTCGGGCATCGCGGACAGCGCCACCGGGTAGGGCGGAGTACGCAGGAACGCCCCGGCCACCTCCCCGTCCGCCGCGTGCCACCAGCCGAACACCGGCGGCCGGTCGCCGAACACGTCGATGCCGAGCGCGGCCAGCGTGCTGCTGACCGAGAGCGTCGTGGTGTTCACGTCCGGGCGGGCGCGCAGAAAGCCCCCGGCGTGCGCACGGAAGGCGTCGAGGTCGTCCGAGAGTGTCCAGGCCATGACCCAGGCTCTCGCTCCTCCAGCCGTCCCGCACCCGGATTTCCCTCAGGCCGCACCCTTCTCCGCCCTGTGCTGACGCTCGAAGCCTTCTTCGTCCCAGCCCCGGGCAGCACGGAAGTGTCGCAGGCGCGCCTCGGTGCGGCGGCGCCTCTCCGCATCTTCGCGCAGCGCGAGGTTGACGGTGTCCTTCCTGGTCTTGGCCTGAGACAGACGCATCGCGTCCGCGAGGGCATCGTCATCGATGTCGATCTGCGTCGCGCTCAAGCTGATCACCCGTTTCCCCATAGTGGCGGCATCGGCTGCATACATGTGTCGCGCACACTCCATGCATCGCGTGGGACGGAGAGCCCGCGCAGACGAGACGTCGCATCGCCAGTGCACTGCAGCCGCGACGGCGGCAGCCCGGCGCGGTGGTCAGTCCGCGATGGCGTCGAGGCCGAGGGCGTGTTCGACACGCATGCGGACCAGGAGTTCGCCGGGGACGCCGTTGCGCGCGCCGTACTCCTCGGCGCGGTCCTCACCCATGTAGCGGGCGGCGATGCGCGGCGCCCAGGCGCGGACCTCGGGCAGGTCCTCGCTCAGCTCGGCACGGCCGCGCAGCAGTGCGAAAGTGACGGGCCCGGGAAGCAGAAGACCACGGGTGGGCGAATCATCCCCAACCGGTGGATAACGCGGAGCGGGTGCCGTTGGTCCGACCTCTGACGCCCGACCCCCCTCGGCCGCCCGGACGCCTCACAGCCACACGTCGGGCCCGCCGCCGCGCCACTCGATCAGGTCCGGGTCGTCCAGCCGGATGCCGTCCGGGTCCAGGCCCGCACGGCGCAGGAACTCCAGCAGGTCGGCCTCGCTGTACGCGATGCCGAGAATCGTTCCGTCGGCACGCACACGGCGGCCGCCACCGCCGCCCTCCGCGGGCGGATACACGACGACGGGTGCACGGGCCATGCCTCCACGCTCGCTCTCCGCGCCGCCCGCCGCATCTCCTTTCGCCCATTCGGCTGGCCTCGGACGGATGCTCGCGGACGGAGGGCGGACGAACGGAAGGACGGAGAGCAGGGTCTCCGGCGCCGGCTCAGTGCGCGGACGCGGGCTTCGCGGGGCGCTCCAGCGGCACCTCGGCGCGCACGGCGTAGCCCCCTTCCGGTGTCGGCCCGACGGTGAGCCGGCCACCGAGCAGCACGGCGCGCTCCTGGAGGCCCACGATGCCGTGGCCGCCGCCGGGGATGTCCGGACGCGGCGCCGCCCCGTCCGGCGGCCCGTTGCGGATGCTCACCCGCAGCGCCTCGTCGTCGACGTCGACGGTGACCAGGGTGCGGGCGCCGGGCGCGTGCTTGCGGACGTTGGTCAGCGCCTCCTGCACGGTGCGATACGCGGTCCGTTCGACCGCCTCCGGAAGCCGGCGGCCGTCGGCGCCGTCCATGCGCAGTTCGGCGTCCAGCCCGGACCCCTCGACCAGTTCCGGCAAGTTGCCCAGCCGCGGCTGCGGAAGCAGTTCCGTCGGCCCGGCACCGGCCGCGCGCAGCACCACGATCATGCCGCGCAGCTCCTCCAGGGTGCCCGTCGCCAGCCGGCGCAGCGTGCCGGCGGCCTCCTTGACCTCCGGGTCGGCGGCGGTCACCTCCAGCGCCCCCGCCTGCACGGCCATCAGGCTGGCCTTGTGGGACACCACGTCGTGCATCTCCCGTGCCAGCCGGGCGTGTTCGCGCGCCAGCACCGTACGGGCGTGCAGCTCCCGCTCGTGGTCGCGTACGGTCGCCAGCTCCGCGACGCGGGCCGACAGGTCCTGCCGGGTCTGCACGAGGAGCCCTATGACGGCGGGACCGACGCCGAGCACCAGCGCGTAGATCAGGTTCTGCACGAGCAGTCCGGGCTCCGCCTCCGCGAACCGGCTCAGCGGCCACGGGATGAAGCTGCCCGTCACCACGGCCACCACCGCGAGCCGCACCTGCCAGGCGACCCGGCACCGGCTGGCCAGCGTGCCCAGCGCCACGATGGACGCCAGCAGCGCGACTCCCGCGTACAGGCCGGGCAACGCCAGAGCGAGCGTCAGCCGGGGCCAGCGGCGGCGCAGCAGCAGCGCCCCCGCGGCGACCCAGGACAGCACCGTCTGCCACAGGTGCGGGGTGGGCAGCGAGAAGTACACGTCGAGCGAGGCCAGCACGGCGACCACGGCGTCGGTCAGCCAGCCGCGGCGCATCCACCGCAGGGCGGTCAGCGGCGCGCGCACCGCCCGCCGCAGCCGGCCCCGGCCCTGCGCGGGCGCGTCGCCGGCCCGCCTCTCGTCGGCGGCGGTCCCGTCGCGTGCGTCGGAGTTCTCGCGGGTGCCGGGAGCCTCGCGGGTGCCGTGGAAACCGGCGGCGCCGTGGGAGTTCATCACGCGCCGTCGGCGCCGAGCAGGCCCGCGCGTTCCGCGATCACGGCCGCCTGCACCCGGTTGGCCACCCCGAGCTTGGTGAGCACCGCGCTCACGTCGTCCTTCGCGGTCGCGGTGGAGAAGCACATCCGGGCGCCGATCTCGCCGTTCGACAGCCCCTCCCCGATGAAGGTGAGCACCTGTTTCTCCCGCCCGGACAGCTCCGCGACGGCACGGTCGGCGGACACCGCCTCGCCGCCCCGGCCGCCGTCCCGCAGGCGCCGCACCACCGAGGACGACATGCAACCCGCGCCCGTGCCCAGGGCCCGCACCGACCGCACCAGCACCTCCGGGTCGGTGTCCTTCAGCAGGAACCCGCCCGCGCCCAGCGCCAGCGCCTCGCCGAGGTACTCGTCGGTG